>JASJCF010000011.1 GCA_030066265.1 Acidimicrobiia bacterium | reverse complement strand
CCGCCTCCGCCTCGACCGTCAGCGATGCGGTACGTGCCCGCAGCATGCCAGGTCATGCGGATGAAGAACGGCCCGTAGTGTCCGTAGTCGGCGGGCCACCAGTCCTGGGAGTCGGTCATCAGCGCATCGACATCGCTCGCAAGCGCATCGAAGTCGAGGCTTTCGAACTCGGTTGCGTAGTGGAAGTCGGCGCCCATCGGATCGGCCTGCGGGGGATTCTGGCGCAGGATCCCGAGGTTCAGCTGATCGGGCCACCAGTGCTGATTCGCAGTCCCCCCGACTGCCTGATGTCCTGCATGCATCACCGGGCAGCCGCTGGGGCCCTGCCCGCTGGGAGCGCTGTCGGGGCTGTGATCGGCGTTGCTCATCGTTCTCTCCCTCTGCGTGTTCGATGATGGACTGTCGTGACGTGGTTGCGCATGGTTGCTCGGTCATGTGCGGCCGGCCGCCGTGCCTCGTGCCCTTGCGACCGGTCGCTTCGAGTGGCGAGACGGCGGATGTTCGATCCGGCGGCGAGCACGACGCCATCATACGGGCGGCGAGGTGCCGTGGTGCCGGGTGGTGGAGGGGGAGATCCCGGGCCTGTTCATGCCTCCCCGGACAATCCAGGTGCCGGGTCGCGCCGGCATGGGACGATCCCGGCGAAACCCCACTGGCCACGCCGAGGTCTCATGCTCAGGTCGGCGGTCGAATCGATGGGAGGATCCATGACCGACATTCGTTCGCTCCTCGCCGAGGTGCTCGGGACGTACATCCTGGTCGTTGGGGGCTGCGGGGCAGTGCTCGCCGCCAATGCCAGCGGAGCCACGACGACCATCGTTGCGATCTCGTTCGGCTTCGGCCTCGCCCTCCTCGCCGGGCTCTATGCCTTCGGTGAGGTGTCTGGCGGCCACTTCAATCCCGCCGTGTCGCTCGCCATGCTCCTCGACGGCCGCATCGATGCGTTGACCACGATCGGGTATTGGGTTGCACAGGTCCTCGGCGCCGTGCTGGCCGCCCTGACGCTCCTCGTCGTATCGAGCCAGGAGGCTGTCGCCAGCACCGCAACCGTCCTCGGATCGGGGGTCGAGGTGTGGGAGGGCTTCTTGATGGAGATGACGTTCACGGCGATCTTCCTCGTGGTGATCCTCAAGGTGTCGACGAGTCTCGGGTCGCGTGCAACGGCCTTCCTGTCGATCGCCCTGACCCTCACGATGATCCACCTCGTGCTCGTGCCGTTCACCGGCACGTCGGTGAACCCCGCTCGCTCGCTCGGCCCCGGCATCGTGGGCGTGGTCTGGTCCGATCAGTGGATCTACTGGGTTGCGCCACTCGTGGGCGCTGCGATCGGATGGGTGATCTACCGCTATGTCTCGAGCGATCAGAGCCAGGAGCAGTCAGAAGCCGCTGCATAGCGGTGGGAACCACCACGCGAGGTGTGGTGGGAGGAGACGAGTCGAGGGGCCGCCGGTACGGCGGCCCCTCGATGCGTGCGAGTCGGTGTGTAAGCCGGATCCTGTCGTGGACGATCATCTATCTGGGACCGCCGTCACCGACGGCCTCGTGCGACCTACCCGGGACGTAGCGGACGGGCCATCCTGTCCCTGCTCGGTCTTGCTCCTGACGAGGTTTGCCGAGCCACGCCGATCACTCGGCGTGCTGGTGGGCTCTTACCCCACCGTTTCACCCTTGCCTGTGACGACCTCGCCTTGCGGCGAGTTCGACCATCGGCGGTCTGCTCTCTGCTGCACTGTCTGTCGGGTTGCCCCGCCTGGGTGTTACCCAGCGTCATGCCCTGTGGAGTCCGGACTTTCCTCGACGGCGAACCGCCGCGATCGTCTCACCGACTCGCCCTCAGAGCATAGGAGCCGTACCCCGTTGCCGACCGAGAGATTCCGGTGGATCTGGGCGTCGGGCTGATCAGGAACCTGTCCGCGCGATCGGGTGAGAGCTCATGCAGCCTTCTTCGTCGTCGTCCTCCGCGTGGAGGCGTAGCCCTTTCGGAAGGCCTCGTCGAGCCGATCGAACTGCTCATGGATCTGCTGGCGCATCATGAGCGGGGTGTTGACCATCAACCACGCAATGGCGGTGCCCAACCACCCTTCGTCCTCGTCCGAGGATGCGATCAGCTCCATCGTGAACGCACTGGGACCCGCATGTGAGTAGCGCTGCTCGACATGGATGTCCGGCCAGCCGGGCCATCGATACAGCGTCCGCGACATCTCAGGAGAGACCATCTCCTCGAGGATGAGTGAACCGTGCATCGGCACGCCCAGCAGGGTGGTTCGCAACCGCACCGTATCGCCGGGCTTGGCGCGTGCGGACTCATCCGGGTCGACGAGATCGGCGTCCATCCACTCCGGCCAGGTGTGGAAGTCCTCGACATAGTCCCAACCGCGCTGGCGAGGGACCGGGAACGTGCGCGTCATCTCCAAGCGCATTGAATCACCTCGCTCCCCGAGGCGGATTGCCACCGAACGTGGAGCCTCACTCCCAACGTACCCCCGGACCCGCGGGCCAACAAGAGGTCATTGGCGCTGGCTGCGTCGATCGTCAGCGGCGCCGGGCCTGGGCGAGCACGGCACCTGCGGAGCCGAAGGCCAGCGCCAGAGCGCCGAAGAACAGGATGGCAACGGCTTGGATGTCGACTCCTGCGATCACCGACACCAACGCCAAGCCGAAGTAGAGGAAGAGCCCGGCGAAGCCACCCGCCGCAACGGCACCCACGAGGGAGAACCTCCCTGCGACGTAGCCGGCGACGAAGAACGCCGTGAACTGGATCAGCACTTGGAGGAAGGTGCCCCCGTTCACCGCACCGACGATCGCATACAGGGCGATGCCGACGATCAGCCCGGCGCCTGAGCCGAAGAGGATGCCGGACCAGTTCAGCTCACGAAGCACCGCTCAGAATCCAGTGCCGAGATGCTCCTCGAGCCCGGCGATCCACCCAGCCGGGAGGCTCCAGTGCCGCGACCCGCTCAGCATGATCGTCACATAGCGAGGGGATGGATCGGTGTCCGTCCCATCGAAGGTCGGGGCCAGGTGGGTGACCACCGTATGCCGACGACCCATGCGATCCATCGCTTCGACGGATGTCGCCTCGCGGCCTTCCTGCTTCTCCACGAGGTCGAGCTTGTGCACGTCGGCGTCGGGAACCGTGTACACGGCTCCCCACACGGTGCTCCCCGTTGCAGGTGCGGCTGTGGGGAGAGACCCACCCCACCCGTTGCCGTCGATCGGGAACTCCAAGCCCCATTCCGGGAGGTGGGCGATGAACTCGAAGCTTGCGTCAGGTGACACGGCGGCCATCTGGTCGGGCGCTATCCGTGCCGTGTAGGCGAAGTAGAGCAGAGCATCCTCCCAGTTCCCAGCGCGTCCTTCTTCCCATCCGTCAGTGTAGAGCCACCCGGCCGTGGGGGGAATTGGGAACCGGGCGGGGGTGTGCGGTCGTCAAAGCGTGCACAAGCACAACACCCCCACCCTCCACTCCACCCCCAAAGGAAGTACCGACATGGAAGCGATGGACGACACCCTGCCGCTCGAGGTCCTTGCGGCACCCCTGCTGGACGAGAAGCCATGGGCGACCTACGCGGCGTGCGCTGACCTCGGCAAGGGCATGACCTTCTACCCTCAGTCGAAAGCAGACGAGCGCGCCGCCCTCGCCATCTGCGAGTCGTGCGCAGTGCGCGAAGATTGCCTCGCCCACGCACTCGACACGAACGAGCGATTCGGCATCTGGGGCGGCACCACCGAGAAGCAGCGCAAGCGGCTCGCCACCATCGGCTGACACGGTTCCTCGCCGGCGGCGGGCGAACTCGACGGCGCACCTCGAGAGGGGTTCGATGCGCAGTATCGTCGCCACCATGAGCGGATACTCCTGGGCCGATGCCCTGAACACGATCATGGCGGGTGACGACCTTCGTCGAGCCGAAGCCGAGGCGGCGATGACCGAGATCATGGCCGGCGAGGCCACCGACGCCCAGATCGCCGCCTTCATCGTGTCGCTGCGGACCAAGGGTGAGTCGGCCGACGAGATGGCGGGCATGGTCGACGCCATGATGGCCGCTGCCGTCACCGTGGACATCGATGACGCAGTCGATATCGTCGGCACGGGCGGCGACGGCTACGGAACCTTCAACATCTCGACCACCGCCGCCTTCATCGCGGCCGGGGCGGGCGTGAAGGTGGCCAAGCACGGCAATCGGGCGGCGTCGTCGAAGACCGGCTCGGCTGATCTGTTGGAGGCGCTGGGATTCGACCTCGATCTCACGCCCGACCAGGTCGCCGAGATGGTGGAGGACACGGGCTTCGGATTCTTCTTCGCCCCGCGTTTCCACCCTGCCATGCGCCACGCCGTTCCGGTTCGACGCGAGCTCGGCGTGCGCACCGTCTTCAACTTCCTCGGTCCGCTGTGCAACCCGGCGCGAGCGAGGATGAGCGTGGGTGTGTCCGACGGACGGATGGCGCGGCTCATGGTGGATGTGCTCGCTGCCAGAGGAGTCGATCGTGCCTTCGTCTTCTTCGGCGAGGAGGGCCTCGACGAGCTGTCGATCTCCGGCCCGAGCCGGATCTACCGCCTCGTGGACGGCGAGATCACCGAGGCCGAATTCACCCCTGAGGACTTCGGTGTTGCCCGAGCTCCGGTCGCCGATCTGCGGGGAGGCGGTCCCGCCGAGAACGTCGCCATCACCGAGGCTGTTCTCTCTGGCGAAGGCGGCCCGAAGGCCGATGCCGCCACCATGAACGCAGCACCGGCGATCGTGCTCGCCGGTATGGCGGAGGGCTTCGTCGACGGCGTCGCCCGTGCGCAGGAAGCCATCGAATCGGGGGCGGCCGCAGCCGCCCTCGAACGGTCATTAACGAAGAGCAAACAGCTCGCAAATGCGTCGCTGTAGACGTGGTGGACGCCTACCGTTGCCGTATGCGCCGATCCGCATTGATCCTTCTCGTCGCCCTCGGGCTGCTGATTGCGGCCTGTAGCTCGTCGCCCAGCACCGACGACACCTCCTCCCCGGCTTCGTCGGCGCCGACCACGTCGGCCGTCGACGACACGGCAAGCGCCGACAGTGACACCTCCTCGTCCACCGATGGGTCGTCGACCTCCGAGTCGACGTCCCCCGAGAGCACAGAAGCGCCGCAATCGACTTCCCCACCGCCTGAAGGCGATCCCGCGCCCGACTTCACACTGGCCCTCGGCACCGACGGTGCAGAGACCTTCACCCTGTCACAAGAGGTGAAGCCGGTCTTCATGGTGTTCTGGGCCGAGTGGTGAGGCTCATGCCGACGGGAGTTGCCCGTCGTCGACGCTGTCGCAGCGAACTACCAGGATGAGGTGACCTTCCTCGCCGTCGCCGGCAAGAGCGGTCTCGATCCCACGGCGCAGGCCGCAGAGTCGCTCTTCTCGGACAATCTCGAGTGGGGTCTCGATGACTCCGTCTGGGACCTCTACGGCGTCCCCGGGCAGCCGGCGACGATCCTCGTCTCCCAAGGCGTCATCGTCGATCGTTGGTTCGGCGTGAACAACGACGAGTTCCTCCGAGAGCGCATCGAGCGTCTGATCGACCTCAGCGCCTGACCGATCTCCTGCGGCGCACGACGCTGCCGACGGTGATCGCCGCCCCTGCGATCATGGCCGCACCGTAGAGCCACACCGGACCGCCGCCGAGAGAGACGCGCATCGGTTCGGTGACGAGTCGCATGGCTCCCGCCGCAAAGAGCGCCGTTCCCGCCACGGAGCCCGGTGGTGGCCTCCCGTGCGCCTTCCAGAGGGCGAGCAGGATGGCGGCGGCCGCCATTCCGACCGCGGTGTAGAGCTCGACGGGATGTCGGGTGACGTCGCTGCCTTCGAGGGCTCGTGCCCACGGCAGTGAGCTCTCCGTGCCGAGGCACGATCCGGTCACGATGCAGCCTGCATGCCACCCTGCGAGGCCTGCCAGGGCAGCCGGTGCGATGGCATCTGCGGCGGTCACGAGGTCTCGTCTCGCCACGAAGGTGAAGATCACCAGGGTTGCAATCGCTGCGGCCGGCGTGGAGACGCCACTGCGAACCAGCAGGATCTGTCCGGGGTCGGTGATCGGGTTGATCCCGGCTTGGGTCATCGCGACCAGCCGACCGACGAGCAGCCCCCCGGCGGCCGAGACCAGTGCGGCGTCCCAGAGATCGACGGCACACCCTGCGGCGTTCCCCCTCTTGGCCTCCCATCGCAGCATGGCCCAGAACGCAAACACCGCAACGGCCGCGGCGCCGAGGAGGGAGAACTCCATCAGCGGTCGATTTCGTCGAGGAGCCTCGCCATGGTGGGCTCGTCGATGATGCCGAGATGGACGGCCGCCTGATCTCCACCCGCTCGGTAGAAGAAGGTGACGGGAACGCCCGACGTGGCGCCCAGTTCGATGGGGATGCGGCCACCCCGATCGGCGAAGTGCTCCATGTCGACGTCGGCGAGGAACTCACCGAGGAAGGCCTGTGCATCTCCGGGGCTGTCTCGGACGTTGAGGCCGATGAACCGCACCTGCGGATGTGCAGCAACAGCATCGGCGATGAGCGGCGCCTCGGACCGGCACGGAAGGCACCACGAGGCCCACACGTTCACCACCGTGGGAGTGGTCGACGCTGCGAGCTCGGTTTCGATCTCCTCGAGCGTGGTGGGCGTGGGCGCATCGGGAAGGGGCCCTGCCGGGGGAGCGGAGCACGCAGAGGCTGCAACGGCGAGCACGAAGACCGCAACGGCGGTGATGCGAGACATCGCGGTCAGGCTAGGAGTCGCCTCTCGAAACCATCCGAGCCGTCACCTCGTCGGCGACGTCCTGGACATTGATGCCGTGTGCCGCCAGAAGCACGAGCAGGTGATACAGCTCGTCGACGGCCTCCTCGACGAGACGTCCCGGTGGGCCGCCGTGCTGAAGGTCCTTTGCGGCGAATGCGACTTCGCCGGCCTCTTCGAGCACCTTTCGGGCGGCGAACTCGGGGTCGTCCACCAGCTTCGCCGTGTACGAGTCCGCCGGCCGGTCGCTCATGCGTTGAGCGATGATCGCCACGAGGTCGTCGACGGCTGCTCCGAGCGATGGCGTCGAAGCGGGCCCGAAACAGGTGTCCTCCCCGGTGTGGCAGACCGGGCCTGCGGGAGTGGCGGTGACGAGGAGGGTGTCTCGATCGCAATCCGCAACCATGCCGACCAGAGCCAGGGTGTTCCCCGAGGTCTCACCCTTCTTCCAGAGCTCGTTGCGCGAGCGAGACCAGAAGTGGACGAATCCCGAATCCCACGTCGCCCGATATGCCCGCTCGTCCATGTAGCCCACCATGAGTACGTCGCCGGTCCGGCTGTGCCGGATGACGGCCGGAACGAGGCCGTCGGCACCGAGTTCCAGGTCGCCGAAGGGGATCACGCCGCGCCCCGCACCGGGATCCCGCGTGCTGCGAGATCCTCCTTGACCGATGCCACGGTGTGGATGCCTCGGTGGAAGATCGACGCCGCGAGTGCGGCATCCGCCCTTCCCGGCGCCAGCGCCGATGCGAGATCTGCCGGGCCGCCGGCACCTCCAGATGCGATCACGGGGACCGAGACGCGGCGCCGTATCGCCTCGAGCAGCCCGAGATCGTAGCCGTCGTTGGTTCCATCTCGATCCATCGATGTCACGAGAAGCTCGCCGGCGCCGAGGCGAACGGCTCGCGCCGCCCAATCGAGCGCATCGATCCCGATGTCCGTTCTCCCACCTCGGGTGTGAACGGTCCACCCGTCGCCGGACCTGCGTGCGTCGATCGCCACGACCACGCATTGGGAACCGAACGCACGAGCGCAGGCGGCGATGAGCCGGGGGTGCCTCACCGCAGCCGAGTTCACCGTGACCTTGTCGGCTCCGGCCCGCAGCACTGCCCGCATGTCGTCGACACTGCGCACACCGCCTCCGACGGTGAGGGGGATGAACACGTTCTCTGCGGTCCTGCGCACCGTATCGAGCATGATGGCGCGGCCCGAGGAGGTCGCCGTGATGTCGAGGAAGCAGATCTCGTCGGCTCCCGCATCGGCGTACGCCTGGGCCATGTCGACGGGGTCACCTTCATCGGTGAGATCCACGAACCGGGTTCCCTTCACCACCCGCCCCTCGTCGACGTCGAGGCAGGGAATGATGCGTTTACGCAACACGTTCGACCTCCCGGCACCCGTCGACGAACGAAGCGAGCACGCTCAGCCCCAGCCGGCCAGAGCGCTCGGGATGGAACTGCACCCCGGCGACCCGGCCCGATCGGATGACCGACGTGAACTCCGCCTCTTCGACCGTCGTCGTGCCGGCCACCGCCGAGGGATTGTCCGGCACCACGGCGTAGCTGTGCACGAAGTAGAACGCTGCAGGGTCCGGCAGGCGCGCAAGCAGGGGATCGTCCCGCCCGGAGACCTCGTTCCACCCCATGTGGGGAAGCGTGCGAGCCGAAAGTCGACGCACGGTGCCGGGGATGATCCCGAGGCAGGGGTTGTCGTCCTCGTCGGAGTGCTCCACCAGGATCTGCATGCCCACACAGACGCCCAGCAGCGGGCCCTCATAGGCGAGCAGGGGATCGATGAGGCCGCGATGGGACAGTGTCGACATCGCTGCCCCGGTTGCTCCCACACCGGGCAGGATCACCCCGTCGAAGTCGTCGAGGTCGCTCGATGTCGCGACGATCTGGGGTTCTGCCCCGACCCGCCGGAGGGCCTGGACCATCGACACCAGATTGCCGGCACCATGGTCGATGACCGCGATCGAGGTCACAGCGTCCCTTTCGTCGAGGCGATGCCGCTCCTGCGTCCGTCCATGGAGACGGCGCTGCGAATGGCCCTGGCAAGGGACTTGAACGCGGCCTCGGCGACGTGGTGGTCGTTCCTTCCGGCGGCCGACAGATGAATCGTCGAGCGTGCAGCCCCGGCGAAGGCCTCGAGGCCGTGTTCGACCATCTGGGTGCTCATCGCTCCGATCCGATCGCCCCGAAACGTGATGTCGATCACGGCATATGGTCTTCCACCGATGTCGACTGCACAGCGGGCAATCGCCTCGTCCATCGGCACGCTCGCATCGCCGAAGCGGACGATGCCGGACCGGTCCCCGAGCGCGTCGTCGAAGGCCTGCCCGAGGCAGAGCATCGTGTCTTCGACGGTGTGGTGATCGTCGACGACCAGGTCTCCGGTGGTGGAGATCTCGAGGTCGATCAGCGAGTGGTGTGCGAAGGATGTGAGGAGATGATCGAACATCCCGATCCCGGTGCCGATGGTGGCTGCTCCGCTGCCGTCGAGATCGAGGGAAACGATCACCGTCGTCTCGTTCGTGGATCGCTCCACGCGTGTACGTCGATTCATGTCGTGATGCTCCTGAGGGTGTCGATGAGCCGGGCGTTCTCATCACGGCTGCGCACCGTGAAGCGGAGGAAACCGTGGAGGGCGTGGTCCTGACGGAAGCTGCGGACGACCAGGCCGTGCTGCATCAGCGCCGTTGCGAGCGGGTGCGCTGCGTCTCCGAACTCGCACAGCAGGAAGTTCGTCGCCGTGTGGGGCACGACGTCGATGCCCGCATCCTCGAGGCCTCGCTGGAAGCGCGAACGCTCGGTCACCGTGTTGTCGACGTGCCGATGCATTCGCTGGGGTTCCGCAAGGGCGGCCCGGGCGATACCCGCCGAGAGTGTGGAGATGCTGCCAGGGGGCCGCACGGCGTCGAGGCGATCGATGAGGGTGCGATGGGCGAGGGCGAATCCGACGCGCGCCCCGGCCAATCCGAATCCCTTGCTGAGGGTGTGGCAGACGATCAGGTGCTCGAAGCGATCGAGCCACGTGGCCCAGCGGTCCCCGGTGTACTCGGCATACGCCGCATCGATGACCACCAGGCCTCGTGCGGCTCCGACGACCTGGGCGATGTCATCGTCTCGCTGGCGATGACCCGTGGGGTTGTTGGGGACACACAGCCACGTCACATCAGACGTCGCCGCTGCGTCGGCTGCCGCCTCGGCTGGGAACCCGAAGTCGGGCCGGGTGTAGGACACCGTGCGGAACTCGGCGCCGGTTTGGAGGGTTGCGATCTCGTACAGCGGGTAGGTGGGTTCGACCGTGGTTGCGCGCTTGCCAGGTCCGAGGTAGGCCCTGGCGATCAACAAGAGGATCTCGTCCACTCCCGCGCCCGGGACGACGTTCTCGGGAAGCACGCCGTAGTGGCCCGCCGCTGCAACCCGGAGGTCGGCATACGAAGCGGCGGGGTACTCGTTGAGATTGCGGCTCATGGGCGCGATGAGGGGGTGGACCCATTCGGTCGGGTACGGCGAGGTGTTGTGGTCGAAGCGCACCACCCGGTCCGGCGTCAAGCCGAAGCGGGCGGCGATGTCCGCCGTCGTGGGCTGCCACTGGTAGCGCGGGGCGGTCACGTCGGGGGCGCCTCGAGGCGGACAGTGACCGCGTGGGCGTGCGCGGTGAAGCCTTCAGCGTGGGCAATGGTCTCGATCGTCGGAGCGAGCTCCTCGAGTCCCCTGCGATCGAGGTGCTGGACCTGTCGCCAGGACCCGAAGTCCTCGACGCTGAGGGGTCCATAGGCGCGCGCAAGGCCTCCGGTCGGGAGCACGTGATTCGCCCCGGTGGCGTAGTCGCCCGCAGCCTCCGGCGTCCAATGGCCGACGAAGACGGACCCGGCTGACGGAACAGCGGCTGCGTCGGTTGCGGCATCGTGGGTGTGGATGCTGAGGTGTTCCGGTGCCCATTCATCGGCGAACCGCAGCGCGTCTCCCACGTCCTCGGCCACGACGATGAGGCCGTGATCGTCGAGGGCGGTGCGGATGATCTCACCCCTGGACAGGGTCGGGATCATCCGCTCGATCTCATCGACGACCGCATCGGCGAGGGCAGGGTCGGTGACGACCAGAGCGACGGACGATTCGTCGCCATGCTCGGCTTGGCACATGACGTCAGCAGCCACGATGCGCGGATCGGCATGGGCGTCGGCGACCACGGCGGCCTCGCTCGGCCCGGCGGGAAGATCGATGCCGCACACTCCGTACACCGCGAGTTTCGCCGCTGTGACCCAGGGACCGCCCGGCCCGACGATCTTGTCGACACGTTCGATCGACTCCGTTCCATATGCGAGGGCACCAACCGCTTGCGCCCCACCCATCGCATACATCTCCGTGATGCCGAGGAGGTGGGCCGTGGCGAGGACGACCTCATCGATCTGCCCTTCCGGTCCGGCGGGCGTGGCGACGACAATTCGCCGGACCCCGGCGACCAATGCCGGAACGGCGCCCATGATCAGCGACGACGGGTAGACCGCCCGTCCGCCGGGTACATAGACGCCGACCGAGCGGAGGGGGGTCCAGAGGCGAGCAACTTCCACGCCGGGTTGGGGCTCTCGCCGGTCGTCGACAGGTCGTTGCGGCTCGTGCACGGTCCGGACGTTCTCGATCGCGTTTCGCAGGGCCGCCTCGAGCCGTGGAGAGAGGTTCGCCGCGGCCTTCCCGAGATCATCGAGCGGTACGGCGACCGTGCCGTCGGCGAGGGCGCCCCCGTGGCGTTCGGCGTGGGATGCGAGTGCTGCATCGCCCGAATCCGCGACGGACTCGACGATTGCTGCGGCAGATGTGACGACGGAGGGATCCGGCATGGCGTGACGAACGGTGAGCCTGCGGCGCTCTCCGGGGGTGAGCGCAGAGAGCTCGATGCGTTGCATGTCGCGTGTCATGCCAGGACCTGCTGCATCTCGAGGACGAGGATGCCGCTGGCGCCGATGGCCTTCAGCTTCGGAATCACATGCCAGACGTCGTCGGCGTCGACGACCGAATGGATGGCGACCATCCCCGGCTCGGTGAGGGGGAGAACCGTGGGCGCAGCGATGCCGGGGATCACCTCGGCGATCGAGTCGACACATGCTTCGGAGCAGTTCATCACGAGGTAGCGGCGATGCCGGGCGGCCATTGCCGCCTTGAGCATGGTGACCACCGTCTGGGCGGTCTCCGCTCTCGTGGATCCGATGCGCTCGATGAGGATGGCCTGGGATTCGAGGATCTCGGTGATGGGGGTGAGCCCGTTCACGAGCATCGTCGAGCCTGTCGAGACGAGGTCCACGACTGCGTCGGCGACGTCGAGTCGCGGGGCGACCTCGACGGATCCCGCAAGTGGCACCGGCGTCACGGCGATGTCCTTTTCGGCGAAGTACGAGGCGACCGTGTGGGGATGCGAGGTGGCGATCCGGCTGCCGGCGAAGTCCTCGATGGTTTCGATGGAGCTCCCCTCGGGTGCTGCGGCGACGAGCGAGCACCGACCGAATCCGAGCTCGAGCGCGACCGACACCGGCGCTCCCGCTTCTCGGGTCAGATCGAGCCCCGTGACGCCGAGATCGGCCGCACCATCGGCGACGAGCTCGACGACATCCTTGGCGCGGACGTAGAGCAGCTCGATCGGAGCGCCTCGGACCGGCACGGCGAGGCTGCGCTCCGTGCGCTCGAAGCGGAATCCGGCTTGCTTGAACAGCTCGGTTGCGGGACGCTCGAGGCGACCCTTGTTGGGAAGGGCGATCTTGATGGTCATGTCACTCCGTCGGCTCATATCCGGCTTTGGCGAGGGCCTCGCGGTACCCACCCGTGCCATGGCGAAGCCACTGTGCGATACGGGTGATGGTCGCCGTGGAGACACCCGTGAGGTCGTGCGTCTCTCGGTAGGAATGCCCTTCCGAGAGGCGCCGAGCGACAGCCCAACGGGACGTGATCTCCTCGAGCTCGTGGCGCGTGCAGAGATCCCGGAAGAACCGAGCCGCTTCATCCCTCGTCTCGAGCCGCACGATGGCATCCATCAGGGAGGCGGTGTCGTCGTTGCGCCAGTCTTCGTTCGTCATGTTGGGCGTCGTCACGGTGCTCGCCGTTCGTATTAGCGTTCTATCGCGCTAGTACGCTAATACAGCTCGAGCGCAAGGAGAGCGGAATCACCATGCAGATCATCCCGGCCGTGGACATCCTCGACGGCGCCGCCGTTCGGCTCTATCGCGGAGCATATGACCGGGTCACCAGGTACGCGGACGACCCGGCAGCCGTCGTGAGCCGTTGGGGATCAGAGGGGGCGACCGTGGTGCACGTGGTCGATCTCGAGGGTGCCCGTGGTGGCCCCGCCCAGGTGGACGCCGTCACGGCGGTCCTGGGCGCGGGCGTACCGATCCAGCTGGGTGGAGGCATCCGTTCGCTCGCTGCAGCACGAGCGGCGGTCGATGCCGGTGTGAATCGGCTCGTTCTGGGCTCGGTCCTGGTGAGACCCGGAACCACGGCTGCGGAGATCACCGATGGGGTGGGAGCCGATCGGATCGTCGCCGCCGTCGACGTGGCCCACGGCCTTGCCCGGGGAGATGGATGGCAGCGTGGCGGATCCGATCTCTCCGATACCGTCACCCGGCTCGTTGCGCTGGGCATCACTCGGGCCCTCGTGACGGGGATCGATCGGGACGGCACCATGAGCGGCCCCGACATCGGCCTCCTGGAGACCGTCAAGGCGATTGCCCCGTCCCTCGACCTGATCGCTTCGGGCGGTGTGGGGTCCCTTGCGGACATCGAGGCGCTCGCGGCTCGTCCCGATCTCATCGACTCGGTCATCGTCGGTCGTGCGCTCTACGAAGGTCGCTTCACCCTCCCTGAGGCGATCGAGGCAGCCGGTGGGGCGACCGTCGAGGGCGAACGGTCATGAGCGATCGGTCATGAACGCCGGGTCATGACGGCTCGGATGGAGTGAGAGCCGCTTCGAGGTGATCCCACGAGACATCCGAGGCGTGCGGGTCGGATCGCATCGCAGAGATCGCAGCCTGGCGAAGGAGCCCGTCGAGCTCGGCGAACGACCGCCCCTCAGTGGCCTCGACGAGCGCTGCGAGCTCGACGTCGTCTGCCAGCGGCACCGAGGTCATCGAGAAGAATGCCTCCCGCGCCTCGGGGGCGGGAAGGTCGAGGAGGAGATGGACCTCGAGGCGCCCGGGTCGCAGCAACGCAGGGTCGATGAGATCCCGCCGGTTCGTCGCACCGATCACGAACACGTCCCCGCGCTCGGACACCCCGTCCATCTCCGTCAGGAGCGCCGCGACCACCGAGTCCGTGACGTTGTTGGTGGATGAGCCCCTGACCGGAGCGAGTGCGTCGATCTCATCGAAGAAGATGATGGCCGGTGCAACGGCGCGGGCGCGCGTGAACACCTCGCGGACGCCCCGCTCTGACTCACCGACCCATTTGTCGAGGAGCTCGGCACCCTTGACGGCGAAGAACGCCGCGCCGGATTCGTGGGCGAGGGCCCGGACGACGAATGTCTTCCCGGTGCCGGGTGGGCCATGGAGCAGGAGCCCCTTGGCCGGTTCGATGCCCATGCGCTCGAAACGGCCGGGATCGGTGAGCTGCCAGATCACGTTCTCGGTGAGCGAGCGCTTGACATCGTTGAGGTTCGCCACTCGCTCGAACCCATACGACGGCACGTCGCCGAGCTGCATGGTTCCCAGCGATGCCGGAGTGGAACGAATGGCCTCCAGGATCGACTCGGTCGTCAACGTCGCGGACGTCGCTCTGGCTTCGAGGATGGCGGTCGAGATGTCGAGGGCCGAGAAGCCCGGCGTTGCGTTGGCGAGCGTGTCGAGGTCGATCTCGCCCTCCTCGACGGCGGCAGGGCCGATTGCCGCTTCGAGGAGGGCCTTGCGTCGGCGATGGTCGGGCGGCGACAACGTGAGGGTGCGCCTGAGGAGCTCCTTGGCATCGAGCTCGTCACCGATCGACGGCCGGGTGCTCGAGATCACGACGGCGACTCCCGGTGTGTCGGCGACGGTGTCGAGGAGCCAGCGGGTAACGGCTGCCGCCTGATGGCGCGTCCCGCTCTCGCGGTCCATCAGCGGGTCGAGCCGATCGATGGAGAGGACGACGCCCGGCCGGAGGCTGCCTGCGGCCCGTTCGAACTTGCTCAACAATCGTTCTGGTGTCGTGACCGTGCGCAGATCGATGTGGCGCACCTCGAGATCGGCGTCCGCTGCAGCAGCCTCGAGCAGTTCCGCCCGCCCGCTCCCGGTCGGCCCGGTGATGATCACTCCTGCAACCGCACCGTTCGACTCGGTTCCGTGCGGGCCGGTGATCAAGCGGAGCCAACCCACGAGGAGATCCCGCTCGTTCTCTAGCCCGGCGACCAACGTCGACGCTGTCCCGGGGCCTTCGACGCGCTCGTCGACGGCAGCGCGCGCTCGCGCTGATACGACGGTCGATGGTGAGAGGACGACGTCGGGGGAAGGGTGCACGTTTGCGATCCGCGCAGTGCCGTCGGTGAGCGGAAAGGCGTCACCGGAACTGACCGGCACACCGATGAGCTGGGCGGGAACCGCTGTCGCCTCCGCACCGTCGATCTCGATGGTGACGGTGGTCGCCACCGGGAGAACGGTCCGAACGACATCCACGGCCTGCCCTGGCCTCCCGGCACCGTTGCCGAACGCCGAGGGCGGGAGCTCGAGCACATTGGGGGTCCGTACCGAACCGGGAACGACCCGAACATGGGTCTCGCCCACGCTCACGATGCCTCCGCCCGGAAGTCCGAGCGCAGTGAGCATGGCGACATCGGCACGGGCGTGCGGCCCCGTTCCCTCGCGAAGGACGAATCGCATGCCCCGGAGTCTGTCAGGCCCTGCGACCCTGCGCAATGCGCTGTGACCCGGACGGCTCGGAGCTACGGTTGCGAGATGCCATCGATCGACGACCTTGCCGGCTTGGACCTGCGGGTGGGCACCGTGCGCAGGTGCGAGCCCAACACCGGGGCCCGAGACCCTGCGCTCTCGCTGTGGATCGATGTGGGAGGATCAACCGTGCAATCGTCGGCGAAGGTCACGGATCGGTACGAGCCCGAGGACCTCGTCGGGCGGCAGCTCGTGGTCGTGTGCGGGTTCGACCCGATTCGCGTCGGGGGATTCCGCTCCGACGTGCTCGTGCTGGGTGCACTCACCGATGGCGGAGTGGTGTTGATCTCTCCCGATGCACCGGTCCACCCCGGCGCTCGGATCGCCTAGCCGAGCGGGGTCATCTCGGGGACGGGGCTCGGATGCATGGCGAGCGTCCCGCTCACCGACACGAGGCGGGTGCCTTCGTCCACCAGCCAGCTCCACAGCAGCGCAGCCTCGTCGGCGTCGAGCATCGAGGTCGGCAACGTCGACGGCGTCGGATCCGTTGTCGGATCCGTTGACGGATCCGTCGACGTACCAAGGGGCTCGGGTGTTCCGATCGGCCAGGCATGGATCATCCGACCCGAAGCAATGCGGACGAACGCAGTGTCGTCTCTGGCGACGATCATCCCCGCTTCCTGAAGTGCTTCCCATCGCCGTTGACGGCGCAATGCCGTCGCCAACGACGACCATCCATCGCGACATCGCGCCGCCTCCTCGAAGCGCTGGTGATCGACGAGCGAGCGAAGCCGCCGATTCACGCCCACGAGGAGATGGCCGGGATGGTGCTGGATGCCATCGAGCAGATCGCGCACGATGGAGCGATACGAGGACTCGGATACGTCTCCGTCGCACGGGCACACGGAGACGCCGAGCTGGGCGTACTCGCACCCTCGGCCGCGTGCGGTGCAGCGTCGGATCGGGGAGGCGTCCCAGAGGGCATGCATCACATGCTCGGCGCTCCGGCGACTTCGGAAGGGCCCGATGTGCGCAAGGCCCTCGGACACGGACCGCACGAGGCTCAGCCGGGGGAATCGCTCTCTCGTGATTCGGATCCAATGCAGGGACTTCGGAGGCTTGGATCGCCGGTTGTAGGTCGGACGTTCCTCGGTGATCATCCGGAGCTCCCGGACCGCGGCGTCGATTTCGCATGCCGTCTCGATGTGGTCGATGGCTTGCAGGTCCCGCAACATTGCATCCACCTGTCGGCGATGGTCGCCGGCGAAGTACGACCGGACTCGTGAGCGCAGATTGGTCGCCTTGCCGACGTAGATGGCCCTTCCGGCACGGTCACGGAACACGTAGACGCCGGGGCGCCTCGGGAGATGCTCGGTGAGAGCGAGCTTGCCGATCGCTCGGGATCCCTTGATGGTCGGCAGCGAGATGAGGTCGTCGAGGTGGGTGACACCGATGGAACCGGCCCGTTCGAGGAGCGCCCAGAACACATGTGCCGTCGCGAGGGCGTCCTCGAGGGCACGGTGATTGGGCGTCACCGGAGATCCGAAGTGTCGCGCCAGGCTGGAGAGCTTGAGGCTGCGAACCTCCCGGTGGACGAGGCGCCTGGCGAGCCGAAGCGTGTCCGTCGACCGGTTCGGCAGGCGCCCGTACCCCAATCGAAGGGACGCCGCATTGAGGAAGGCGATGTCGAAGCGGACGTTGTGCCCCACGATCACGGCGTCGCCGAGGAACTCGCGGAACGAGGGGAGCGCCTCCTCGATCAGCGGCGCATCGATGACCATCGCCTGGGTGATCCCGGTCATCACGGTGACCGTCGGCGGGATCGGCGCCCTCGGGTTCACGAGGGTGTGGAAGCGCCCGACCTCCACGCCGCCGGCATACCGGACCGCTCCGATCTCGGTGATCTCGCAGGTGTCCGGTGCGACGCCGGTCGTTTCGAGGTCGAGGACGCAGAACGGGACGTCGGACAGCGCGGCTCCCATCTCGTCGAACGATCGCTGGCCCAGGACGGTCATGGTCGGCAGCGTAATCGAACATGTGTTCGGTGCAAGAACCCCGGATGCGGACCGTGCACGACGTGGCGCAAGCATGTCCGACGGGTTCTCGCACTGCCGCCGCCGCGGTAGCGTCTCGTGCATGGAGTTCTCGGGTCAGGTCTGGTTCGACTTCGTCGACCCGGACGTGTGGCGGTTCTACCGGTTCGTGCGCCTCCTGGCATCCGAAGGGCATGCCGTCCTTCTGGAGTGGCGGCCGCTGCCGGGCCGCGGTCACGATCACGCCGTCGTCGTGTTCGAGGCGCTCGACACGCCTGAGGATCGAGGACGCTTTCTGCATGCGATGTTGGGCCTCGTGCACCTCGAAGGCGCGGATGCGGGTGATCGGGGGACCGTCGAGCGCGCCCTGTCGGCATCCGGGGTCGGGCAGCCTGCCGTCAGCCCGGAGGCCTCGGTTGCCGACCTCAGCGCGCTCGCCGCAGAGCTCGGGGTGAGGGGGGTGCCGACGCTGTATCGACACGGTCCCGTCGTGCGGATCGGTCTCACCGAGGCTGCTCTCTTGGAAGACGTCGCGGCTCGCGCCGCATCGATCCTGTCGGTCGCCGACGACGACGGGATCTGGCGACTGGACAAGCCATGACGACGTATCGGTGCTCGCATTGCGGGAACAAGACCCGCTTCGACGTGTACGAGACCGTTCGGCGTCGGCGATATGAGCACGCCGATCTCTCCGGACAGGTGACGGTCGAAGAGGAAGACGTGTTCGAGCGGTCGATCGATCGTGTGGTCTGCCGATGGTGCGACCGTGACGACGGCGTCGACCGAGACGACTTCGACCGGGATCAGTTCGATCGCTGACGAGCAGCCTCGGCGAGGAACACAGCCGCCGCGACCGATGCGTTCAGTGAATCAGCACGACCGACCGTCGGGATGACTGCCACGGTTCCCGCTGCCAGCCAGGCGCCGGAAACACCGGCATGTTCGCTCCCGACGACGATCGCCGTCGGTGCGGTGAGATCCATGGCCCACAGAGAGCTCCCGCCACCGGGTGCTGCGACCACCACCTCCGCTCTCGGTGTGATCCACGCCATGACCTCGGCTCTGGTCCCGGTTGCGGTCGTCCCTGCGAAGAGCGAGCCTTGCGCAGCCCTCACGACGTTCGGGTTGAACAGATCGGTGCCGAGCTCGGAACCGACGAAGGTGGCCCCGAACGCATCGGCGGTGCGGATCATCGCCCCGATGTTGCCCGGCTTCTCGATGCCATCTCCGATCAGGAACAGATCGGCCGCCGCAGGCAGGGTGTCGAGACCATGACGAGGGATGACGAACACGCCTGCCACGCCATCGGGGTTCTGTCTCGCCGAGAGAGCCGCGAACGCTCGGCCTGACAAGGTCACCGTTGCTTCGAGCCCGGGCACATCGACATCGTCTCGGACGATCGTGGCCACGATGTCGAGATGCTCGGCAGCGCGCAGGGTCTCTCTCCGGCCTTCGATGAGCACGGTCCCCGTCCGGTCCCGTTCCCGGCGCGATCGCAGCGACCGCCATGCCTTGAGCTTCGGGTTTGACGGGCTGTCGATGAGGTCGGGTGTCACCACCCTCCTCCGCCCCCACCTCCGCCGCCGAAGCCTCCTCCGCCGCCGAAGCCTCCGAAGCCGCCACCTGAGAACCCGCCGCCGCCCCACGAGGAGCCCCCGGAACCCCACGACGACCCGCCGGCCGAACCGAATCCGCGTCCTCCGCCCCACCAGGACGAGCCGCCGTCCTGCCACGAGGGCGACCGATAGAGGGAGTCCCAGCCCGCTCCTCCTGGCCTGCCACTTCGAGCCGCCCAGTGGAGATAGAAGAAGGTGAAGGGATCGAAGTCCCGAGGCGATGTTCCGAGCGGACGTCCGGTCCACGTGTCGGTCTGGTGGGATGTCCCTGCGTGTGCGAGTTCCGGGGCGTACCGCGTCAGATCGGCGTGCCCGGAGTCCTCCAGGGCCGAGCGCTGCGCTGCATAGGAGAGTGCGAACTCCTTCGGCCCGCGCGGGTCGGAGGCACCGAATGCCGCTGCCACGTCGACGTAGGAGCCCTCGAGGCCCAGCGCCGTCAAGGCGTTGCGGGTGTCGACCCAGCGCTCGTAAGCGACCGCTGGCTCCAGCGACAGCGCGAGCATGCCGGCGATCACGCTGGCGTCGTCGGGCTCGGCGATCACCGACACCTGCTCGAGCAGACGGCGATAGACCGCAGCACCATCGTCCCGTCGCCGCTCGAGGGCGAGGGCGATCGAGACCGGGAGATCGAGCTCCTTCGCCGAAGCGCGGACTCGCTGGAGCTCCGGGGCCGTGAACAGGCCGGCGAGCGCACCCTCGAGGGCGATGCCGGGGGAGAAGCTCTGACGGAGTCGGCCGTAGCCCTGGACGAACTTGCTGACGTCCTTGGCGGAGTTGTTCATCACCAGCAGGGCGGCAACTGCGGGTAGCGAGATCCCGTCGTCGATGAGCGATCGGCCCTGCTCGGTGAGCTCGTCGAGGGTCGTCTGATAGGCGCTGAGCGAGGTGTCGACATCGTCGGACACGTCGGCGAGGGCGAGCGCGGCGACATCTCTCGTCTCCGAGGAGGACATGGCCTTGCGGATACGGGTCATGCGATCGACCTTGTCGGCGGCAACGGCATGGGCAGTCCGAACCTGGTCCACGCTCTCGGACAGTGGGATCGTGCCCTCCAGGACGGGGGACGCACGCACGATCAGCGATCCCAGGTGGGTGACGTACGCCTTGCCGATCGCCGTCGTCACGAGCACCGACGCAAGTGAATCTGCGGCTCGGCGCACAGCGGCTGCCACTCGATGCGGTCGGAGGGATTGCACGACCTTCTCGAGATCGCCGATGGCGACGTCGAACGCCGCGTCATTCGACAAAGGCACGGCCTTGGCCTCCTCGACGGCTCCGTCGAGCCCCTCTTCGAGGATGGCGCGCTCTCCGCCCGCCTTCAACTCGAGCGGGACGCGCGTGTCTTCGATCAGGCGATCGCTGTCGATCAGTCCGGCGGCATCCTCTCGGACGAGCGCCGACACCACATCCTCGTGCACCGCCTTGCCCCGCCTCGATTCGAGGTCCAACAGCCCCGCAACGCCGTCCGATGTGGTCACGTCGGGGCCATCAGGTCCATCGCGGGCGAACGTCGAGGTCAGCTCGAGCTCATCACCACGTGGCTTGAGCTTGTCGAGTGCACGATCGATGCGACGATTCCTCGTCGTGCGCTTCACCTCGGCTCGGTTGCGGCGCTGGTTCACGAACGCGGCGAAGCCGGCCACACCGAGCCCGACGACGACACCCGCGAGGAGGATGCCCCCCACGATGCCGCTGCCTTCGCTCTCCTCGGCAACGGGCTCGCCGGAGAGGGCCGTATCGATGGCGCCGACGATGGCGAGAACCCCACCGTCGAAGTTCCCGTCGCCGAAGAATGGCCTGCCGGCATTGGCGATGGCGGTGCCGGGAATCGACACCTGGGCCTGCGTGACCACCTCCGTGCGGCGTTCCTCGACCGAGACCAGGACGAGGATGCCGTTCTCCTCGACCGGATCCCCGACGCCCCAGTCGTTTGCGACGTTCACGGCGAAGTCCACGGGTTCCTGACCGCGCGAGTCGGTTGCGATCACGACGGCGAGGGGATTGCCGTGGGTGTCGGTGACTCGCAGGATCTCGCCCTCGATCGGGGCTCGATCGACGATCACGTCGGGCTCGTCGGTGAGCACCCCCTCACACACGAGTCCGAGATACTCACCGCAATCGATCGACTGCGCCGCAGCCGGTGCGCCCGCCGACAGCATCAGGACCGCCGCAGCGAGACAGGAGGTGGCTGTGCGCAGGACCGTCCGGCGGCTCACGACACGCCGTACCGGATCGGTATGTCCGTCGGGCGATAGAAGCCCGGTGCGAGGGTTCCGAGCCGGCGCAGCGCCCCGACCACGTGCGCGACCGTGGCCTCGTCTCCCGGCAGCCCACCGATGGTCTCCATTCGGATCGGTGGGATCCCGTCGATCGTGATGCGTTCGAACGTCGGCTCGATGCCCCACGCCATCACGAGGTCGAGGACGATCTCGCGCCCGGGGCCCGCGGAGAGGCGAGCGTGGTGCGCCGCGCCGATGACGGCGTCGCCGTCGAGAACCGGCTCGATCGTCACGAAGACGTCGTTGAACGGCCATTCGAGGCCGCGAGCGATGAGGCGAGCGCTCGAGTCGAGGCCCTTTGCGCCGACGCGGCCGCTCCGGACGCCCTCGGCGAACTCCGTTTGCGACAGCCCTCTGCCGGACTTGGCGACGAGCGACGGTCGTCGGTCGGAGGTGTCCTGGTGTCGCTCCACGTGGATGCGGGTGATCTTTCGGCTCGCCCCTGCGACGAGGAGAGGAAGTCGATCCATCACGAATCCGGGGTTGGTACCGGTGACGATGATCGTCCTGCCGTCTGATCTCGCAGACGTGTGCATGGCATCCCACAGGTGGCGTGGTGCCCAGGCGAGGCCTTCACAGGTCGTGACCACGTCGTAGCCGGCGGAGACCAGCCGGATCACCTCGGGCGCGACCTTCTCCGCTGCAGAGGCGAAGGCCACCAACGCTGCGTCGCCGGGCGTCGCGGGCGGCAGTTCGACCGTCGACGTGTACCCCGGCGCGCCGGTTGCCGCGACCAACTCTCGCCGGGCCCGTGGATCGGGATCCACGACCCCCACGATCTGGTCGACAGCCCCGTCGTCGACGGCCGCCTCTGCCGCCATCGTGCCGATGGGCCCGGCGCCGACGATCACCAGTCCTGCCATGAGTGGGATGTTGGTCGTTTGCGTCGCCTTAGCCAAACACTCGCCGTCGACCCGTCTGCGAGCCGGTACGGTGCGAGCGTGCTGGTGAGACGTCTTGCGGTTTCGGACCCGTTCTCGTTGAGCCGGACACTGCGCGCCCTGGGTGCGGGATCGTTCGACCGGCAGGGATGGTGGTGGTGGGCGACGAGCACGTCCAAGGGTCCGGCGACGGTGGCTGTGCGTTCCGAACACGACGCTGTGGTGGCCTCGGGGTGGGGGGACGGCGTCGATGAGGTGATGGACAGGCTTCCGACGATGGTCGGCAGCGACGATCCTTTTCGGGCGAGTGATGCCACGGGGCCGGCAGCGACGGTCCTCAAGCGGGTGTCCGGGCTGCGGCTCGGAGCAACGGGAGACGTCCACGGATCGCTCGTCAAGACCATCCTCGAACAGGTGGTGACCAGGCCCGAGTCCACGCGAAGCCTTCGAGACCTCATCCGTGCGTACGGGTCGCCGGCTCCGGGTCCCCGGCCGATGCGAGCCATCCCGGCCCCCGACGTGATCGCAGGCCTTTCGTACGAGGATCTCCACCGATGTGGCATCGAGCGGAAGCGGGCCGAGGCGCTGATCGAAGTGAGCCGGCGTTCGCAGCGGCTGAGCGAGATCCTGTCGATGGATCGTGACGATGCCTACCGGCGGCTCCTGGCGATTCGGGGTGTCGGCCCCTGGACGGCGGCCGGTGTGATGGGGGAGTCGTGGGGAGATCGCGATGCGGTCCAGGTGGGTGACTATCACCTCCCCAACACCGTCGCTTGGGCGCTCGCCGGCGAGGAGCGCGGGACCGACGAGCGCATGCTCGAGTTGCTGGCTCCCTATCGCCCCTTTCGCCGCCATGTCATGGTCGCGCTCGTGCAAGAGCACGTCCACGCTCCCCGTCGCGGGCCTCGAACCGCCCCGAGGACCCACCTGTGACGTTCAGGTGTGACGTTCAGGTGACCCCTGACCGCTGCGGTGGGTGTCGTTCCCATGCCCGGGAGGCGATGACTCCGTCGAGGGCCTCCGCCGCCCGGACGGCCTCCTCGTGGCTGTTGTACAGCGAGGCGAATCCGAAGCGCAGAAGATCGGGAGCCCGGTAGTCGACGATGATCCGCTGGGATCGAAGTGCCTGGCTGATCTGGTACGCCTTCGGGTGGCTGACGGCGACGTGCGCACCGCGACGGTCCGGCTCTCGCGGGGTCACGATCCGCAACTCGCTCGCCGAGTTCGCCGATGCCACTGCGTCGAGGAACAACGACGTGAGGGACACGTTCTTGGCGCGGATGCGGTCGATGCCTGCCGAGGCGGTCACGTCGATCCCTGCTCGCGCGCAGAGGAGGGAAAGGACCGGTGGCGTTCCGGTCTGGAACCTCCGAATCGACGGCGCCGGATCGAACCCGTCGGCGAACGCAAACTGGTCGGCGTGTCCGAACCAGGCCTCGATCGGCTGGCGGAGGTCGGTCTGGAGCGCCGAGCGGACGTAGAGGTACCCGGGTGCCCCGGGCCCGCCGTTGAGGTACTTGTACGTGCACCCGACGGCGAGGTCGACCTCTCCGTCTGCGAGTTCGACCGGTACGGCACCCGCCGAGTGGGCGAGGTCCCACAACACCATCGCGCCGCGGCGATGCACGAGGTCGGTGATCGTCGATGCGTCGTGGAGGGCTCCGGTGCGGTAGTCGACATGCGAGAGGGCGACCAGGCCGACCGTGTCGTCGACGACAGCCGACACGTGATCGAGATCTGATGCGTCAGGGATCTCGAGGAGCCGGCCGCCTTCGGCGGCTGCCACCGCTGCGAGCACGTAGCGGTCGGACGGGAAGTTCCCCGCCTCGGTGACGATGACGCGTCCATCGGTGCTCCGCAGGGCAGCGGTCGCCAGCTTGTACAGGTTGACCGAGGTCTGGTCTGTCAACGCCACCTCGCCCGGGCGTGCGCCGAGGATGGGAGCGAGCTCGTCTCCGATCGACAATCCGAGATCGATCCACGAGTCCCAACCCATGACGAGCTCACGGGCCCACTCCGACACCACGGCGGGAGCGACCTCGCCGATCACGTCTGCGGGAGGCGGGCCCAGCGAGTTGCCGTCGAGGTAGATGAGACCGGGATCGAGGGCGAACCGGTCCCGGTACTGGTTGAGCTGATCGGCGGCATCAGCCGCCTTCGCCCGATCGATCAGTGCGGCCACCTAGAAGAGCTCGTACTCGCCTGCGATCAATCGATCCGTGACAGCGGCCCAGTCATCGAAGCACTCCGCGCTGATCTGTTCCACCTGACGCTCATCGACCGTTCCCGCCACTTCGACGTGGACCGCTTGGGGCTCGGTGACGAGGTGGCCGATCGACGACAGCAGTCGCAGCGTCACGTCCGACGTGTCCGTCTCGGCGAGCAGCCTCCGGCTGATGTCGTAGCCGATCGCGTGATAGGTCTTGCCGACGTGGGATGCGGGGTTCTTCCCGGCAGCGGCCTCGAGACTCATCGGTCGATATGGCGTGATGAGCCCGCCGAAGCGGTTCCCGCGACCGACCTGACCGTCGTCACCCGCCTCGGCGGAGGTGCCGGTGAGGGTGAGGTAGGCCGAATCCTCCTGGTCCGCCTGGTTGACCCGAACCGTGACGGGACGCCCGGCGATGGCCGATGCCACCTCGGTGGCGTCGGACTGGACCCTTGCGACCACCTCGTCGTACTCACCCCGGTTGGAGACCTTGGTTGCCAGGACGGGGCACGCGATCGTGATGGTGATGTCGTTCCCCTCCCGAGCACCCATGACCTTGATGTCGCGCCCGATGGGGTTCCCGGCGCGATAGCCGTCGGTGTTCAGGTGCCGCTCGACGTCGTGCACGATGGACTCGAGCGTCGATCTGGGAGCGGAGACAGCGGCGAACGAGGTGTCATTCGCAAGCGGTGCGATCTCCTCGGCATGCACCACGGCAGCGAGATCGGACGACGAGTGGTTCAGCCAGACCTCGACATCGAATGCCTCGGGCGTGGCGTCGGGGAGCAACTCGAGGAGGCGGGCGTGGTACTGCTTGGCCAACGATTCGACGTCGGGTTGCCAATCGAAGCCATAGGTCGCCTTGCCGACGAGCACGAGCTTGGACGGCTTGATGTGCTCGCCGCCACCGAATCCGATGTCCACCGCGCCTGCGGCGAGGATCGCTTTGTCCACGTTGAAGTGGCGCACGGCGCCGGTGTGGGTTCGGTACTCGTCGGCGAGTTGGCACGCCAATTCCTCGGCGAGTCGGTCGCAGATGGTGTCGGGGTGACCAATGCCTTTGCGCTCGACGAACTCGATGGGCGGGTCGTATGGGTTTCGGGAGGTCAGGGAGAGGTTCATGGCTCCGTAGTTCTCGACGGTGGCCGGGATGCTACCCGGTCACGGAGGCATCACCGGCAGTCGTGGATGTCGAGGCGGCGTCCAATAGAATCGCAGCGTGCCCGGGCGATCCACCACCAGCATCCATGCCGACCGGTCTCTGGCGGAATCGCCTGACGTCGCCCCACCCATCAGGCCGTCCACCACCTTCCAGGAGGACACCGGGAGGCGCTACCGGAGGTCGAGTCATGAGACGACCGAGCGGCTCGAGGCGGTGATCGGGGCCCTCGAAGGAGGCTCGGCTGTCGCCTACTCGTCCGGTATGGCGGCGGCATCCGCCATCGTGAGTCGATACCGGCCCGATCGCATCGTGCTGCCGGAGGTGTATCACGGCGTGCGGGACCTCATGGAGCGCGAACGAGGTGCGGGCAGGCTCGAGATCACCGATCCCAGTGGCCTCGGCGAGGGTGACATCTGGTGGGTCGAGACCCCGTCGAACCCGACGTGTCAGATCACCGACCTCGAGGACGTTGCGGCAAACGCACATGCGGTGGGGGCAATCGTGGTGTGTGACGCCACGTTTGCCACTCCTGCGGGCATGAACCCGTTGGCCTTCGGGGCCGATGTCGTGATGCACTCGGCCACGAAAGCCATCGCCGGGCATTCGGATGCGCTCGCCGGCCTGGTCGTCGTCAGTGACACCGAGGAGGCCGAAGGTCTGCGGGATGAGCGAGTGGTCCACGGGTCGGTGCCTGGCAGCCTCGATGCCTGGCTCGCCTTGCGGGGTGTGCGGACCTTGCCCCTCCGCCAGGAACGGGCTGCGGCATCGGCACAGCTGATCGCCGCGTTCGTCGACGAGCGGGCCATTCGCACGTGGTATCCGGGCCTCGCCTCTCATCCCGGGCACGACGTCGCGAAACGGCAGATGCGATCGATGGGATCGCTGATGTCGATCGACCTCGGCGATGCAGACACCGCTGATGGATTCCTGACTGCCCTCGGCGTGTTCACCGTCGCCACGTCGCTCGGGGGCGTGGAGTCCCTCGCCGAGCACCGGGTTCGATCCGATCCGGAGACCGATCCCGGCCTGGTCCGCATGTCGATCGGCATCGAAGACGTCGAGGATCTCGTCGCAGATCTCGACCAGGCCTTGCGAGCGGTCGGGCGGTGACTCAGGTCGTCCAGACGTCGTGATGGACGATGGCGTCGCTCACCCCGACGCCGCGTCGGGTTGGCGGACGAGGTGCTTCGGGCGCAGGATGGCCCACCGTCACGAGCCCGACGAACTCCACCTCGTCGGGAATCGAGAGGATGCGCTTCGCATCGGGGATCGCATGCGCTCCGAGGAACCCGGAGGCCAGTCCCTCATCGACGGCGGCGAGCAGGATCGCCATCAGCGACGCGCCGGCATCGACCCACCAGTACGGCACGGCCCACTCGCCGGTCGCCTCATCAGCCACCGCCGACGTCTTCTTGTCGTCACGGCGATACCGCTCGGCGTAGGCAGTCGGGTCGACGCACACGGCGATGTGGGCAGGGGCCGATGAGAGCCATGCCGGGTATCCGCGGGCGGTGTAGTGCTCCTCGTTCGCTGCGTCTGCCAACGCCGAGATGACCTCGGGGCTGGTGACGATGACGAAGCGTTGGCCCTGGGCCGCACCTGCCGACGGGGCGCGGGATCCTGCGGACGTGATCCGGGCGAGTTGTGCGGCCGTCACGGGTGCGTCGGTGTAGGCGCGCACCATGCGTCGTCGACTCAGGAGGTCGAGGAGCTCCATCTAGAGGCGTTCCACGGCCGAGAGTGTCTCTTCGAGCGCCTGCTTCGCATCTGCGAAGTACATCAGGGTCCCGTCCTCGTAGAACAGCGGGTTGTCGATGCCGGCGAAGCCCGGGGAGAGGCTTCTCTTGACGACGATGGTCGTCGTTGCCTCGTCGACGTCGAGGATCGGCATGCCGTAGATCGGGGAGTCCGGATCGTCCTTGGCGGACGGGTTGATGACGTCGTTTGCTCCCAGGACGAGGACTACGTCGGTCTGGGTCAGTTGGGGATTCGCCTGGTCCAGGTCGTACAGCTGGTCGTAGGGCACGTCCGCCTCTGCGAGGAGCACGTTCATGTGGCCCGGCATCCTCCCAGCCACCGGGTGGATGGCGTAGTACACGTCGATCCCGCGCTCCTCGAGCGCTGAGGCGAGGTCCTTGACGGCATGTTGGGCCTGAGCGACGGCGAGGCCATACCCCGGTACCACGGCGACCTTGTCCGCATAGGCGAGGGCGATGGCGGCGTCATCGGCGGTGGCACGCTTCACGGGCTTGGTGCCGATGTCGTCGGACACCGGCGCCCCACCGAACCCCGAGAAGAGGATGTTGGCGAGTGACCGGTTCATGGCGACGGACATCTCGACCGTGAGGATGAACCCTGCCGCTCCAACGAGCGCGCCTCCGACGATGAGAGCCTGGTTCCCGATGACGAAGCCGGCCATCGCCGCGGCGACACCCGACAGGGAGTTGAGCAGCGAGATAACGACGGGCATGTCGGCACCACCGATCGGCATCACTGCGGAAACACCGAGTACGAGGGCGAGCCCTCCGGCGACCCAGTACCAGACGTCCTCGCCGGTTGCCACGGCGGCGATCCCGGCGATCACCGTGAGGGCGGCGATGACCCCGTTTGTCGCCGTGCCGCCAGGGGGGGAGATCGGGCGGCCGGCGATGATTCCCTGCAGCTTCCCGAAGGCGACGAACGAGCCACTGAGCGTGACGGCTCCGATCACCAGCGAGAGCACCGTGACGACCGCCGTTTCGGTGGCGACGCCGGATCCTGCGGCCACGATGGCTGCCGATGCGACGAGGGCCGATGCGCCACCTCCGAACCCGTTGAATGCAGCAACGAGCTGGGGCATGTCGGTCATCTGCACACGGGTCGCCAGGATGAACCCGATGGCACCGCCGACGATGAGGCCGGCGATGACCACCGCCCAGGCAGCAGCGACGTCGTCCACGATGAGGTCCACCACGACGACGATCACGGCCAGCAGCATGCCGAGCGCCGCCAGGCGATTGCCACGACGCGCCGTGGTCGGCGAGGTGAGACCCTTCAGGCCCACGATGAACAAGACGCCGGCGGCGAGGTAGGCGAGCTCCGTCACTTCGGCTTCCCGGGAACTCGCTTGAACATCTCGAGCATGCGGTCCGTCACGAGGAAGCCGCCGATGACGTTGACGGTCGCGAAGACCACTGCGAGGAAGCCGATGACGACGGCGAGCCAACCATCGGCGAGTGCTGCGGCGATGATCGCACCGACGATCGTGATGCCGGAGATGGCGTTGGCGCCGGACATCAACGGGGTGTGCAACGTGGGTGGCACGCGCCGGATGATCTCGAAACCCACGAACGCGGCGAGCACGAACACGACGATCCCTGCGATGAACGCGTCACTCATCGACGTTCTCCTGTGTCCGAACGATCGCGGGCCCGACGACGGGGTCGTCGGTATCGATGGTGATCCCTTCATCGGTGACGAGCCGTGTGACGAGCTCGAGCAGGTTCCTGCCGTACATGCGGCTGGCGTCTGCGGCCACGCGAGACGGGAGGTCGGTTGGGCCGAGGATCGTGACACCGGAGGCGTCGACGGCTTCATCGGGGCGAGAACCCTCGACGTTGCCTCCCGAAGCGGCGGCCATGTCGATGACGAGCGAGCCCGGGCGCATGCGCTTCACGACGTCCGCCTCGATGAGGCGCGGCGCTCGTCGTCCGGGGACCTGTGCCGTCGTGATGACGAGATCGGAATCGGCAACAACCTCGGCGAGGATCTCACGCTGCTGCTGAGCTGTGGCCTCGTCCACGGCCCTTGCATAGCCACCTTCATCCATCTCCTGGGTCGGCGCATCGACGAACCGCCCCCCGAGGCTCTCGACCTGCTCCTTCGTCTCGGGTCTGATGTCGTAGGCGTACACGATGGCACCCAATCGCTTCGCCGTTGCGATCGCCTGGAGCCCGGCAACGCCCACGCCGAGGATGAGGACGCGTGCAGGCGGGATGGTCCCGGCAGCGGTCACGAACATGGGCATGAACTTGGGGAGCTCCGTCGCCCCGAGCAACACGGCGGCATATCCGGCTGCGGTCGCCTGAGATGAAAGCGCGTCCATGGATTGGGCGAGGGTCGACCGAGGGACGAGCTCCATGGCGATCGCCGTCACGTCGCGCTCGGCGAGGTCGCCGGCGAGATCGGGGTGATTCGTCGGGTCGAGAAGGCCTACGACGACACCGCCGGTCGTCACGGATGCCGTGTCGTCGGCGACGACCGGCCCGACCGTGAGCAGAACGTCGACGGGACGTCCACCGTCGAGAGTCTCGACGACGTCGGCACCGGATGCGGCGTAGTCGGCATCGGAGAATCCTGCGAGATCGCCCGCCCCCGTCTCGATCGAGACGTCGAATCCGAGGTCGCGGAAGGATGCGACGAGCGCGGGCGGCGACGCAACGCGTCGTTCGCCGGACGTCGATTCTCTTCGGATTCCGAGGTGCATCCCGGGAAAGGTACCGGTGTCCGGATCACTGCGATGAAGCGAGCCCCGCTGCACGGACGGCGGTTGCGATCTCTTCGCGGGCGGACTTCGCGAGTGGCATCACCGGCCTGCGGGCGATGCCGGCATCGAGGCCACTGACGTGGGCGGCGTACTTCGTGCCGGCGATCCCATGGCGCTCGACGATGCCGGCGAGCTCGCCGAGACGCCGTTGGGCCTGGTCGTCTCCTCTCGCTGCGAGCGACACGTCGGCGATCGCGTAGTTGCCCGATGCGGTGATCGCTCCCCATGCTCCCGCTCGCGAGCTCTCGGCGAGTGCTTGCGACGCCCCTGCATACATGAAGAACCCGTCATCGATCACATCGTGGAGTTCGGCGATCCTGGTGGGATCCCCACCGGAGTCCTTCATGCCGACGATGTTGTCGTGGGTTGCGAGGCGCCGCACCGACGCCGTTGGCAGCTCCCAGGCCGTCACGGAGGGCACCGAGTACAGGAGGACCGGGACCGGACTCTGGTCGGCGACATCGAGATAGAACTGCTCGACCGCCCCAACGCGTCCGCGCACGAGGGTGGTGGGCGTGACCACCAGCACGAGATCGGCGTGCTCGCACTCGGCCGTCTGCCTGCTGGCGTCGCGAGTCGTCTCGGCTTGGATGCCGCACACGAGGGTCATCTCCGGTTGCTCGTCCGCAGCGACCTGTACGAGCGCGGCCCGCTCGCCGCGGTCGAGATACGGCCCCTCACCGGTGGAGCCTGCGAGCACCACCCCGCGTGCTCCTCGCTCGCTCATCGCCGTGATGTTCGAGCGGTGGGCGTCGAGATCGATCGCCTCATCACGATCGAAGGGCGTGACCAGCGCAGGCATGGCGCGCGGCGGGCTCGTCACCGGCGCATTCACGACGACACCTCCGGAGCGCGCTCGTCCTGTCCTTCGGTCCAATCCGTGTGGAAGAACTCACCGCGGGGGCGGTCGATGCGCTCGTAGGTGTGGGCGCCGAAGTAGTCCCGTTGGGCTTGGATCAAGTTGGCGGGAAGGCGGTGGGATCGGTAGGCGTCGAAGAACGACAACGCAGCCGAGTACGCAGCGACGGGGATCCCCGATTCGGCGGCTCGGGCGACCGTGCGACGCCACCCCGGCAGAGCCGCTTCGATTTCGGAACGGAAGTAGTCGTCGAACAGCAGGTTCGTGATCTCCGGGTGGTCCCGGTACGCCGCAGTGATGTCCACGAGGAACCGAGAGCGGATGATGCACCCAGCTCGCCACAAGCCGGCGATCGTGCCGAGGTCCAGATCCCAGTGGTACTCCCTGCTCGCCGATTGCATCAACATGAAGCCCTGGGCGTACGACACGATCTTCGACCCGTAGAGGGCGTCATGGAGGTCTGCAATCACCTCGTCACGCGGGCCCTGGATGGGGGTGATGTCTTCTCCGAGGATTCTCGCCGCAGTCTGGCGTTCGTCGTAGAGCGCCGAGATCATGCGCGCATACACCGACTCTGCGATGAGGGTGATCGGCACGCCCTGGTCGATCGAGGCGTCGACGGTCCACTTGCCGGTGCCCTTCTCGCCAGCCGCATCGAGGATGAGGTCGACCGTCGGAGTCCCTTCGGGCTCGCGGTGCGCCAGTATCTCCGCTGTGATCTCGATGAGGTAGGAGTCGAGCTTGCCTTCGTTCCATCGTGCGAAGTGCTGCTGTTGGTCGTGTGCCGACATCCCGAGACCTCTGCCCATGACGTCGTAGGCCTCTGCGATGAGCTGCATGTCGCCGTACTCGATGCCGTTGTGGACCATCTTCACGTAGTGGCCAGCGCCCTCGGGTCCGACCCACGCAGCCGTGGGCTCGCCGCCGGCTCGAGCAGCGATCGAGGTCATGATCGGCTCGATGTGCGGCCAGGCGGCCTCATCGCCACCCGGCATCAGCGAGGGCCCATGGCGAGCGCCCTCCTCGCCGCCGGAGACGCCACACCCGACGAAGTGCACACCCACCTCGGCGAGTCGATGACAGCGGCGGGTGGTGTCGGTGAAGAGGGAGTTGCCGCCATCGATGATGATGTCGCCCGGATCCAGCAGGTCGACGAGGGATTCGATCTGAGAATCGACCGGGGCGCCCGCCTTGATCATCAGCATGATCGTGCGTGGGCGCTTCAGGGACCCGACGAACTCCTCGAGGCCATGACATCCCTCGATGGTGCGTCCTTCCCCGTGCCGCTCGAGGAATGCGTCGACCTGGTACGTGGATCGGTTGAACACCGAGACGCGCCACCCGCGGTCGGACAGGTTCAGCACCAGGTTCTGGCCCATCACGCCGAGCCCAATCACGCCGATGTCGGCAGTTCCGTGTTCCATCGCATCCCGTCGTTGTGTGGTCGGCAATCTACCGCCGCCGCCAGCTCGGCGAATCAGGTGATGGCAGCGGCAACGGCGGCGCCCATCTCTGCCGTGGTGACCGCCGGGCCACCGCGGGCGATGTCACTGGTGCGGGTGCCATCGTCGAGGACCTGCCCGACGGCGCGGTCGACGGCGTCGGCTTCGGCATCGAGGTCGAGGGAGTGCCGGAGCGCCATCGCGGCGGATGAGATCGTGGCGAGCGGATTGGCTCGACCGGTACCGGCGATGTCGGGTGCCGAGCCGTGGATCGGCTCATAGAGCCCCGGGGGGTTGTCGCCGAGTGACGCTGAGGGCAGGAGGCCGAGCGAGCCGGGGAGCATGGATGCCTCATCCGAGAGGATGTCTCCGAAGAGGTTGCCGGTCACGACCACGTCGAAGTCCCTGGGTCGAGAGAGGAGATGCATGGCCATGGCGTCGACGAGCTGGGTCTCGAACTCGAGCTCGGGGTACTCCTCGGCCATGATGCGATCCGCCGTCGTCCTCCACAGTCGGGACACCGCCAGCACGTTCGCCTTGTCGACGGACGTGACCTTGCCACTGCGCCGGCGAGCAGCGTCCCCGGCGACGCGGATGATCCGTTCGATCTCGGGGATGGAGTACTGCATGCCGTCGCTCACGACCGTGCCGTCGTCACTTTCGTGGGATGGGCCGAAGTAGATGCCGGACGTGAGCTCGCGGACGAACAGGATGTCGGTGCCTCGGACGATCTCGGGCCGCAGCGGGGACGCATCGATCAGCTGATCGTGGGTGACGACCGGCCGCAGATTGGCATAGAGCCCGAGCTCGGAGCGCAAGCGCAACAGACCCGCTTCCGGCCTCGTCTTGGCGGACGGATCCGACCACCGGGGCCCGCCCACGGCGCCGAGGAGGATCGCGTCGGCGGCTCGGCACGCCTCGAGCGTGGATGCCGGGAGCGGATCTCCCGTCTCGTCGATGGCGATGCCGCCGACGAGGTGGTCGGTGAACGTGAACACGTGCCCGTATGACCGTGCGACGGTTTCGAGGACGAGGCGCGCCTGGGCGACGATCTCGGGACCGATGCCGTCGCCGGGGAGGAGCGCGAACGTCGCGTTCATTCGACTTGGCCGCCATCGAGGGCGCCCGCTGCCGCCGCAGCCTTGTTCATCGCCGAGACCATTGCACGCACCGAGCCTTCGACCACGTCGGTCGACACGCCCCGTCCGGGGAACGTCGCAGCCCCCACCTTGATGACGACCTCGACCTTCGCCATGGCGTCGGCGCCCGAGGTCAGGGGGGACACCCGGTAGTCGGTGAGCGTGGCGGCGATGCGGTACGCATCCTGGACGGCAACGAATGCCGCGTTGACCATGCCGTCGCCCTGGGCCTCCACCTCGATCACCTCGCCGTCACGGTCGAGGGTCACCGTCGCCACCGGGGTCTCCTGCGACCCGCCGGAGAAGTGGATGCTGACGAGCGACATCTCTTCCGTGCCCGTGCCGGTCTCCTCGCTGACGATCGCACGGATACCTTCCTCTCCGATCTCGCCCTTACGGTCGGCCAGCTCCTTGAACCGATCGAATGCTCGCTGGAAATCGACGTCCTCCACGGTGATGCCGAGCTTGTCGAGCGCGTCGGCGAATGCAGCTCGGCCCGAGTGCTTGCCGAGCACGATCATGGACTGATGGCCGATGGAGGCCGGGTCCATGATCTCGTACGTCTCGCGATGACGGAGAACCCCGTGCTGGTGGATCCCGGACTCGTGCGCGAATGCGTTTCGTCCCACCACGGCTTTGTTGTACTGGATCGGATAGCCGGTGAGGCTCGACACCAGGCGGGAGGTCTCGAAGATCTCCGTCGTGTCGGCTCCGATCTCGACGCCGAAGTGATCCTGGCGGGTGCTCACGGCCATGATCACCTCTTCGGTCGACGTGTTGCCGGCTCGTTCCCCGATGCCGTTGATCGCCCCTTCGATCTGACGTGCGCCTGCGTGGATCGCCGACAGCGAGTTCGCCACGGCCAACCCCAGATCGTTGTGACAGTGCGTGGAGATGATCACATCTTCGTTGCCGCCTCTGACCTCTGCGTACACCTTGCTCAAGAGGGCGACGAAGTCCTCCGGCATCGCATACCCGACGGTGTCGGGGATGTTGATCGTGGTCGCTCCGGCATCGACGGCGGCCCGGCAGACCTCGATGACGAAGTCCGGGTCCGATCTGGTCGCATCCTGGGGGGAGAACTCGACGTCGTCGACATGTCGCCTGGCGAGCCGAACCGACTCCGTGACGCTGGTCATGACCTCGGAGGGCGTCATCCGCAGCATCTGCTCCATGTGGATCGGTGACGTGGAGACGAAGACGTGAATGCGTTTGCGATCAGCAGCTCGGAGGGCTTCTGCCGCTTGCTCGATGTCGTCGGGATGGGTGCGGGCGAGGGAGGCGATGACGGGGCCGTCGACCTCGTCTGCGATGCGCGCAACCGCCGTGAAGTCACCGGGGCTCGAGGCGGCGAAGCCCGCCTCGATCACGTCGACGCGCAGCTTGGCGAGCTGGGTGGCGATGGCGACCTTGTCGTCGGGACTGAGGGCGATCCCGGGAGCTTGCTCCCCGTCGCGCAACGTGGTGTCGAAGATGATGAGTTGGTCCTGCATGGGTTGTCCTCCCGTCCGAGAGCGTACGACTGCGGTCCGGCGCGGCGTCAGCCGGCCGGGGTCGTAAGTCGCACGGACGGCGGCGCCGTTCGGCAGGAAGCCATCAGCGAGGAGCCGGCGATCCGAGAGACGGGGTCAGACATCGTCTTCGGGAGTCTTCGCCACCAGGAAGGGCATCATGTCCCTGAGCCGTTTCCCCGTGACCTCGACGGGGTGGGCTGCGATGTCAGCGCGTGCGGCCTTCAGGCGTGGTGCACCGGTCCGGTATTCGGCCATCCACTCGCGGGCGAAGGCTCCAGATCGGATCTCGTCGAGAATCACCCGCATCTCGGCACGGGTGTCGTCCGTGACGATGCGAGGTCCGCGGGTGATGTCCCCGTACTCCGCCGTGTCCGACACGGAATGCCGCATCCACTCGATGCCGCCTTCGAAGAGGAGATCGACGATGAGCTTGAGCTCGTGAAGGACCTCGAAGTAGGCCATCTCGGGCTCGTATCCCGCATCGACGAGCGTCTCGAACGAGGCTTGGATCAAGGAGTCGACGCCTCCACAGAGGATCACCTGCTCGCCGAACAAGTCGGTTTCCGTCTCCTCGGCGAAGGTCGTCTCGATGACGCCCGCCCGGGTGCCTCCGATGGCGTTGGCGTACGACAGCGCCAGGTCGAGCGCCGATCCGGTTGCGTCCTGGTGGACGGCCACGAGCGTCGGGACACCGGACCCTTCCACGAACTGTCGGCGAACGAGGTGGCCGGGACCCTTGGGTGCGACCATGGCCACGTCGACATCCGGCGGGGGATCGATGAAGTCGAAGTGGATCGAGAACCCGTGTGCGAACAGCAGCGTGTCGCCTGTCTGCAACCTCGGCGCGATGAGCTCCGAGTAGAAGTCCGCTTGGACCTGGTCGGGGACGAGGATCATGATGACGTCGGCCCACTCGGCTGCGGTTTCGGGATCGACGACCTTGAGTCCCGCATCCGACGCTGCCTGCGTTCGTCGCGAACCCTCCCGCAACCCGACGACGACATCCACCCCCGAGTCCTTGAGGTTGAGTGCGTGGGCGTGCCCCTGGCTGCCGAATCCCATGACGGCGACCTTGCGGCGCGTGATCAGTGCCGGATCGGCATCGTTCTCGTAGTACATCTGGACCATCTGGCTCGCACTCCTAACCGCTGCGGATTCCTACGCCGTCTTCTTCTGCTTCCTGGCCGGGGACTTGATGTCCTTGGCCAGCGCGATGCGGCCCGACTTGACCTGCGCGACGATCCCGTAGGTTCGCATGATCTCGAGGAAATCGGCGAGGCGGGCCGGCTCGCCCACCACCTCGAAGGTGATCGTGGAGGCGCCGACATCCACCGCCTTCGCCTCGAAGATGTTCGCAGCCTCGAGGATCTCGCCTCTCCGAAGCGTGTCCGCGTTCACGCGGACGAGCATGATCTCCCGTTCGATCGCTTCACCCGGGGTGTGCTCGACGACCTTGATCGTGTGGACGAGCTTGTAGAGCTGCTTGACGATCTGCTCCATCTCCGGGCCGTCGACCACCATCGTGATCCGCGATCGGGTGGGATCCTCCGTCGGCCCGACTGCCAGGCTGTGGATGTTGAAGTCGCGACGCGCGAACATCGAGGCGATCCGCGCCAACACTCCCGGCTTGTTCTCGACGGTGACCGAGATCACGTGCTGCATCACAGATCCTCCGGGCCCATGATGATGACGTCGTTGGAGCCTCCTGCCTTGATCATCGGGAAGACCATGGCATCGGGATCACACACGAACTCCATCACGACCGGTCGATCGTCGACGGCCAGGCCCTTCTCGATCGTCGGCACGACGTCATCCGGGTGCTCGGCGCGGAATCCTGCACATCCCATGGCCTCGGCGAGCATGACGACGTCGGGGTTCGTCGCCGACAGCTCGGATCCCGCATAGCGCTCGTTGTAGAAGAGCCGCTGCCATTGGCGGACCATGCCCAGGTTGGCGTTGTTCATGACGGCGATCTTCACCGGGATTCCTTCGACCGCCGCCGTGATCAGCTCCTGGAACGTCATCTGGAAACAGCCGTCCCCATCGATCGCGAGGACCATGGTGTCGGGGCGCCCCTGCTGTGCCCCGATGGCGGCGGGGACGGCGTATCCCATGGTGCCGAGCCCGCCGCTGTTGATCCAGGTCTTCGGCTCCTCGAAACCCCAGAATTGAGAGGCCCACATCTGGTGCTGACCGACGCCGGCCACGACGATGGTTCCGGGAGGGGAGTGTTTGGCGAGTTCGTCGATGACGTACTGCTGCTGGATCGGCCCATCGGGATCCTGGTCGTATGTGAGCGGGTAGTCGCGTTGCCATGCGGCGAGTTGATCGAACCACGGCGTCCGATCGGGAAGTGGGCGATGTGCCAGGGCCGTGGCCCCGCTGTCGATCAGCTGGGTCAACACCGACTTCGCGTCGCCCACGATCGGGATGTCCGGCGTCCGGATCTTGCCGATCTCAGCGGGATCGACATCGACGTGGATGATCCTGGCGTCTGGGGCGAAGAATTGGGGATCGCCGGTGACTCGATCGTCGAACCGAGCGCCGACTGCGATCAGGAGGTCCGCCTTCTGCATCGACGTGCTGGCGGTGTAGCTGCCGTGCATTCCGGGCATGCCGAGGGTGAGCTCGTGCGAGTCCGGAATGGCGCCGCGGGCCATCAACGTCGTCACCACGGGCAGGTGTTGCTGTTCGGCGAAGGTGCGCAGCTCCTCGCTTGCCTCGGACCGGATGATCCCCCCGCCGGCGTACAGGACGGGACGCTCGGACGCCAGGATCATGTCGATGGCGGCGTTCACCTGCTTGGGATGGCCCTTGACCGAGGGCTTGTAGCCCGGGAGGTGGATCTCGGATGGTCCCGACCATGCGATGGATCCGGCGAGAGCGTCCTTGGTGATGTCCACGAGCACGGGACCCGGGCGGCCCGTTGCTGCGATGTGGAAGGCCTCGTGGACGGTCGAGGAGATCTCGCTCGTGTCCGTCACGAGGTAGTTGTGCTTCGTGACCGGCATCGAGATGCCCCAGGTGTGGGCCTCTTGGAAGGCGTCCAATCCGATGCTCGCCGATGCGACCTGCGCGGTGATCGCCACGACCGGGATCGAGTCCATGTAGGCGTCCGCCAGCGGGGTGATGAGATTCGTCGCTCCCGGGCCGGACGTTGCGAACGCAACGCCGGTCGTCCCGGTGGCATGGGCGTAGCCGGATGCCATGTGTCCGGCACCTTGCTCGTGGCGGGCCAGCACGTGGCGGATTCCGCTGTCGAAGATCGAGTCGTACGCCTTGAGGATGGCCCCACCGGGTACGCCGAACACCACCTCGACGCCTTCGCGTTCGAGCGCTTGGATGAGGATGTCTGCTCCTGTGATGGTCTGGGACATGTGGCTGCTCCGGATAGAAAAGGACCCCCCGTTGCACGAGGGGTCAGGCGCATCGATGCGTGATGCGCCTATGCGAGAAGGATTACGACGTTGGTGGTCATCTGTCTGGCTCTCCGACCATTGGTTCCCGGCGTCTGTGCGAGTATGGCACCGTGCCGGTTGATGTCAAGATAGCGAGAATCGGGGGGTCCTGAGCCGTGAACGCAGAGGCACGCAGGCGATTGCGGCCCGTCATCGACATCGCACGCCAGGTGCTCGACGACTATGAGGATGACGAGGTGCCGGCGCGGATGCGCCGAATTGCCCGAAGCTCCGCGCGGACACTGCCGCCGCCGTTCGAGCGGTCGCTCATCGATGAACTCGTCTCCGATGACGCTCTGCGCGCCGACGTCGCCAGCGCCTGGACCGACTCGGGGAGGAGCGACGAGCTCATCGAGACGTTCCTCGATGACCCCGGAGCGGCGCTGGCCTCCCTCGAGAGCGTCGAGAGCGAGGCCGAGCTGCTCCGCCTGACCGGCGAGCTCGACGTCGAGCGGACGCGAGTGGAGGAGCTCGATCGTGAACTCGGGCGTGCCAAGCACCGACTCACCCAGGAGCGACGTGAGGCCGCCAAGGAACGCAAGGCCCTCCGCGATGGCGCAAAGCGGTCCCGGGAGGGGATCGAGGCGGCGCTGCGCGAGTCGCGAGCCGAGGCGACCGACCTCCGGGCGGCCCTGTCCGAGGCGGAGCAGTCCATTGCCGAGCGAGAGGCGCTCATCGCCGATCTCCAATCGAAGGAGGATCGCGCTGTTCGCAGAGCTGCGAGGCGCGACGCCGGAGCGCCGGCCATGCCGCGCCCGGCTCCGATTCCCACTGGCGATCCCGGAGCCATCGCCGCATGGCTCGACACCGCCGAACGCGTGTTGCGGCCGTATCGCGATGCCGCCGGCGCGCCGCCCGACCGGGGCCCGGATGGTCCCTTTGCGCTGCCCGGAGGTGTCGCTCCCGACCGGGCGGCCGGGGTGGCAGCCCTTGCGGGTCTTCGGCCCGATCTCGTGATCCTCGATGGATACAACGTGGCGGGTGCACTCGGGCTCGTCGCCCTGTCGGGCGCAGAGGGCAGAAACGCCGTGCTCAACGTTGCCAACGTGCTCTCTCGTCTCGTAGCCGGCGAGATCGTCGTCGTCTTCGATGCGGTGGGGGTAGAGGGACGGGGTTCCTACACGACCGAGCTGGGTGTCCAGGTTCGATTCGCCGGCGACCGCTCAGCTGACGATGCAATCGTTGCACTCCTCGGGGAACGCCCTGGGCGGACGGCGGTCGTCACGAACGATCGGGAGCTGCGAGAACGCGCCACCCTCCTCGGGGCGCTCGTGCTGTGGTCGGATGGGCTCGTGGAGTGGGCGAACGGCTAAACGCTGCGGGTCGAGCTTCCGATACACCTGGAACACAGCGAAACACAGGAAACCGTGACGACGACCCTCTCGCGCCCTCACGTCGACACCGAGATGCCGGACGCCGCGCCCAAACAGGCGGTCGTTCGTCGCTGGCATGAGCAGCGACGAATCGGAGGCCTCACAGCGGTGGTGCTCGCCATCGTCGCCGGTGTGGTGTTGGCCTGGCCCGCGATGGCCATTGCCGCAGCGATCGGCGCAGGCGCGGCGCTGGACGCCACCGTGGCCCTCAGGACCGACCGTCGCCGCATCACGGCAACGCTGGTTGCGGACATCACGTTCACCTCGATAGGCCTCGTCGTTCTCTCGGTGCCACCGGCAGCGAGCGGAATGGTGGTCGCCTACTTCCTCCTGGTTCTCGCCGTGCTCGCCGACTCGATCAGCGATTGGCCGATCGGGCTCTATGCCGTCATTGCCGGTGTTGCAGCCTCGACGATCACCATGGTGGGCTCGGACGTCTCGGTGGAACGATCGCTCGTCGCCGGCGTCGTGGTCATCGCAGTGTTCGGTGTGTCCTCGATCGTGATCGCCTCCGAGTTCCTCCGCATGCGCGTGCGCGGTCGCAAGGAGGTGGGCCGTCGTCTCGAGGTCGCCGAAGCGGTTGCTCGCGCATCCGCCCTGTTGGTGTCCGAAGACGACGCGCAGGCGCTGTCGAGGAGCCTCGAGGAGATTCGGTCGGCGATGGATGTCGCTGTGGTGTTCGTCGAGCGCAACGTCGAGGATCCCGAACTCGGCATGAGCGCCGTCGTGGTCGATCGCGCAAGTCACGACCCGCACATGCACCCCTCGCTCGACCGAGCGGCGAAGGTCCCGTGGTCGACCATGCCGGGAGCCAGGGCGCATCTGGAGGGTGGTGCGCCCTTCTTCTACCGGGTCGAGGAGTCTCGCGGGACGTCGGGAGATCGGGGAGGGGATGGTGCGTTGCGTGCAGAGGTGAACGTGCCGATCATCCTCGAGGGTGATTGGGTCGGCGTCATCGGAGCCGCCGATGGGGACGCCGATCGGCTGTGGCGGACGGATGATCTCATGCTCTTGAGAACCATGGCCGATCTCACCGCTGCGTTCTGGCTCCGTGCGCGAAACGCGAAGGTCCGGGATTCGCTCATCGGTTCCCTCGACGGGAGACTTCGATACGAGGAGGCGATCGCTCGCGCCTCCCAAGCGCTCCTCGGCGAGGGGTCTGGAGATGGCGAGGGGTCCGGAGATGTCGGGCCGGCACTGCGCGCCGTCGGGGAGGCGATCGGTGCGGATCGGGTGGTGGTCACGGCCCACACGGAGGCACAGAGCGACGCTGAGATCCTCGCGACGTGGTCGGCAGTGGGCACAGTCGAGGGGCAGGACCTGGACGCGCTCTCGAGCTCCCTGCAGGATCCTGAGGCCGCAGTGCGCGACATCCTCGGGGAAGATGCCATCGCGCACGATGACCGAGATGGGTTCTGCCGGCTCGTCGGGGGAATCGACGTGGAGGGCGGTGAGCTCGTCGGGGCTCTGTGGGTCATCGAAGGTGGCACCTGTCGCTCCTGGACGGATCGTGACCGAGCGTTCGTGCGAACGATCGCCGAGATGTTCGGTGCGTTCTACGGGCGCGCTCGCGACCGTGCGAGGCTTCAGGCCTCGCTCGCCTCGAAGGATCAACTCATCGCATCGGTGAGTCACGAACTGAGGACTCCGCTCACCGCCGTCGGCGGCCTCGCAGACGAATTGCGAGCTGCCGGCGATGCCCTCGCTGCCGACGAACGCGCCGAGCTCCTCGAGCTCATCGCCGGCGAGACGATCGACATGGCCGATCTCGTGGAGGATCTGCTCGTTGCGGCCAGATCACACGACGGGGTGATGTCGGTGTTCGTGGAGGAGACGGATCTCAGCGAGCTCACGGCTTCGACCCTCGCAGCCTTGCGCACGCCCGATCGAACGTCGGTGCACCTGTCGCCCACCCCTGCGCCGGCGATGGCCGACCCGACACGGGTGCGCCAGATCGTGCGGAACCTCCTCACGAATGCGTTCCGGTACGGCGGGCCCACCGTCACGGTGACCTTCCGTGTCGACGAAGCGACATCTTCGGTGATCGTTCACGACGACGGGAAGGGAATCCCGCCCGAAGACCGCGAAACCGTCTTCTTGCCCTACGGCCGATCGGCCTCCGGGTCGAGGGCGAAGTCGTCCATCGGCCTGGGACTCACCGTTTCGCGCCGTCTCGCCGAGCTGATGGATGGCTCTCTGGAGTACGTGGTCGGCGAGGGTGCGACGTTCCGGCTCACCCTGCCGAGGCCGGCCGAACGTCCTGTGGCACCCGATGCCGTTCCGTCGTCCGGCGACTGAGCTCAGCCCACGTACTCGGCGATCACATCGAGCGTGTGGGGATCTGAGGTGCCGATGATGAGGGTGCCGATCCCCGCCTCGCGCCATGCCTCGAGCCGGTCGCGGATGCGTTCGCCAGGCCCCACGAGACACACCTCGTCCACCAACTCGTCGGGAACGGCCATCGTGGCCTCCATCTTCTTGCCGGCGAGGTAGAGGTCCTGGATCGTCTCAGCCTCTTGCTCGTATCCGTAGCGACGTGCGAGATCGTTGTAGAAGTTCCGACCCTTGGCGCCCATGCCCCCGAGGTAGAGAGCGATCTGGGGCTTCATCTGGAGTCTCCCGCCTTCGAGGTCGTCGGTGACGAGGGCGTTGACGGTTGGCGCGATGTCGAACCGATCCGCCTTGTTCGGATCCCCCGACCGGGCGAAGCCGGCTTCGAGCAAGCCGGTATACGTTTCCCGGCTTCGCTCGGGTGAGAAGAAGATCGGCAGCCAGCCGTCGGCGATCTCCGCGGTGAGCTCGACATTGCGCGGCCCGATCGCCGCGAGGTAGATCGGCAGGTCGGCCCTAGGGCGCATCATGATCTTGAGCGGCTTGCCCAGGCCGAGAGCACCCTCGCCGCGATAGGGGAGCTGGTGGTACTCGCCATCGAACTCGACCGGTGCCTCCCGGGCGAGGATCGCCCGGACGATGGAGACGTATTCCCGGGTCACCGCAAGAGGCTTGCCGAACGGTCTTCCGTGCCATCCCTCCACCACCTGCGGCCCGGACACGCCGAGGCCGAGCCGGAACCGACCACCGGACATCTCGTCGAGGGTGGCTGCGGTCATCGCCGTCATCGCAGGGGTGCGTGCCGGCATCTGGAACACCGCTGAGCCGACGCCGATCCTCGAGGTCCGCGCAGCGACGTATGCAAGGGGTGTCAGGGCGTCCGATCCGTACGCCTCTGCGGTCCACACACTGTCGTAGCCGAGCTGCTCGGCTCGGTCGATGAGGGTGAAGTTGTCGGCGATGGCCGTGCCGTAGTAGCCGATGTTCAGTCCGAGCCGCATGGGGCGAGTGTAGGCCCGGGACCGGAGGGCACCCAGTACGCCCCTCCTCCGCAGGCCGTCCTGCGGGTGGCTCAGGTCGTGTCACACCCGGTTCGTACGCTTGGCCTCGAGCGAGGAGGTGAACATGATCATCGATTGCGACCGATGTGTGATGGTCCAGACGTCGGCATGCGAGGACTGCATCGTGACGGCGTTGTGCGCACCCGGTGGCGTCCTCGAGCTCGATGATGACGAGCGGGCCGCGATCGATGCGATGAGCGATGCGGGATTGGTCTCCCCGATCCGGCTCATCGTCAGCGATGACCGTCAGGCATCATCCGGCTCGTGAGGCGCAGAGAGCTCGTTCACACCATGCTCCAGGGCTGATCGATCTCTGCGGTTGATCGGGTGATGGTCGGAGTTGATCGGGTCGTGATCGGTGGCGATCAGGCTTGATCGGGCTTGATCCGGGCTTGATCCGGGCTGGATCCGGGCTGGATAGCGTCCGGGGCTCCCGGGCGATTGTCTGGGTACGCTGCACCGCATGGTGCTTCTCGAACGACTGCGCGGCGTTGCAGCCGAACACGAGGCCCGGCTCGGTGTCACCGACCTCGCACCCTTTCCCGATGTGCGGGCCGAGATCGAGCGACGCCGAGCCACCGGGGCGTCCGGTCGTCTCGGGTTCACGTTCAAGGATCCGGCGATGAGTGCAGAGCCCGCTCGGTCGTTCCCCTGGGCTCGGTCGATCGTCGTCGTGGCTGTCCCGTACCTGCGCGATGGCGACGGCCGATCGCCCGATCGTCCGGTGGCCCGATTCGCCGATGGGGACCGATACGCACCCGTGCGCGCCGTGCTCGATGATCTCGTCACCGTGCTCGCTGCAGGGGGTGCGCGCGGTGAGGCGGTGCTCGACGATGACCGCATCGTCGATCGAGCGGTAGCCGTACGGTCGGGGATCGCATGGTGGGGAAAGAGCACCATGGCGCTCGCACCCGGCCTGGGCCCTTGGTTCCTGATCGGGAGCGTGGTCACGGACGAGCCGCTCCCCGTCGGCGAACCGATGGTGAGATCGTGCGGGACCTGCGATGCGTGCCTGCCCGCGTGCCCGACCGGCGCGATCGTCGCTCCAGGGATGCTCGATGCCCGACGGTGCATTGCCGCCGTCCTCCAGGGACGTGGAACCATCCCGGAGGCGATGCGTGTCGCTGTGGGTCGCCGGGTGTACGGATGCGACGACTGCCTCACCGCATGCCCGCCGGGCGACCCAGCCCTCGATTCCCACCTCCCCGTGCCGCAACCCGACCCGCGCCGATTACTCACCGCGAGCGATGAGGAACTGGAGCGGATGACGTCGCACTGGTACGTGCCCGGCAGGAAGATGCGGTTCGTGCGCCGGAACGCCCTCGTCGCGGTCGGCAACGACCGGCGTGGCGATGATGTGGCCTTGCTGGTGCGCTTCCTGCACGACCCCGATTCCCTGCTGCGCTCGCACGCCGCATGGGCGCTCGGCCGGATCGGCACGGACCACGCCGGGGAGGCACTCCGGGATGCCGCCGATCGTGAGCGCGACCCCGAGGTCGCCGCCGAGATCGCCAGCGCCTCCGCAATGACACCCTCGCCCTGAGGTACGCTCGCAGCGCTCGACCACCGACGCCGAGGAGGCACGGAGATGACGACGCTCTATGCCGCTGCGCTCGTGGTGGGCGGCCTGGGCGTCGTGCTGTGGGTCGTTCTCACCGTGCTCGCCTCGCCGGACTCGAGCGACCCGGATACGTCGACGCCGGACGCCGTATCGCCCTCCGACTCGGCTGCCGGCCCGGAGGTCCGCTGGGGCGCTTCCGCCAGGGTGATCATCGCTGGCCTGTTCGGGTTCGGCATGGCGGGGATCTCCGCATCGTACGCAGGGTGGTCCGATTCGCTCGCCCTGGCGATGGCCGTCGTTGGTGGCGCCGGTCTCGGTGGGGTCGCATATTGGCTCGGCCCGGGGCGAAGCGCATGACCTTCCTGGTGCTCTCGGACGTGCACGCCGAATTCGATGCGCTCGCCCGTGTGGCCCAGCGAGGTGAGCCACTGGTCATTCTCGGCGATCTCGTCAATCTCATCGATCACCGCACCACCGAGGGGATCATCCCGGATGTCGTCGGCACCGAGACGGTGGAACGGCTGGCCGCGCTGCGCAGGCACGGCAGGCGCGACGAAGCACGCACCGTGTGGCGCGAGCGAACCGCTGCGATCGGATTCGACGTGAGCGCCGAGATCCGGCGGCTCATGGTCGGGCAATACGAGCGGATGGCCACGGCGCTGGAGGGTGCCCGGTCCTATGTGACGTATGGCAATGCCGACGATCCCGAGCTGCTGCGCGAGTATCTCCCGAAGGGCTCCACCTTCGTCGATGGCGACATCGTGGAGATCGATGGGCTCCAGATCGGGATCGCAGGGGGTGGTCTCGCACGGATCGGGTCCTCGGGAGAGGTCTCTGACGATGCGATGCGAGCCAAACTCGAGAGCATCGGCCGGGTGGATGTGATCGGAACACACGTCCCGCCGTCGATCGGCGAGATGTCCGAAGATGTCGTTGCGGGCACCACGAAGGGATCGGAGCCGATTCTGGAATACCTGGAGCGGCACCAGCCGGCGTTCCACTACTTCGGGGATGTCCACCAACCCCGGGCTCTCCGATGGGTGCATGGCGGCACCGTGTGTCGCAACGTCGGGTACTTCCGGGCCACCGGTCGACCGTGGCGACACGACGTCGACGCAGCCTCCTGAGCGCTCCCGCGCGCTCTGGGGGGCCGCTAGCCTCCGGTTGGCCGAGTCGAGGCGAGGAGCTCCACCGATGGCAGCCGAAGGAACCGTGCAACGGGTTGAGGTGTCGTCGGTGCCACAGCACGTCTACGAGGTTGCGCTCGACATCGAGGCATATCCCGCATGGGCGGACGGCGTTCGTTCCGTCTCCATCGTCGAGGAGGACGACTACGGCCGCCCCGTGAAGGCGGACTTCGTCGTGGACGCCATGGTGAAGGAAGTGGCGTACACCCTCGAGTACGACTTCGACTACGACAACGGCTTTGCGTGGAGTGCCATCCCCAACGACGACATTCGGCTGCTCGAAGGACGCTACGAGTTCAACGAGATGGGCGGCGGTGAGACCGAGGTGGTCTATGCACTTCGGATCGATCCCGCCTTCAAGCTTCCCGGCTTCCTCCGCAAGCAGGCCGAGAAGCAGATCGTCGGGACCGCCCTTCGGGGATTGAAGAAGAGGGCGGAAGAGACCGCCTGATGCGGATCATCCTCGTCACCGGCAAAGGTGGAGTGGGGAAGACCACGGTCTCGGCAGCAACGGCCCTCCGTTCCGCCGACCTGGGCCATCGGACGCTGGTCATGTCGACCGATCCTGCGCACTCGCTCGCCGACGCATTCGACACCACCCTCGGAGATGAGCCCACCGAGGTCGTTCCCGGCCTCGAAGCCCAGCAGATCGACAGCCAGCAGCGGCTGGAGGAGTCGTGGGGGGATGTGCGGGACCACCTCACCGACCTCTTCGACTGGTCGGGACTTCGCGGCATCGAAGCCGAGGAGTTGACGGTGTTCCCCGGAATGGATGAGCTCTTCAGCCTGGCAAGCGTGCGTGACCACGCAGGGTCCGATCGGTACGACGTCATCGTCGTCGACTGCGCTCCCACCGCCGAGACCCTGCGCTTGTTGAGCCTCCCCGATGTGATGTCGTGGTACATGGACAAGATGTTCCCGCTCTCGAAGCGGGTGGTGAAGGTGGTGCGTCCCGTCATCTCGCGGGTGTCGACGATGCCAGTCGCCAATGACGCCGTCTTCGACTCGGTGCAGCGCTTCTACGACCGGCTCGACGGGATCCGGGAGCTGCTCGCCGATCCGGAGATCACCACGGCTCGGCTCGTGATGAACCCGGAGAAGATGGTCATCTCCGAGGCGCGCCGCACGTACACCTACCTGGGGCTCTTCGGATACGGCGTCGACTCGGCCATCGTGAACCGAGTCCTCCCATCTGAGGTCAATGATCCCTACTTCAGCAAGTGGCGGGAGATCCAGGGAAAGCACCTCGACGAGGTGGAGGAAGGGTTCCACGGCATGGACATCCGCAAGCTGCGGCTGTTCGACGAGGAGATGGTGGGGCCGGATCGGCTTCGCCTCGTCGGAGAGGAGCTGTACGGCGACGTGGATCCGACCCGTCGGCTGTCGAACGTCGACCCGATCCGCGTCGAGAGCCTGGACGGCTCCGACGACGTGGCTCTCGTGATGACGCTTCCCCTGGCGGACCGAGATCATGTCGACGTCATGCGTCACGACGACGAGCTCTACATCACCGTGGACTCGTATCGGCGCAGCCTCGTGCTCCCGGATTCGTTGAAGCGGCGTGCGATCCGGAGGGCGAAGCTCGAATCCGGCGAGCTTCGGGTCACCTTCACCTTGGAGGAGGAATGAGCGAGACACCCATCGATCCGATCATTCGGGGCACCAGGGAGGCGACCCTGCACTTCGCACGAGCCGCCTTCGAGGTTGCGGCGGGTCTCGGTGCGATCGTCACCGGAGTGACGAGAACCATCCGACCCGAAGAGGGTCCCGACGACGAGCACCGGCCGCAACACGTCCCGGTGGAGTGACGGCGGCCTGACCTCGAGGCCGGCACCGCTGTGGGCACTGATACGCTCGCAGCCAGCATGTCAGCGATCGGTATCGACATCGGCGGAACCAAGTCGTACGCCGTGCGCCTCGAAGGAGAGGCGATTGCGGAGGAGTCACGCGTCGAGCACGGCAGTCGCGTGTCCACCGTCGAGGCGATCGGAGACGCCGTTCGTCGGGTCGCCAACGGATCCGAGACGGTCATCGGCGTCGGCATCGCCGGTCTCGTCTCGGTCCCGGATCGTCGATTCGTCTGGGGACCGCACGTTCGGGGAACGGATCTGCCGGTGGGGAACGACATCGAAGAGCGGTTCGGGCTCCCCACGTACGTCGACAACGATGCCAACACCGCCCTCCACGCCGAATTGACCACGGGAGCCGCGCAGGGATATCGGAACGTCGTGATGGTCACCCTCGGCACGGGGATCGGGGGAGCGATCGCCATCGACGGGTCCATCTACCGGGGGAGTGGGTTCGCAGGTGAGTGGGGGCACACCAAGGTCCCGGAGAGCACCCTGTTGTGCGACTGCGGGAAGCGAGGGTGCTGGGAGACCGTCGCCTCCGGACCGGCCCTCGAGCGTCTCGCCAGGGAAGTCATCGCCGCGAATCCGAATTCCTCGCTCGCCGTCGCACTCGAGGGAGCCGATGATGTCACCGGTGCTTCCGTCGTCGCCGCTGCGGATCGAGGTGAAGAGACAGCACGGTCGCTGGTCGCCGAGGTCGGGAGAGCGTTTGGTCTCGGCCTCGCCGATCTCGCCGCCATCATGGATCCCGATCTCATCGTGGTCGGCGGAGGCCTGGGCTCCGTCGGTGAGTCGTTGCTCGGCCCGGCGAGACGGAGTTTCGCCGATGCGCTCCACGGAGCCAGCTATCGGGTGCCCCCGGCGATCCAAGTCGCCCAACTCGGTGCTGCGGCCGGCGCGGTCGGGGCTGCGATGTACGCTGCCGGGGGAGGTGAGGATGGCTCGTGACGAGTCGGCGGCCGGCTTCGTCGCCATCGACGACACGGACCCGGTCGGGCGACGAACGTGGTCCGACATCGCCCTCGAGGTCGCCCTGCTGATCCCGAACGTGGTGACGTTGTTGCTTCGACTGCTGGCGGACCCCAGGGTGTCCACGAGGCGCAAGGTGTTCCTGGGCGCCGTGCTCGCCTATGCGGTGTCACCCATCGATCTCATCCCGGACTTCGTCATCGGGCTCGGCCACCTCGACGACGTCATCCTGTTGTCTCTGGCCGTGGACCATCTGCTGCGGAGTGTGGACGAGGCGATCGTGCGGGAGCACTGGGACGGATCGGTCGACGGCCTCGACCTGGTACGGAGCGCGTTCGGCTGGGGAGCCGAGATCGTTCCCGGCGTCGTCGCGCGAATCCTCCCGAGATGAGCCGCCGAATGGGCCGGCCGTAGACAGCCCGGCCTCGAATAGGTCGGTGGGGGACGATCTCGGCCTATCGTTGAGGGATGCAGTTCCGCCGGATCGACAACCTGCCGCCCTACGTGTTTGCAGAGGTCAACGAGCGCAAGACGGCCGCTCGCAGAGCCGGCGTCGATGTCATCGACCTCGGGTTCGGCAACCCGGACATCCCCTCTCCCGACGGAGTGGTCGACAAGCTCGTCGAGGCCGCTCGGCAGGGGAAGAACCACCGGTACTCGTCGTCGCGCGGTCTTCCGAATCTCCGACGTGCCGTGGCGGAGCGGTACGCCCGCGCCCACGGGGTGACGCTCGATCCCGACACCGAGGTGATCAACACCATCGGGGCGAAAGAGGGGCTCTCGCACCTGATGTGGACGCTCGTCCAGCCGGGTGACGTCGCGTTGGTGCCCGAACCCTCCTATCCGATCCACATCTACGCCCCCGTTCTCGCAGGCGCTGAGGTGCGGAGGGTGCATCTGTCCACGGACGCCGACTTCTTCGACCGGCTCACGGCGGCGTTCCGGACGTCCTGGCCCAAGCCCAGGGTCATCGTGATCTCGTTCCCGCACAATCCCACGACCGTGACCGTCGATCGGTCGTTCTTCGAGCGCCTCGTCGACTTCGCAAGGCGCAACGACGTCATGCTCGTGCATGACTTCGCCTACGCGGACATCGCGTACGACGGCTACCAACCGCCGTCCTTGCTCGAGGTCGAGGGTGCGAAGGACGTGGCTGTCGAGCTCTACACCTTGTCGAAGTCGCACTCGATGGCCGGATGGCGCGTCGGCTTCGTGGTCGGGAATGCCGAGATCGTAGGTGCGCTGGCCCAACTCAAGTCGTACCTGGACTACGGGACGTTCCAGCCGATCCAGATCGCATCCATCATCGCCCTCAACGAGCACGACGATTACATCGACGTCGTCGTCGACGAGTACCGCAAGCGCCGCGACGTGCTCATCGACGGCTTGGATCGTGCCGGGTGGGAGGTCGACACTCCCCACGCCACCATGTTCGTGTGGGCGCGCATCCCCGAGCCATTCCGTTCCCATGGCAGCTTGAAGTTCGCGCTCGACCTCCTCGACAACGCCGAAGTGGCGGTCAGCCCCGGGATCGGGTTCGGGCCATCCGGGGACGAGCACGTGCGATTCGCCCTGGTCGAGAACGAGCAGCGGATCGCCCAGGCGACCAGGAACATCAAGCGGTACCTCGCAGAGCGAAGCGACGGATTCCCCGACGATTCGTGAAACGTCGGCCGCTCGGCTGAAGTCAGAGACAGGATCCCGACGAGAGCTCCATCGTGTACGCCGTTCTCTTCCCAGGTCAAGGAAGCCAATCCGTGGGCATGTGTCCGGACATCCGGGCAGACCGAACGGACCTGTTCGAGGAAGCCAGTGCGGTGCTCGGGTGGGATCTCGACTCGCTCATCGCCCACGGGCCGGCGGAGGAGCTCACATCGACGGAGAAGGCTCAGCCCGCGTTGTACGTGACCTCGTATGCGTTGTGGATCGAGTTCGCCGAGCTCGTCGGCGTGGACCCCGTCGCATTCGCCGGGCACTCGCTCGGCGAGTACACCGCCCTTGCCGCGGCCGGTGCGTTCTCGTACGAGGATGGGCTGTCCCTGGTCGCCGAGCGCGGCCGTGCGATGGCTGCAGCGGCGGACGAGCGTGACTCCACGATGGCCGCGGTCATCGGCGTCGACGATGAACGGGCCTCCGAGATCGCCGTTGCTCGGCGCAACGACGGCGGTTCGCTCTACGTCGCCAACCTCAACGCACCGGGTCAGATCGTGATGGCCGGCGCCGGAGACGACATCGACTGGCTGATCGGTGAGGGTCGCTCCCTGGGCATCCGTCGGGTCGTCCCGCTCGACGTTGCGGGCGGGTTCCACTCCCCATTCATGCAGTCGGCAGCTGAGCGTCTGGACAGAGCGATCGACGAGACGGAGATGTCGGAGCCCTCAGTCACCGTGTTCGCCAACGCCACAGCGGCGAGCACCCACGATCCCGGAGCCACCCTGTCGGCGCAGTTGACGGCACCCGTGAGGTTCTCCGAGACGCTCGCCAACATGGCGGCGGGCGGTGTGAACACGTTCGTCCACGTCGGACCGGGAGACGTCACGGCGGGCCTCGCAAGACGGACGGTCAAGGGGTCGCAGGTATTCGTCGTGTCCAGCCTGCTCGAGGCGAGGACCGTCGCCGAGGAGCTGTCCGTATGATGGCCCGGGAAGGTGTGACATGAAGCATGCGCTGATCACGGGCTGGGGCATGAGTGTGCCCCAGCCGACCATGACGAACGATGACCTGGCTTCCGTCATCGATACCACCGACGAGTGGATCTCCTCGCGCTCGGGCATCAAGGAGCGCCGTGTCTCGCATGTCAAGAACTCGGACGTCGCCACCCTCGCGGCGAAGCGCGCACTCGCCGCTGCGGGGCTCACCGCGGACGAGATCGACTACATCCTCGTTGCGACCTGCACGCCGGATCGTCAGATCCCGGCCATGGCCTGCATCGTGCAGGCGAATCTCGGGGCGTTCCATGCCGCTGCAGCGGACATCAACGCCGGATGCACCGGGTTCATCTACGGGCTCTCGATGGCGAATGGGCTCATCGCGACCGGCACAGCCGGCCGCATCCTCCTCATCGGCGCAGAGCAGATCTCCTCGTACCTCAGCCTCGACGAGCGAGCAACGGCCGTGCTCTTCGGCGATGGTGCGGGCGCCGTCGTGGTGGAGGCGACGGAGGGCGATGCCGGACTCAAGGCGATCCACGTCGGTGCGGACGGCCGCGGGGCGCCGGCGCTCACGGCAACCGGTCTCGGGACGGAGTTCATCGGCTCCGGAGAGCTCCCACGGGTCGTCATGGACGGCCAGGAGATCTTCAAGGGCGCTGTCACGAAGATGGGCGAGGAGACGGTGGCGATGGCGGCCGAGGCGGGCTGGGAACTCGACGACATCGATCTGTTGATCCCACATCAAGCCAATGCGCGAATCATCGACGCCGTGCGGCGTCGCATCGGTGCGAGCGAGGACAAGGTCTACGTCAACATCCACAAGTACGGGAACACCTCGGCGGCGACGATCCCCATGGCCCTCGCGGAGGCCCTCGACGAGGGCGTTGTCAAGCCCGGGTCGAAAGTGGTGTTCGCTGCATTCGGCGCTGGCCTCACTTGGGGCGCAGCAGCGTACGAGTGGGGCGACCGAGCCGACCCGGTGGCGGTCATCGACGACGAGCTCGAGCAGCCCTCCCAGTCCGCTCTCGACATCGTGTTGTCCAAGCAGGACGCGCTGGCCTGATGGAGTCGGTTGCACTCGTCACGGGCGGATCGCGAGGCATCGGGCGAGCGATCGCCATCGAGCTGGGAGCCTCGGGTGCGGCAGTTGCCGTGAACTACGCGGCAAGCGCAGCCAAGGCCGAAGAGGTCGCGGATGCCATTCGGGCCGCGGGCGGCACCGCGATCGCGGTGGGAGCGGACGTCGCAGACGAGGACGCCGTTGCGTCGATGTTCGAAACCGTCTCGGATCAACTGGGACCCGTCACGGTCCTCGTGAACAACGCCGGCGTCACCGACGACGGCCTGCTCTTGCGCATGAGCCCCGAGCAATGGGATCGGGTCATCGCCACCAACCTGCGCTCTGTGTTCTTGTGCTCGAAGGCGGCGCTGCGTTCCATGCTCAGAGCCAAGGCGGGCCGCATCATCAACATCAGCTCGGTGTCGGGCATCGCAGGGAACCCCGGCCAGGCGAACTACGCGGCATCGAAGGCCGGCATCATCGGCTTCACCAAGTCCCTCGCACGGGAGGTGGGCTCGCGGGGTGTCACGGTGAACGCCGTTGCTCCCGGGTTCATCGCCACCGACATGACCGACGCACTCGGTGGCGACGTGACCGCACGTGTGGCGGAGCAAGTCGCCGTCGGGCGCCTCGGCACCCCAGAGGAAGTGGCATCGCTCGTTGGCTATCTTGCCTCAGACGGTGCCTCGTACATCACCGGTCAGACCTTCGTCGTGGACGGCGGGCTGGCACTCTGACACCAGGAGAGAAGCATCCATGGACAAGTCCGAAATCCAGTCGAAGATGACCGAGTTGCTCGTCGAAGAGCTCGGGCTCGACGAAGACAAGATCACGATGGAGTCGCGCTTTGAAGAAGACCTCGAGGTCGACTCGCTCGGCGTCGTGGAGCTCCTGATGGCGCTCGAGGACAACTTCGGTGTCCAGATCCCCGATGAGGAAGCCGAGCAGCTGACGACGGTCGGCGAGGCCGTCGATCTCGTCGACAGCAAGATCAACGGCTAGCCGCATCATGGAGGAACGTCGCGTCGTTGCGACGGGGCTCGGCACGATCTCGGCGCTCGGTGCCGACGTCGACACGTTCTGGTCGAACATCCTGGCCGGGACGAGCGGTGTCAGCCGAATCGAGAAGGTCGATGTCTCGGACATTCCGGCACGGATCGCTGCGGAGATCAAGGACTTCGACGTCGAGCAATACATGCCGAAGCGGCAGGCCCGACGCATGGACACCAGCTCGCAGTACTTCTGGGTGGCCACCCAGCAGGCCCTCGACGATGCCGGGATCTCGTACGAAGAGGACGATCCCGAGGCGTTACGCGCCGGGGTGCTGGCCGGGACGGGCATCGGGGGCGTCGAGACCTTCGAAGCACAGTTCGACATCCTGCGAGAACGGGGCCCGGGCCGAATGGCACCGACCGGCATCGCCATGATCATCTCGAACATGGCCGGGGGCCTCGCATCCATCGACTTCAACCTCTATGGGCCCAACAGCACGGTGGTGACGGCGTGTGCCGCGTCGGCCAATGCCATCGGGGACGCAGCCGAGGTCATCAAGCGTGGCGCTGCCGATGTGATGGTCGCCGGAGGAGGAGAGGCCAGCATCACTCGATTCGCCGTCGGGGGCTTCGCCCAGGCGCGCGCCTTGAGCACGCGCAACGACGATCCCGCGGGCGCTTCCCGACCCTTCGATGCCACCCGGGATGGCTTCGTCATGGGCGAGGGGGCGGCGGTGATGATCCTCGAGGAATACGAGCACGCGAAGGCCCGAGGGGCCAGGATCTACGGCGAGCTCATCGGGTACGGGATGTCGGCGGATGGCTACCACATCACGCTGCCGCGTCCCGGTGGATCCGGCGCCGCCCGCGCGATGTCGGCTGCGTTGGACGACGCAGGCCTGGCTCCCCAGGACCTCGACTACATCAACGCTCACGGCACCTCGACCCCCGCCAACGACGCCACCGAGACGGCCGCCATCAAGACCACCTTCGGCGATGCAGCCGGTGATCTCGCCATCTCGTCCACCAAGTCGATGACAGGACATCTCCTCGGCGCCGCAGGTGCAATCGAAGGACTCGCCTCGCTGCTGGCGATCCGCGATGGCGTGGTGCCGCCGACGATCAACTACGAGACGCCGGATCCCGAGTGCGACCTCGACTACGTGCCGAACGAGGCGAGACAGATGCCAGTCCGGACCGTCATGTCGAACAGCTTCGGCTTTGGCGGGCACAACGTTTCGCTGGTCTTCGGATCGGTCGACGACTGACGCCGGGACCGGATCAGTCCTCCGGTTCCGGTTCGGACTCACAGCCCGGTTCCGGGGGTTCGCGGCCTGTATCGACATGTTCGTTGTACTCGTCGAAGGACCGGGTCACCAGGGCGGCGACCAATCCGACGCCGATGAACGCCGCGATCCCCACGATGACCGCAGCGGAGATCTCCAAGGGCACGCATGATCCCGGGAGACACAATGTCTCGACGATGCTCGCCCCGACGAGCGCACCGGCCATGGCCCCGACGAACACCGTGGCTGTGATCGCAGGGCGTACGTTCGCTCTGGCGGCGATCACACCCACGCCCCCTCCGATCGCAGCGAAGATGACTGCCGTCGCCGTGCCGGCGAGAAGGAAGCCCGTGATGCCACCGAAGATCACGCATGTCACCGTTGCGGCGATGTCGCCCGGTCGAGTCATGTCGGTCGCCTCGGAACGGGACTCGGAAGGGGCGGGGTGATGACCGTGGTGGTTCGCAGGGCGGCGGGAAGCCATGCAAGCACGGTCACGACGGCGACCGCTCCGGCGAGCATCACTGCGCCCCAGCCGTTGGTGTTCCCATACGCATAGGCACCGATGATCGGCACTGCGACACGCAGCCCCCACAAGCCGATGCGGGTCCCCTGTGCGTACGTCACCGACGAGATGACGGCCACGATCATGAGCAGCCAATGGGACCAGTGGATGCCCGCGGCCGCGGTGAGCCCGATGACCAGCGGCGCACTTGCGGCCACGGCCATGAGGCTGACCGAGACCGGTCCTGGCGATTCCACGGCCGGTCGGTGTCGCGTCCACAGGCGCAGCCACGGCCCGAGGAGGCCGACCAAGGCGCCGGCGCCCACGGCATAGGCCAGCCATACGAGCCACGAGTTGCTCACTGACGCCAGCCCCATTGCGAGGACGACCACGGCGGCGAGGCCCCAGCGGCCCCACGGTGCCCGTGCGAGGAGCAGGCCCGAGAGGCACGTGACGGCCGCGACCATGAGGCCGAACGCAATCATCGCGGCAGCACCAGGGTCGATCGGCTCAGGGTCGGCAACGAGCGAGAGCGAGCTCAGCGTGACGCTGACCATGCCTGCAGCTCCGATGGATACGGCGACGTTCCGCACGCCTGGCGCTACTGCTCCGGTCGAGTGTCGACGGAGCCGGGGACTCGCGCAAAGCCGACGAGGGCGTTGTAGCGATGGATGGCGGGTTCCAGCGTCGAGAAATCGAACTCGAACTCGTCGCCCTTCGCCAAGGGCGGCGATTCGAACGCCCCGCCGTTGGCCAAGATGATGTACTCGCGGTCGTCCTCGTTGACCCAGCGAATCGTTTGGGTGACCTCGAGATCCATGGCGAGGTTGGCGGGACTGAACACGCCGTTGTTGATGCGCACGATGACGACGCCTTCGGGGGGCGGTTCCGTCGTCGTGGTCGTCGTGGGCACACGTCCCGATGCCTGGGTGGCTTCTGACGGCTCGCTGCTGATGAGCGTCCCGACGGCGAGCATGACGGCGAACACGACCACGATCAGCACGGTGCTCTGGATCAGTGTTCGCCTACCCACGGGACCTCCTCGGTGGAGCGCTGGCGAGTGTAGTTGCGGCCGGCGCTATCCGCCCGAGCTGCGCGGGGGCCACCGACGGCGATGCGTGGCGACGTCATCGGGGCCGGGAGCCCACATGCTCGATTCCGTCCAGTCACCGGACTGCGAGCGCGACAGCGTGATCACGGCGCAGTGGGGCGGCGGATCGGTGCGCAGGTCGGACAGGCTTCCCCCGGTCATCGCGAGACGCGCCGCTTGGGTGGGATCCTGATGGCTCACGACGACGATCTCCCCGAAGCCGGCCGCTCGGCCCGCCTCGATCACACCCACGACGCGTGCAACGACACCGGCGAGCGATTCCTCGACGTCGGTGAGCGTCGAGGCATCATCGAGGTACCGCTCCACCTGGCCGGGAAACAACACGTCCAGCTCATCCCAGCGGCGGCCGGTCCAGCCGGGATACTGACGGGTCTCGGTCAGATCGTCCTGGACCGTCGGGGCGAGCTCGTGCGGACGCGCGATCGCCGTGGCCGTCTGCCGAGCTCGTGCAAGGGGCGAGGTGAACACCGCATCGATGCGTCTGTGCGCCAACGTTGCCGCTGCCTGCTGCGCCTGGAGCACGCCGAGCGGCGAGAGGTTGAAGCCATCGAGATCTGCATAGACCACGTGGTTCGGGTTGGAGACCTCGCCGTGCCGCACGAGATGGACCGTCGTCATCGGGTCAACCCTATGCCAGTCCCAATGGCTTGTCGGAACCTTTGGGGACTGTGCTACGTTGCTCAAGAACCGGCGTAGCCGCTCCGATGTCGAGAGGTATACTGTCGGCGGAAGCCGCTCCCGATGCGGACCAGACCGCAAGCAGACCTGCGGGAACACGATGCCACTGAACGAGCACGAGCAGAAGATCCTCGACGAGATCGAGCGTCAGCTGTATGAGGACGATCCGAAACTCGCCGAGATGGTCGCCAAGGCCGTACGGAGCGGTAGGAACCGCTGGAAGATGCGGCTTGCCGGGGTCCTCTTCATCGTTGGAGCCGTCGTGATGTTCGCATCGTTCACCCAGTCGTGGGTGATCGCGGGTATGGGATTCGTCGTGATGGTCGCCTCCGCGGGCTGGTTGGCGCTCACGGCGCGTGCCAATCGGGTGGCGTCTGACGGGTCGGGAGAGTTCATTGAACGCCTTCAGCGACGCTGGCGGCGGGAGGGCTAACATGGCCTCCTCTCGCCCCTCCGAGCGGTAGGTCTGGGCGGCGAGACCGGGAAGACAGCAGGCACCTCGACTTCGCCTGCAGGGAGCAGAGGGAGATTCGGTCTTGGAGGGTTACACCGCCGCACAGGCGTGCCAGTTGACGTCGTGTACTCCGCACCAACTTCGCTACTGGGACAAGGTGGGACTGATCAAACCGAGCATCCAGACGACGGACGGCCGTCCGGGCCGCCGGCGTATCTACAGCTTCCGCGATCTCGTCGGGTTGCGCGTGGTGAAGAGCCTGCTCGACAACGGTCTATCGATCCAACGGGTCCGCAGGGCCTGGGACTACCTCCGTCGCACGGGCGACATGGATGAGCATCTCGCCGAGGTCAGGCTCGTCACCGACGGTCAGACGGTGTTCGCCGTGGCCCGCGACGACGATGAACTGCTCGATGCTCTCCGCCAGGGGCAGCTGGCCTTCTTCGTGAAGATCGACCAGATCGCCCAGGATGTCGAGGATGACGTCACGAAGTTCGAGCTCGACCGGGAGAGCTTCCGCGATCTGCTGCGACGCGTCGAGGACGACGTTCGGATCGAGACCGAAGAGGCCCAGACCGGCTGACCCGCCGGAGCGCCCCTCAGCGGCGGAGCCGGCTCCTGATCGATCGCCACCGTCGGCGCAGCTTCGACGGGCGGTAGGTGGCCACGAATCGTTCGCTGCGTGAGTATCTCGTCGTCAGGTGTCGCGTTGCGCGATCGTGCTCGGTGGCAGCGCGGGACGCGAGCGCCCGGTCGCCATCACCGTTCCCGTAGAGGGACGTGCTGTACGTGCTGGCGAGGGGGATGAATGCATCATCGATCTCGTGGGCGGCCTCGAGGGGTGTGCTCGCCGGATCGACCGCTTCGTTGAGGTCGAGCAACCGGTCGACGATGTCCTCCCATGCCGCAGCCACATCGCCACCGGCGAGCCGCTTGGCGTATCGACGCCTCCGCCACCACTGGGTGATGGGGGCAGCGAGCGCGGCAACGAGCGCGAGCAGACCGAGCGTCAGGACGGGCACAAACCAGGACGGGGGCTGGAAGCCAGAGGAATCGCCGTCGGATCCGCCGGCTCCCGGGACGATGGGGCTCGTGACCCCCTCCCGATCCTCGAAGCGCCCTGCGTCGGGGCCGAAGTCATCGTCGGTTCCGAGGTCGACGAGTGACGGAGCCGGGATCTCCTCGATGTAGGCCGCAGCCGAGAAGCCCAGGCTCTCCTCGAGGACGTCGTTCGCCGTTTGCGCCGAGTAGTTCGCCCTCGGCGTGGGGTCGAAGGCCATCCAGCCGTAAGCGGGGATCCACAGTTCGACCCAGCTGTGGGCGTTCTTGTCGTACACCTGCACGGTGTCGTCGTTGATGGGCTCGCCAGGGGTGAAGCCGAGCACGACGCGGCTGGGAACACCCACTGCCCGCGCCATGAGCGCCATGGCGGTGGCGAACTGCTCGCAGTAGCCGTGGCGGACGTACGGGTTCTCCTCGTCGGAGAGCCACTCGGTCACGTCGCCCGTGGTGTACTCGCCCGGCACCGCCGAGTCGTAGGTGAACTCGCCGGAGTCTCGGAAGTAGTTCTCGAGGGCGAGCGCCTTCTCGAAGTTCGTCTCGAGGCCGACCACCTGTGCTTCGGAGATCGCCACGAATTGGGCCCCGATCTCATCCTCCGGGAGCTCGAGCCAGTAGTCCTCGTCCGGGAGCTCGAGGACCTCGGGCGCACTGGCGAAGTCCGGCAGGACTTCACCTCCGTCCTCGGCGGCGACGAACAACGGGCTCAGCGTGCCGTCCTCGGCCAGGGCGAGCGCGGCGACGGTCGGCCCGTCGAAGCGAGGCACGTCGGAGAGCACTTCGTACCGCATGCCCTCGTACGTCAAGTCGCCGGGCATGATGAGCGACCCGTCGACCCGGCGCACGCGCATGGCGTTCGTGTCGTCTGTGCGCTCAGCGGCGGCGGCGATGGGGGTGTCAGGCGCGGGCAGCCACGGCTGCTTGAGCTTGTCGATCGCGATCACGGTGGCGACGCGATCGGTCTCTCCGCGATAGGCCTGCACGGGGTCGATCCACGGCTCGTCCTCGAGGGGGAACGCCTGCACCCGATCGGTTCCCCATCGGCCGTTGCGATAGGCGTCGAGCGTGACCGTGCGGAATCGCACCGTGTCGGGATCGACGCCTTCGATCCGCGCCCGGAAAACCGGCGTGAGCGTCTGGCGGTTGAGCCCGGCTCGGATGTCGGTGTAGGGGTTGTAGGCGATCGATCCGGAGTAGTCGTCCGTGAAGCCCGCCGGCGCCCTCCAGGGGATGAGCCCGTCGTTGGGCACCCGCTCGCCTGCGAGACCCACGACCAGCAGCGATGACACCACGGTGGCCACGACGAGGGCGCTGACCGCAACGGAAGGACGTCGGGTGGGCCTCGTCGTCGCCCCGACGCGCCGCAACCGCCCGGCGCCGCTGTCGCGCTCGTCGATGCGGATCGCGAGCAGGCCGAACGCAACCACGCCCACGAACATGGCGAGGTGCAAGAGGCCCTTCGGTCGCCGGTCGATGATCACGAACTGGAGAGCGACGATGAGCGGCGTCAGGATGGCGACGAACGGCCTCCCATTGAGGAGGCCTGCGACGAGCAGGAACCCGAGGGTCCAGAACAAGGACGACAAGAGCAGGACCAACCCCGGCACCGGACGCACGGGTTCGACGCCGTACCGGATGATCTCGAGAGCTCGGCCCACCTCGAACCACAGCGCGTCCCAGGTCTCGACGGTGGGTATGAACACGATGAGGGTGTCGGGTGCGACCAGGAACCCGACCGTGATCACGTACGCAACGACGTTGACGAGCACGGTCACGACCGCAGGTGCGCGGTAGGCGATTGCGGTCCAGGTGATCCCGGCTCCCAGCAGCGTCGCCACGAGGATCGCAACCGGCCACGGCAGCCCATCGTTCGAGTCGCGCAGCAGCCCGGTCAGCTCCCAGAAGGCGAGAGCGATCGCTGCGACGCCTGCTATCCAGCTGAAGCGGTAGACCATCCGTGCTCCATTGCGTTGCGCCACGACTCGGCCCATGAGCCCGTGGGTGTCGTCCTCACGACGAGGGCGCCGAGTCTGGCAAATCCGACGATCGCCTCGTCATCACCGTTCGTCACCGAGAGCACGACCGTTCGGTAGAAGTCCTGACTCAGGAGTTGGAACGAGGCGAGATCGGCGTCGTCGGGCTGTCCCGTGACCATCACGAGCACACCGCCGGCCATCCCCGATCTCCGCAATCTCCCGATGAGGCTGCGAAGGTCGATCGAGCGGGCAGGGCTGATCGTTGCCAGTTCCTCCATCGCCTTGCGATATGCCTCGGCATTCGACACGACGGTCCCGTCGCCGTGGCCCGCCCAGACCGTGGGGGTGTAGCCGGACCGGTAGAGATGACGTAGCGTCGAGGCGGCGCCGCGAACGGCCTGTTCGAAGCTCTCGGCGGAGGCATGCGGCTCCACCCTCGGATCCAACACGATGAATGCCCGGGACTGCCATGGCATCTCGAGCTGCTTGATCATGAGCTCGTCGCGCCGTGCGGACGAAGGCCAATGGACCTTGCGCAGATCGTCACCCTGGTGGTACTCGCGCAGGGTGAAGAAGTCCTCGCCGCCGGAATGCCAGAACGCAGCGCGCGAGGTGTTGATGGTCTGATCCTGGCCGCGACCCGTGGGCACGCCTTCGAGCCCCTCGACTCGTGGGTACACGACCAGACGGCTCGCTTGGCCGAACTGGGTCGTCGATTCGACGAATCCGAGCGGATCTCCGAGCGACACGCGGGCGGGGCCGACTCTGTAGACGCCCCTGGGACGGCACAGGACCTCGTACCGGCCCGCCAGCGCCTCCGTGGGGCTGATCCGATCGGCGACGAACCGTGCCGCACCGAGGCCGTGAACGCGGTCCTCGACCGAGACTCGATAGACCCGTCGCTGGGAGCGGAGCGCGAGATCGACCAGAGCGCGCTCGCCATCGTGGAGCTGCTCGGGGTTGATGGATCGGGCGAGTGAGAGCCTGGGTGCCGCAAGCCGCACGTAGATCGAACCGCCGACGATGCCTGCCAGGAGGAAGACGGCAAGGGCGAGCAGGAGATCCTCTCCGAATGCGAGCCACAAGATCGCGAGAGCGAGCGACGCACCGAGGGCCGCCCATCCTCGGGTGGTCGGCATCAGGCGGTGACCCGTGTCCCGGGTACGGGAACGGTTGCGGCGACTTCATCGATGATGTCCGACGACGTCAGGCCCCGCATCTGGGCATCGGGCCGCACGATGATGCGATGGTTGAGGACGGGGTCGAGGATTCCTTTGACGTCATCGGGCGACACGTAGTCGCGTGCATCGGCAGCTGCAATGGCCCGAGCGGCCCGTTGGAGGAAGAGCGTCGCCCGGGGGGAGGCGCCGAGCAGGACATCGGGATGGGAACGGGTCGCTTCGGCGAGGTCGATGAGATATCCCTGCAGCACGTCGGCGACGTGGATCGCACGGGCAATGGCGGACATCCTGACGACGTCCTGGGCGTGGACGACGGGCCCCAGGTCGTCCATCGTCGACGACGACCCGTGCGTCTGGAGCATCTCGAGCTCCTTCGATCGGTCGGGGTACCCGATGGTCAGGCGCATCATGAACCGGTCGAGCTGCGCCTCCGGGAGGGGATAGGTGCCTTCGTGTTCGATCGGGTTCTGCGTGGCGATGACGATGAACGGCTCGGCAAGCGGGTGTGTCTCGGCATCCACGGTGATCTGGCGCTCTTCCATGGCCTCGAGGAGCGAGGCTTGGGTCTTCGGGCTCGCTCGGTTGATCTCGTCGCCGAGGACCACGTTCCCGAACACCGGCCCAGGGCGGAATCGAAACGTGTTCTGCTCACGGTCCCACACCGAGACGCCGGTGACGTCCGACGGGAGCAAGTCTGGCGTGAACTGAATGCGCTGGAACGAACAGTCGATCGAGCGTGCGAGCGACTTGGCAAGGAGCGTCTTGCCCACGCCGGGAACGTCCTCGATCAAGACGTGGCCTTGGGCGACCATGCTCGAGACGACGAGCTCGATCGTGGGGCGCTTGCCCTGGATCACTCGCTCCATGTTGTCGGTGATCGATGCGTATCGATCACCGAACCAAGTGAGGTCATCCTGCGTTGCGGACACGCCGCCTCCTCTGATGTCCTTCGCAGCGTGCGAACCCTAACCCTTCGGGATGTTTTCGGCACCGGTGAGCCAGCGGGACCCACCGCAGTCGGATGCACCTCCACGGCCGGCGACGCGTCGCCGGCCCAGGGTCGTCGTGCACCGGTCCCAAGACCCCGTCGTCGACGGCCGGCGGTACGATGCTCGCGTGTTCTCGATGTCGTCCATCCGCTCGGTCGTGGTTCGGCCGTGGCTGTGGCCCTCGGCCATCGGGGCACTCTTCGCCTTTGCCAGGCGCGGCTGGTGGCGACGGTGGCCATTCCTGCCGTCTCCGGACCCATCGCTCATCGAGTGGAGGGTGACTACTGCCTACGGACGGGCGGATATGACCCTTGCTGACGACGACCTCGTCTCGTATCTTCGCTGGAGGAGACAGGCCAAGGGCACAACCTCGGCCTGAGGGGAGGATGTGGTGGTTCCGCGTTCATTGCAAGAGGATCTCCTGCGCATACCAGGGGTGGAGGGCGCAGAGGTCGAGGGCAGCGGCGATCAGCCCGCTGGCCTGCGGATCAGGATCGCCGCCGGCGCCGATCAGCGCGCTGTCGGCACTGCCATCCGCCGCGTTCTGACCGAGCACGGACTCGGCACCGACACCCGTCTTCCCGGCGAGAGCCCACCAGCGGATGAGCCCGCTGCGGCGGACCTCGCAAGCGATCTCTCGGCCGATACCGATGTCCCCGCCGACGTCGAGACGGAACCGTCCTCCCCGGTCTCCGTGCTCGAGGAGGCGGACGACAGCGTGATCGACCTCACCGAAGAGGCGCCGGAGCCGGCCGCAGAATCTCTGGATGAGGAAGCGGCCGGCTCCGACGGTTCGATCCCGATCGCCGAGGCCCCCATCGAAGCCGAGGCCCCCATCGAACGCGGGGCCGATGAGGAGTCGACCGATGCCGACGCCGAAGCGGTGTCACCCGCACCAGAGGCCGCTCGGCCGGTGGCGGTGGTGGCCCCGCTGCCTGCGCCTGCCGAGGACGATGGCGGTTTCGCTCGCATCGAGAGCGTGAGTGTCGAGGAGGGTCGAGATGGGATCCTGGTGACGGTCACGGCATCCGACGGGGAAACGGTGCGTCAGGTCGCATCGAGCTCCGAAGGCGGGCTGGATGCCGCGATCGTGACCGCAGTGTCCCGGCTTGCGTTGCCGGAGTCACCCGACCCTGTCATCGTGGATCTGGAGGAGCGTCGCATCGAGGGCGTCGACATCGTCATGCTCGTGCTCGATTCCGACGGGCACATCACGGCAGGATCGTCGGTGGTCGTGGCCGGCCGCCCCTTCGCCATCGGCAGAGCGGCCTGGGCTGCGCTCAACGTGTAGCTGTCCGGCGAGCCCACGCTACGACCGCTCGCATTCAGCCAGTCGGGGCGATCAGCTCGACGACCACGTCGGCTGCGTCGCCGGGGTCTCCATGCTCCTCTTGGGTGAGGGAGATCACCTGCTCGGTCGTCTCCGTGGGAGCCGAGCTCAGGCCATATGCCGCTTCGTACTCGAGGACGCGGGCAACGACGTCCCGCACCACCATCCGCACCGGATCGTCTCCCTGCTCGAGCAAGATCTCGTGATCCGTGACGTCCGTCGAGATGACGGCAGGTCCGGCCGAGCGGATGTCACCGAAGATGATCTCCTGGAGCACTTTGTCGCTCCCGAGCGCCTGCAGGGAGGCGACGACGACCGCATCGACCGTCCCGGTGCGCACGATCTCGATCATGGCGCGGTAGCCGGGGCGCTCGTTCGGAGCTGAGGCGAATCGATCCTCACAGGTGGCGATCAGCTCGTTGCCGGTGTCGCGCACCCATCGTCGGATGCGCTCTGATTGCGCAAACGCCGTGTCGGCCTGTTGGTGTCCAGGCAGCTCGCGTACGTATCCAACGACTCTCATGTGGGAGCAGTATCCCATTGTTGTGATTCCCATTCAACGACTGACGCAACGCTCGGCATATGTACAACCACTCAGAGCACTGTCCCGGTGATCCCGCAGCGACGCGACGGGCCGTATGGGCTGCGTTGCTACTCTCCTCGCGGTGGCGAGAACGCTCGTGCTCAATGCCAGTAACGAGCCGCTGTCGGTGGTCGCGGCTCGTCGAGGCGTCGTGCTCGTGATGCGGGGCACTGCAGACACGGTGGCGCCGATGGGAGAGACATGGCGCGCGGGCTCTGCGTCGTTCGAGGTCCCCGCGGTCATTCGCCTCCGTCGCTACGTGCCGGTTCCGTACCGGCGTGCCGTGCCGTTGTCACGGCGCGCGGTGTTCATGCGAGATGAGCACCGGTGTCAGTACTGCGGGCGCTCTGCCGAGAACATCGACCACGTCATCCCCAAGGTCCAGGGCGGCCAGCACCGATGGGAGAACGTGGTGGCGGCGTGTCGGCGGTGCAACACCCGCAAGGGCGGTCGGACTCCTGCCCAGGCAGGGCTCACCCTGATGCGCAAGCCAGGCGAGCCCGGTCGGTTCGACTGGGTGCACGTTGCGGCAGGGGGGTCGCCGCATGCGACGTGGACGCCCTTCCTGTGACGCAGGCCCGGTGAGGCCGCGGCCGATGGAGACAGCGGCCCTGGGAGACAGCGGCCCTGGGAGACAGCGGCCCTGGGAGACAGCGGCCCGGTGACCTCGGCCCATCGATGGGAGCCCGGTGAACGTGTGTGTGGGGTGTGGGCGGGGTCCCTGCGCAGTGAGGTGTCAGCGGATCACGAGGACGGGGATCGGTGATCGGCGCACCACCTTGGCACCGGTCGAGCCGAGCAGGCCCTGGAAGGCATGCCGGCCGTGCGATCCGACGACCAGGACGTCCGCCCCGAGGCTCTTCGCCATGTCCAGGATGTCCTCGTCGATGTCGTCGCCCTCGACGACGTGCTTCTCTGCGGTTCCGCCGAGCCCGGTGATCGCGTCGGCGATGGGGGAGCAGATCTCCTCGCGCTTGTCGATGAGGTAGCGCGCGACGAGGGAGTCGTCACCGGGGAAGCCCTTCTCCATCGCTGTCTCGACGTTCGGTGCCCCGACATACTCGGCGTCGATATCGGCGGTCACGGGCGGGTTCTCGCCGTACTTCGACCGGAGCTCCTGAAGCATCTGGCGCGGGACGCGGATCACCGTGCCGACGGTCGTCTTCCCGTCGCCGGCCATGGACACGGCAAAGCGCGCCGCCTTGTCGACATCCATCGAGCCGTCCGTTGCTACGAGCACATGCATCGTTCGGTCCTTCCCTCTCCAGATCCGAGCGCAGGCTAAACGAATTGACCGTCTCGTTCCCGTCTTCCCGCACGGGTCGCAGCGCCGTGACGGGCTGACGGTGGTCCCTTCGATGAGCGGAGTGGCACGAATAAGTTGACAAGTGGGTTGAAGTGGGCCATAGTGGGGCGCCGTGGGAGATGTCGGAGATGATGGAGACATCCAGAGATGTTCCTCGGCGAATACAGCCACTCGCTCGACGAGAAGGGTCGCGTCGTGATGCCGTCGAAGTTCCGGCCGGGCTTGGCGGCTGGCTGCGTGGTGACCAAGGGCCAGGAACGATGCCTCTACGTCTTCCCCTCGGACCGGTGGGACGAGGAGGCGAGCCGGGTGCTCCGGCTCCCACGCACAGATCGGCGGGCCAGGAACTTCTCCCGGTCGTTCTTTGCGTCTGCATCCGATCAGACGCTGGATCGATCGGGCCGCTGTCAGGTGCCAGAGCCCCTGCGTCACTACGCAGGGCTGACGAAGGATGTCACCGTGGTCGGGGTCGCCGACCACATCGAGATCTGGGACACGGACACATGGCGAGACGTCGCCGGGGAGGCAGACGACTACTACGCCGACATTCAGGAGGTGCTGTCGGAGGATGGCATATGACCCCTGTCGAACCACGTCGGGCTGGCCCACGGTCAGTCCCCCGGATGCCAATTGGGAGGCCCCTTACTCCGCCCGCTTCCA
>JASJCF010000086.1 GCA_030066265.1 Acidimicrobiia bacterium | reverse complement strand
TCGTGCCCGGCGAGTGTCGACATGATGCGGGGGAGCGTCCGATCGGAGACCGAGTCGGACTCGCCGATCCGATCGAAGATCGCACCCTTGAGGAGATCGGGCCACACCGCGAGCGGATCGATGATGCCTGCCCTCCAGGCGGCGAAGCCGAAGTCGGACATCGATGAGCCGGGAATGATCGTCCTGTCGAGGTCGAAGAACGCGGCGGGCTTCGCTTCGGGCGCTGGGGCCGGGTCGCCGTTCGTCACACTGGGCCTCCTTCGAGGCGACGACCCTAGCTCTTCGCTCTCTGGCGTGTTCGGGGGAGGTGCTGTGGGTTGCCGCTACGGCTGGGCCTTGGCCTCGACCGAGTGGCGGGAGGTGTTCCAGGATCCGGCGGCTTCCTGGCAGCTCTCCGGCGCCCCGAGGCCGTTGACGATGGGCCGCCGTTGACAAACTTACAGCGTACGTTTATCGTAGACTTACACTGTATGGTAAACGGGGCTCGTGCATGACGAGTCCGGGCATCGAGGAGGAAACGGATGGTTCGGATCCTGCAGTTGGGGTTGTTGGTGATCGCCGCTGGAGCCGTCGTCCTGGCGGTGTTCGTGGTGTCGATGCGGAGCCAGTACCCGCCAGTTCTGCGCGCTGTGAAGCGCATGAACAAGGCGTTCTGGAATCCGAGAGTCTTGGAGACGGCAGGCCAGGTCGGCGCAACGGCCTCCGTCGTCGAACACCGAGGGCGGACATCGGGGAACGAGTATCGGACGCCGGTGTCGATGTACCCGATCGAAGGTGGGTTTCTGATTCCGCTGGTGTACGGGCGAACGGCCGACTGGACCAAGAACGTGATGTCGGCCGGAAGCGGCGTGATCGTCCACGACGGCACCGTGTATCAGATCGAGCGCCCCGAGTTCGTCGCCAGGAGCGAGGCCGAGTCCTCCCTGCCTGAGCGAGAGCGACGCCTGCTCAAGACGATGAACGTTGCCGAGGTGCTCCGAGTCGACGCAGTGCCTTCCTCAGTCCGGGGCAGTCAGACGACGGGGAAGGCCGACGATCGGCCGGTTCCCCTAGACAGACCGGCGACGGCGTCGGATGCTTGAGGTGACGAAGGCATCGTTGCGAAAGGAGCGGCCATGACATCGGCCGACAGCACGCCAGAGGAGCGCGCCCGGAAGCGGCTGGACGATTACAACGGCCTGCTCTGGCACGTCGCGACGTACGTGATCATCAACATCTTCCTGTGGGCGTTGGACTGGGCGCAAGGCGACGGAATCACCTGGGCCTTTTGGGTGACGATCTTCTGGGGAATCGGTCTGGCCTTCCACGTCGCCTCGTACTGGATCGACGAGACGCGCCAGGGGAGTCGGTACGAGCGATTCCTGGAGGATGAACGGAAGCGGGACGCAGGGGCATAGCGCGAGCTACGGCTCCCGTGCCTCGCTGAGATCGAGGCGCATGATCGGTCTCGGCGATTCCTGCCGGGACACGGTCACGAAACCCAGCCGGGTGAACGTCGAGGCGTAGCCGGTGAACGAGCTGCTCGAGCTGAGATCGGCGTCGAGCGGGTACGCCTCGAGGATCTGAGCGCCCCGACTTCGCGCATGGTTGATCGCCGCCTCGACGAGCGCAGTCGCGATCCCAGACCGTCGATGGCCGCTCCGGATGACGAAGCACGAGATCGACCACACCGACCGGGCGTCGAGTCCTTCCACGAGGTGCGACGACTCGAGGGCGGGCAAGTCAGATCGAGGCGTGACCTGGCACCATCCGACTGCCCGGCCGTCGTCGATAGCCAGCAGTCCCGGCGGCGGGCCGGCACCCACCACCGAGAGCAGGTCGTTCCGGTTCTCGAGCGGGAGGCGCTTCCGGTAGTCGGGGCCGATCCGCCAGTACATGCACGAGCATCGGCTGGCGGGTGCGACGGCGTCCATGAGGTCTGCGAGTTGCTCGGCCAGGTCGGATGTGACTGGTCGGATCTCCATGCGTCGCCTTGTCCGCCAACCGGCACCATACGCCAAGGCAATGCAAGCCGCAGGGCCGCCGACGGTGCGGATAGGCTGGGCACGAGCGTGCTGGAGGAGCCATGAAGCGAAAGCGGTACGAGAAGAGGTTGCGCACCTACGAGGCTGAGCTGGCGAAGCTCCAGGGCTGGATCAAGGCCGAAGGCCTTCGGGTCGTGGTGATCTTCGAAGGCAGAGACGCGGCAGGCAAGGGCGGCACCATAAAGACCATCAGCCGCCGCCTGAACCCTCGCGTCGTGCCGACGGTCGCGCTGGGCGTTCCCACCGACCGCGAGAAGGGCCAGTGGTACCTGCAGCGGTATGTCCCGCACCTGCCTGGTCCGGGCGAGATGGTGCTCTTCGACCGGTCGTGGTACAACCGGCTCGGGGTCGAGAAGGTCATGGGCTTCTGCACCGACGAGCAATACGAGGACTTCCTCCGCTTGTGCCCGGCGTTCGAGCAGGTGATCGTCGAGGACGGCATCATCCTCATCAAGTACTGGCTGCACGTGAGCGACGACGAGCAGGAGCGCCGATTCCAGAGGCGCAACACCGATCCGCGGCGGCGGTGGAAGCTCAGCCCGATGGATCTCGAGGCGAGGTCGCGCTGGGTCGAGTACTCGAAGGCGCGCGATGCCATGTTCGAGCACACGAGCACCGAGTGGGCTCCGTGGCATGTCAACGACATGAACGACAAGCGGTCGGGCCGGCTCAACCTGATCGCCCATCTCCTCGATCAGATCCCCTACGAGGACCTGACGCCGGCACCGTTGGAGCTGCCGGACCGCCAGCCCCAGGGGGACTACGTGGCTCCGGATTGGCAGGACCTGCTCATCCCGCAGACCTACTCCGACTGAGCGCCGGACCAGAAACCGAATACGGAGACGGTTTCGGGGCCTATGGTTTGATGGTCCGTCCATGGAGGCGTAGATGGCGTGGGACACTCACACGATCGATTCGGTCGAGGAGTATCGCGCCCGTCGGGGTGACGGCCGCCAGCTCATGTACGACAAGTCGATGGATCATGTCGACGACCACATCCGTGACTTCCTCGCCCTGACCACCTTCTTGACCATCGCCAGCACCGACGGGCACGGCAACCTCGATGTCTCACCTCGTGGTGACCCTCCGGGGTTCGTCAGGGTCCTCGATGACACGACGATTGCGATCCCGGAACGGGCGGGGAATCGCAAGGCCGACACGTTCACCAACGTGCTCCAGGATCCTTCCGTCGCCCTGATCTGTTTCGTCCCCGGCATGGACGAGACCATGCGGATCAACGGGAAGGCTCGTATCACAGCCGATGCCGAGCTCCTTGCGACGATGGAGGTCCAAGGACACGTGCCGGAGCTCGCGCTCGTCGTGCACGTCGAGGAGGCGTTCATCCACTGTGGCAAAGCACTCCACCGGGGACGGGTGTGGGATCCCGATGCCCAGATCGACCGCTCCATCTACCCGTCGGTCGCCGAGGTGATGTACGACCACGCCGACCTCGCCAGCCAGGGAGTCGACAAGATCGAACTCATCGAGTGCGCCGAAGACGACTACGCCACCAACGTGTACCCGGTCCAGGAGAGCTGAGAGCTCGCCCCCGGAACCGCTACACCGCTGCTTCGACTGACTTGATCTCCTCGATGAGGGCTGCTCTCTCGTCCTGAGGCAGGAACGAGGCCTCGATCGAGTTCTTCGCCAGTACGGCGAGATCGTCCCGGGACAACTCGAGCCCCTCGGCGACTGCGAGGTAGTTGTCGAGCACGTAGCCGCCGAAGTACGCAGGGTCGTCCGAGTTCACCGTGACCTTGACCCCACGGTCGAGCAGGACCTTCAGGTTGTGGTCCTGGATCGTGTCGAACACGCGCAACTTCACGTTGGACAGCGGACACATCGTGAGGGGAACTCGCTCGGTGGCGAGTCGATCCACGAGCGCCGGGTCATCGACCGAGCGAACTCCGTGGTCGATCCGTTCGACACCGAGATCGTCGAGCGCGGAGATCACGTAGCTCGGTGGGCCTTCCTCGCCGGCATGGGCGACGGTGTGGAGACCCGCCGACCGCGCCTGCTCGTACACATCCTGGAACAGGTGAGGAGGCCGATCGACCTCGGACGAATCGAGACCGACGGCGATGATCTGCCCGCGATACGGCTCCGACTCCTCCCACGTCGCCATGGCATCCTCCGGCGTGAGGTGTCGAAGGAAACACATGATGAGGGCACTCGAGAGGCCCCACTGGCGCTCCGCCTCGTCCATGGCACGCCCAAAGCCCGCCATGAACACGTCGAAGCCGATGCCACGCTCCGTGTGCGTCTGGGGGTCGAAGAACATCTCCGCCCGCCGCACCCCATCCCGGTGTGCCCGCTCGAGATACGCCATCATCAGATCGTGGAAGTCGTCCTCGGTCTGGAGCACTGCAGCTCCCTGGTAGTAGATGTCGAGGAACGACTGGAGATTCGTGAAGTCGTATGCGGCTCGCAGCTCGTCCACGGACTCGAAGGGCAGGTCGATCTCGTTGCGGCGGGACAGCTCGAACATCAACTCAGGTTCGAGGGTGCCTTCGATGTGGACGTGAAGCTCGGCCTTGGGCAGTCGGCGGACGTATTCGGCGAGTTCCATCGGGCCATTCAACCAGATGCCGGGATCCCAGACGCATCGTCCGCCCGGCGTGCCGGGCATGGCGGCGTAGCATGGGGGCCGAGGGCGGATCGGCCGGCCACACGTGACCGGCGCCGCCCACGAGGAAGCGAGGTCATCATGACGGCGGTCACTCCCGGTCTGGTCTGCGCACACCACCACCTCTACTCCGAGCTCGCGCGAGGCATGCCGCCGCCGCCCAAGACGCCGACAGACTTCCAGGAGATCCTCGAACAGATCTGGTGGCGCCTCGATGCGGCCCTCGATCTCGAGATGCTCGAATGGAGTGCCAAGCTGGGCGCACTCGAGGCCCTCGAAGCCGGAACCACCGCCATCATCGATCACAACGAGACTCCGAATGCGATCGAAGGATCCCTCTCGGTGATCGCAGACGCATGCGCCGAGGTCGGAGTCCGAGTCGTCACCGCCTACGGGGTCACCGATCGGCACGGGCACGAAGGAGCCGTCCGCGGCCTCGAGGAGAACCGCCGCTTCCTCGATGAGGGAGGAAACGGGCTCGTCGGCGTGCATGCGTCCTTCACGTGCACGGAGGAGACCCTCGAGGCAGCGTCGGATTTGGCCAACGAATACGACGTGGGTGTGCACATCCACGTTGCAGAGGGCCCGGGTGATCGCGACGCCCCCGAACGCCTCGCCGGCTTGACGAACGACCGTTGGCTGCTCAGCCACTGCGTATACCTGCCCGATGACCACGGGCTCGACGGCACGATCCTCCACAACCCGCGCTCGAACCTCAACAACGGCGTCGGGTATGCAAACCCGGCGCGATTCTCCAACCCGGTGGCCCTCGGCACCGACGGGATCGGGGCGAACATGATCGAGTCGTTCCGGCTGGCGTACGTGATGCATCGATCCGTCGATGTGACGATCGGGCCCGACATCGCCTGGTCCTGGCTCGAGACCGGTCTCGATCTTGTTCCCGAGGCCCGCAACGACGAGGTGACGTGGTCGTACGACCCGATGGATCCCTGGCACATCGCCTTCACAGCCGGCGTGCATCCGGTGAAGATCGAGGTCGAAGGCGAAGTGGTGTACGAAGATGGGGCGCCGACCAGGGTCGACGCAGACGAGATCAGGGCGAAAGCGCACGAGCAGGCCGTTCGCCTGCATGCCCGGCTGTAGCCGAGAGGAGGCACGATGTCAGACCGGTTTCAGCCGATCAGCATGGAGCAGCTGACGAACTGGATCTTCGACGAGTACGAGCAGAAGCGGTCGATCTTCGGCATACCCGAGGCGGCCTTCTTCGTGCCTGGCGAAGCGGATCGGTTCAAGGTCCCCAACTACGACGCCGTCCTCGAGACGCCATTCGGTGTTGCGGCGGGCCCGCACACGCAGATGGCACAGAACATCGTCGTGGCCTGGCTCGTGGGTGCACGGTTCCTCGAGCTCAAGACGATCCAAACCCTCGATGAGCTCGACATCAACAAGCCCTGCATCGATCTCGAAGACGAGGGGTACAACGTCGAGTGGTCGCAGGAGCTGAAGGTCCACCAGTCCTTCGACGAGTACCTCCGTGCCTGGGTGCTCATCCACGCACTCCACGACAAGCTCGGTTTCCCCGGTGATGCACCGGGGATGATCTTCAACATGAGCGTCGGATACGACCTCGCTGGCATCCAGCAGCCCAACGTGCAGTGGTACCTCGACGTCATGAGCGACGCCTCCGACTACATCGCTCCGTACATCGACATCGTTGCGGAGCGCTACCCGGAGGTCCGTTCCATCGACATCCCCGCGCAGGTGTCGAACACCGTCACGTTGTCGACCATGCACGGCTGCCCGCCGGACGAGATCGAGGCCATCACGACCTACCTCCTCGAGGAGCGGGGCCTCCACACCTCCGTGAAGTGCAATCCCACCCTGCTCGGTGCCGACCGGGTCAGGCGGATCGTGAACGATGAACTGGGCTTCACCGATGTGACCGTGCCCGACGAGGCCTTCGGTCACGACCTCGAGTACGTCGACGCCGTGCCGATGTTCCACAACCTCCGGCGGATCGCCCGTCGTGAGGGTCTCACCTTCGGATTGAAGCTCTCGAACACGCTCGAGGTCGAGAACCACCGGCCCACGTTCCCCGATGACGAGATGATGTATCTCTCCGGCCGGGCACTCCATGCCGTGACGGTGAACCTCGCCATGCGGCTGTCCGAGGAGTTCCACGGAGACTTGCTGCTCTCGTTCGCCGGTGGAGCTGATGCATTCAACGTCTCGGATCTCCTTCGCTCCGGGATGGCGACGATCACCGTGTGCTCGGACCTCCTCAAGACCGGGGGATACCTGAGGCTGCCCCAGTATCTCGAGGAGCTCAACACCTCGCTGGACGAGGCAGAGGCAACTGACCTCGCAGACTTCATCGGGCGAACGGCGGTCGTCCAGGACGACTTCAGCTCGTTCCCCCAGAAGCTCGCCGGGGCGATGCTCGCCGGGAGCGGCCTCGCCTTCGGAACGGAGGATGCCGAGGATCTGGCCGGCCACCTCAAGGGACTCGCCGGTTCGAAGTACCCCGAGGCGGTCCGTTCGTGGGCAGTCGACCGCGGGGCGCCGGATGATGACGCTGATGTGCTCGCATCGATCGCCATGCGGACGCTCGCCCGAGTGAACCTGCAGAGCTATGCAGCCACGGTCCGGAACGACTGGCGATACCTGAAGCAGTCGTTCCGCACGCACCGGTCCAAGACCGATCGCAAGCTCGGCCTGTTCGACTGCATCGAGGCGCCGTGTGTGGACGAGTGCCCCATCGACCAAGACGTCCCCGCCTACATGCGAGCCGTTCGGGAGGGGCGATTCGATGACGCCGTCGAGATCACCCGACGGGACAACCCGGTGTCTGGGATCCTCGGGCGGGTCTGTGACCATCTGTGCGAGACAACCTGCATCCGCACGCACCTCGACCAGCCACTCGCGATCCGGGACATGAAGCGGTTCATCATGTCGCACGAGCAGTGGCCGAGACTCCCGGTGCGTTCCGAGCCGCTCACGTCCAAGGTGGCCGTCATCGGCGCCGGGCCTGCGGGCATCGCTGCCGCACGGGATCTCGCAGCGGCAGGGATCTCGGTGACCATCTTCGAGGCGCACCCGTATGCCGGCGGGATGGTCGGGGGTGCGATCCCCGAGTATCGGCTCCCCCAACACGAGATCGACAAGGACATGGCTGTCCTCGAAGAGCTCGGTGTCGAGATCCGATACAACCAGACGGCCGGTGAGGACTTCACCCTCGAGGACCTTCGATCCGAGGGCTTCACCAGGGTCTTCGTCGCCGTGGGCGCCCAACTCCCCAAGTACCTCGGGTTCGAGGGTGAGGACGCCGACGGTGTGGTCGACGCGCTTCGCTTCCTCCGCAGCGTGCGCGAGCATCGCCCGATCCCGATCGGTTCGAGAGTGGGTGTCGTCGGTGCCGGGGACACGGCGATGGACTGCGCACGCTCGGCATGGCGTGTCGGCGCAGATGAAGTCACCATCATCTATCGCCGGTCGATCGATCAGATGCCTGCCGACCCGGAAGAGATCCACGGGTGTGTCGAGGAGGGCGTGCGGATCGAGGAGCACGCATCCCCTGCTTCACTGCATGTCGAAGATGGTGTGCTCAAGGGGCTCGTCGTCACGAAGACGGAGTTCCGCGGAGACCGGGACTCGTCCGGTCGCAAGATCCCGTACGACGTCCCCGACTCCGAATACGAGATCGCGCTCGACACGCTCATCCTGGCTATCAGCCAACACTCGATGCTCGGCTTCTTCGGCGACGACGTCCCCGAACTGACGTCGAGGGGGTACATCGCGGTCGATCCCGAGAGCCTCGAGTCGTCGATTGCCGGTGTGTATGCCGGCGGTGACGTCGCAGCCGATGGGCCGTCGTCGATCGTCAAGGCGGCTGCTGACGGGAAGGCGGCGGCTGCGTCGATCATCGCAGCCGAGGGTGGGCCCGTGCCGAACGGTGCTGCCCCGATGCCGACGACCGACGACTTGCCATCGCTGATCATGCGGAGGGCACGGCGTGAGTACCGGGTGCCGACGAGGTTCACCCCGCTCACGGTTCGGAACAACTTCAACGAGACGGCGCTGGTGTTCACCGCTGAGGAAGCCCAGCAGGAGGCGAGCCGGTGTGTGGACTGCGACACGATCTGCAGCCTGTGCGTGGGCGTGTGTCCGAACCTCGCTCTGATGACCTATCAGATGGAGGCCTTCTCGGCCGATCTCCCGGTCTACGAGGTCGCCGACGGAGGCCTCACCGAGCGTGGCTCCGTGGCGTACCGGGTCGACCAGCCGCACCAGATCGCCGTTCTCACCGATTTCTGCAACGAATGCGGCAACTGTGTGACGGCCTGCCCCACGTCCGGGCGACCCTACGAGGACAAGCCTCGGCTGTACCTCGACCGTGATGAGTTCGATGCCGAGGCCGACAACGCCTTCCTGGTCGAGCAGACCACGGACGCCGTCGTCGTGCTCGGGAGGTTCGCAAGTGAGACGCACCGGCTCTCGGTCAACGGCTCGATCGACTACGAGGGTCCTGATGTGTCGGCCACCTTCGGCGAGGACTTCACCGTCCGTTCCGCCCAGCCCGGCGCCGGAGCCGAACCGGGAGCGGAGGTGTCACTCGAACCAGCCGCCACCATGTACGTGGTCTGGAGCGGCCTCGCCGAGTCGATGCCCGAAGTCCCAACCGTCACCGACAGCGGCACGTTCGTCCCCGCCCCGGAGCTCTGAACGTCCCGCAAAGAGGTTGTCTCCTCTGTGAGGGAGATGCCCCGAAGGGGCAGAGGGGGCAGTGCGGTTCGCTTCAGATTGAAGGCTCGTGCGCCCCTCTCTGGCTGCCGCCATCACTCCCCAAGGGAGAGAACGCATGGGAGGTGGTCTCCCCAGAAGGTGTAGAGCAGTAGCTCCCGGGTTGTTCTCCCCTGTGGGGGAGATGGCCCGGAGGGCCAGAGGGGGCAGTGCGGTTCGCTTCGGCTTGAAGTTGTCACGCCCCTCTCTGGCTGCCGCCATCTCTCCCCAAGGAGAGAACGCGTGGGAGGTGGTCTCCCCAGAAGGTGTAGCGCAGTAGCTCCCAGGTTGTTCTCCCCCTGTGGGGAGATGCCCCGCAGGGGCAGAGGGGGCAGTGCGGTTCGCTTCAGATTGAAGGCTCGTGCGCCCCTCTCTGGCTGCCGCCATCTCTCCCCACGGGAGCGAACGCGCGCTGCTAAGACTGTTCGTTGAGGGGGTCGGTCACGGAGTTCCTGTCGTGAATGGCTAGCCAGATGGTGTCGAGAACATCGTC
>JASJCF010000085.1 GCA_030066265.1 Acidimicrobiia bacterium | reverse complement strand
CTGGGGGCATCCATCCCTGCGCGTGTGTCGGCGACGACGGCGATCTTCGACCGCGACCCGTCGGCGACACCGATGGTGGTGGCGAGATCGGAGATCAATTGGATGGGGAGATTGTCGACGACGAAGTACCCGATGTCCTCCAGCACGTTCGCCGCTTGGGACCGTCCGGCGCCGGACAGTCCGGTGATGATGACCACGTGGGTGGAGCGAGACTCGGGGGCCATTCCAGTCACACCTCGTGCAGGGCGTCGTACAGGTCGACTGCCACCTTATCGGGTACCACCTCGGCCAGGTCGTCGATGTCGGCCTCGCGCATGCGCTTCACCGAACCGAACCGCCGGATCAAGGCCTTCTTCCGCCCCGAGCCGATGCCACGGACATCGTCCAGGACACTGTCGACCATCGACCGGTCACGGAGCTTGCGGTGATAGGTGATTGCAAACCGGTGCGCCTCATCTCGCACTCGTTGGAGGAGGTACAGCGACTCCTCGCCACGCGGGATCACGATCGGATCCGATTGGCCTGGGACGAACACCTCTTCGAGCTTCTTGGCGAGCCCGACCGCCGGGATGTCGAGGTCGAGCTCGGTCAGGACCTGGGTGGCTCGACCCAGTTGTCCCTTCCCGCCGTCGATCACAACCAGGCTTGGCGGATATGAGAAGCGATTCTGCTCATCGGCGGGTCGGCCGCGCTCAGCGAGGTACGCGGTGAATCTCCTGCGCAGCATCTCCTCCATCGCAGCGAAGTCGTCCTGGCCATCGAGGCTCTTGATCTTGAACCTCCGGTACTGGGACTTCTTCGGCAGGCCGTCCTCGAACACCACCATCGACCCCACGGTGTGCCTGCCCTGGATGGTGGAGATGTCGTAGCACTCGATGCGAAGCGGCGCATCGGGCAGCGCAAGCGTCTCCTGCAGGCTCCGCAGTGCGCGAGCCCGCGCGTTGTGATCGCTGTGCCGCTTGAGACGGTGGCGTCCGAACTCCTCCGCCGCATTCGCCTTGGCCGTGTCCATGATCTTCCGCTTGGCGCCACGTTGCGGGACACGCAGGGACACGCTCGACCCCCGCCGGATGGCAAGCCATTCCGTCCAGATCTCCGGGTCGTCCGGCATGACTTGGACGAGGACCTCGTTCGGGGGTGACTCCGCCCCGTACAGCTGACCGAGCATCCGGCCGACGAACTCGGGAATCGTGATGTCCTCGACTCGATCGACGACCGTGGTCTTGCGGCCGGTGACTCTTCCCTTGCGGACGTTGAGGACCACGAGGACGACTTCGAGGTCGTCCTCGTCGAAGGCGACGACATCGAAGTCGATCCGCCGGTCGGTGACCAGCTCCTGGCGCTCGAGGGCGACCCGCATGGCGGTGACCTGATCGCGCAACCTCGCCGCACGCTCGTATTCGCGCAGCTCGGCTGCGTCCCGCATGGCTTGCTCCAGATCCGAGATCAGCACGTCGGAATCTCCGCTGAGGAACCTGGCGAGGCCGTCCACGTGACCCTCGTAGTGCTCGGGCGTGACCTCGCCGACGCACGGGCCCGAGCACTTCTCGATGTGGAACAGCAGACAGGGCCGGCCGGACGCTTCGTGGCGCTTGAACTTGGCGTCGGTGCACGTGCGGATCGGGAACGTCCGGAGCAGGCCATCGAGCGTCTGTCGAATCGAGTACGCCTTCGCGTAGGGACCGAAGTACTGGACCCCTCTGCGGCGCTTGCCGCGCATGACCATGGCTCGTGGCCATTGCTCCGATCGCGTGATCGCGAGGTACGGGAACGACTTGTCGTCCTTGAGGCGGACGTTGAACGGTGGTTGGTTCTCCTGGGCGAGGGAGTATTCGAGCATGAGCGCCGCAACCTCGGAGTCGGTCACGAACCACTCCAGGTCGTCGGCCTGCTCGACCATCGCTCGGGTCCGCGGAGCGAGATCCCGCCCGAAGTAGTTGGCCGTTCGCTTCCGAAGTGACTTCGCCTTGCCGACGTACAGCGCCCTCCCGTGGCGATCGCGGAAGATGTACACGCCGGGCGCATCTGGCACAGACGAGGGAGCGGGCCGTTGCATCACTCGGTGATGGTACCGGGCACGTCTGACGGGACCCGGCAGCTATCCCCGCCTGCGCCACCGAAGCCCGAGCAGCCTCGGAATCTCCTGCTGGCCGGCATACCCCGGCATCTCGTCGACCGTCGTCTCGCTGAGTCCACGCTCGATCATGTGCTCGAGCGCCCAACCTGCACGGGCCGCCGATGTCAGGAGATCACCGAGCGATCGGTGGAAGAACTCGATGGTGCGATGACCGGCGGGCTCGAAGGAGGAGCCCCGCTCGAAGTACCTCCCCCACCGGAAGAGCACCTCGCCGTCGTGGTCGAGCATCGGGCTCGCCCCCGGTGCGGTGTAGATGGGATGGTTGATGATCGTGATCAGATGTCCGCCGTCCGCCACGACCCGTGCGGTCTCAGCCAGGAACCGTTCGTGGTCCTCGACGAGATCGAGCAGGTAGATGGCATAGGCGAGGTCGAAGGTGTCGTCGCGACACCAGGCGAGCGAAGGAAGTGCACCCACCACCACCGGGCCGGCCCGCAGCGCTCGTCGTGCGAGGGCTCGGGACCGATCCACGCCGAAGACACTCCCCCGCACCAGGCGCATTCCCTGACCTTCACCGCAGCCCAGGTCGATCGTGCGACCCCGCACGGGCGGGAGCAGCTCGTGGAACAGCGGGTGTACATCGGCCGGATACGCCGGGTCCGATGCCGCTTCGGCCTCCCACCATCCAGCGAGGTCGTCCCAGTCGTCCCCCACGCGTTCAGAGAACTTCGCGGAGGAACTTGCCGGTGTAGCTGTCCGGCACTCCGGCTACCTGCTCGGGCGTACCGACGGCGACCAGCGCTCCACCGCCGTCGCCTCCCTCGGGACCCAGGTCGATCACCCAATCGACGGACTTGATCACGTCGAGGTTGTGTTCGATCACCACCACGGTGTTGCCGCCATCCACCAGCCGTTGGAGCACGCCGAGTAGCTTGCGGATGTCCTCGAAGTGGAGTCCGGTGGTCGGCTCGTCGAGGATGTAGAAGGTTCGACCGGTCGATCGTTTCCCGAGCTCGGACGCCAGCTTCACGCGCTGAGCTTCGCCGCCCGAGAGCGTCGGCGCCGGCTGACCGAGTCGCACATACCCGAGACCGACGTCGAAGAGCGTTCCGAGGACTCGCGCGATCTTCGGCTGGTGCTCGAAGAAGGTGAGGGCTTCTTCGATCGACATGTCGAGGACATCGGCGATCGAGTGCCCTTTGAACATCACCTCGAGGGTGTCGCGGTTGTAGCGCAGACCCCCACACGTGTCGCAAGGGACGTAGACGTCCGGCAGGAAGTGCATCTCGATCTTGAGCGTCCCATCGCCTTTGCAGGTCTCACATCGGCCTCCCGACACGTTGAACGAGAACCGACCCGGCTTGTAGCCCCGCATGCGCGCATCCGGCGTCGCCGCGAAGAGTTGGCGAATCGCGTCGAAGACCTTGGTGTACGTCACGGGATTCGAGCGCGGCGTCCTGCCGATCGGCGACTGGTCGATGTTGATGACCTTGTCGATGTGCTCCAGGCCATGGATCCGAGCGTGCCGTCCCGGCAACACGCGCGAACCATGGAGCGACGCGTGGAGGGCCTTGCTCAGGATCTGCTGGATGAGTGACGACTTGCCACTGCCCGACACTCCGGTCACGGCCGTGAACGTGCCCAACGGGAAGGACACGTCGATGTCCTTGAGATTGTTCTCCGTCGCCCCCTGCACCACGATCGATTCCTGCCGTCCCGCACGACGCTCCGTCGGCACCGCGATCGTTCGCTCGCCCGAGAGGTACTTGCCGGTGAGCGATGCGTCGACCGACTGGATGTCGTCCACCGACCCGGTGGCGACGATCCGGCCGCCGTGCTCTCCGGCGCCGGGCCCGATGTCGACGATGTGGTCTGCAATTCGGATCGTGTCCTCGTCGTGCTCAACGACGATCAGCGTGTTCCCGAGGTCCCGCAGACGCAGGAGCGTTTCGATGAGACGCTGGTTGTCGCGTTGGTGGAGCCCGATCGAAGGCTCGTCGAGGATGTAGAGCACACCCACGAGGCCGGACCCGATCTGGGTCGCCAGACGGATCCGCTGTGCCTCACCCCCGGCGAGCGTGGCGGCCGAGCGGGCCAGGGTGAGATAGTCGAGCCCGACGGCCACGAGGAACTGCAGTCGCTCGGAGATCTCTTTGATGATCGGCTCTGCAATGGTGGCGTCGCGCTCATCCAATGAGAGGCCCACGAGGAACTCGAGCGCGTCTCGAAGGCTCTGGGCCGATACCTCGGCGATGTTGCGATCATCGATCGTCACGGCGAGGCTGATCTGGTTGAGCCTGCCCCCGTCGCAGAGGCTGCACGGGATCTCGCGCATGTACTGCTGGTAGCTCGCCCGGGCCGCGTCGGACTCGGAGTCTGAGTACCTGCGCTCGACCCAGCGGAGCACGCCCTCGTACTCGGCGTCGTAGGAACGCTGCCGGCCGAAGCGATTCTCGTACCGGATGGTGTACGACGCATTGGTGCCACCGTGGAGGATGAGGTCTCGGGACTTCTCGCTGAGACTGGCCCAGGGAGCCTCCATGTCGATCTTGTGCGCCCGCGCCACGGCGCTCACCAATCGCTGGTAGTAGGTCATCCGATGACGGCCTCGCCACGGGGCAATCGCGCCCTCGGCGAGAGACAGATCCGGCTGCGGGACGATGAGATCGGCGTCCACCTGGAAGCGGGTTCCGATGCCCGAGCACTCCTGGCATGCTCCGTATGGGCTGTTGAACGAGAAGTTCCGTGGCTGGAGCTCATCGAACGAGAGGCCACATTCGGGACAGGCGAAGGCCTGGGAGAACGACAGCGTCGGACCGTCGGTGATGTCCACGAGGGCTGAGCCCTCTGCCAGCCCGAGAGCGGTCTCGATGGAGTCGGTGAGACGCCGCTCGATCCCGTCCTTGCGTACGAGCCGGTCCACGATCACCTCGATCGTGTGCTGCTCGTACCGTGCCAACGCGAGGTCGTCGGTCAGCTCGACGACCTCACCGTCGACCCGGGCCCGAGAGAAACCGGCCTTGACCAGGTCTGCGAAGAGCGCGTCATACTCGCCCTTCCGGCCACGCACCACGGGAGCGAGCACCTGAAACCGCGTGCCCTCCTCGAGCTCGAGCACTCGGTCGACGATCTGCTGTGGCGTCTGGCGGGTGACGGGAGATCCGTCGTTCGGGCAATGCGGGATACCGATCCGCGCATACAGAAGCCTCAGGTAGTCGTGGATCTCGGTGACCGTCCCGACGGTCGACCGAGGATTCCGACTTGCGGTCTTCTGGTCGATCGAGATCGCAGGCGACAGACCCTCGATGAAATCGACGTCCGGCTTGTCCATCTGCCCGAGGAACTGACGGGCGTACGCGGAGAGCGATTCGACGTAGCGACGCTGCCCTTCGGCGTAGATCGTGTCGAATGCCAGCGAGGACTTGCCTGATCCCGACAGCCCGGTGAACACGATGAGCTGGTCCCGTGGGAGCTCGATGTCGATGTCGTTGAGATTGTGCTCTCGCGCACCCTTGATGACGATCTGATCGCTCGCCATGGTCCTCGTGCTACTCCGCGTCCCGTTTCCCGGCCCAGCCGCTGCGAGTGTACCGGTGGGCCTCCGACCCGATGCCATGACCGCCGAGCCGTACCTCGACGTGTCGCCGAGCCAAGTATGTCCGCCGATGATGTCCGCCGGTGACGTCCGATCGCCGGCGCCGACCCTCGCTTGCATCACCGTAGCGAGGCGGTGTGACAGGAATCGATGCGGCTCAGGCCGACCCGTCCGCCCGAGCCGGTGCGACGTCGATGGCGATGCGATCTGCGCTCGACACGGCGTACCCCCAGAGGCCGACGAGGACGAGGAAGAGCGGACTCCAGCCGAGCGAACCAGCCAACAGCTGCGACCAGGACAGCACCACCACGGCGGCCACCATCCAGCTGCGGTGATCCCGTTCGACGTCGAGGGCCACGATGACGAGGTAGCCGGCGAGAGCGAGGCCGAGGTCGTAGAACAGCGTGGCCGGCGACACCAGCAAGACGGTCGCCGTGACTGCGCCGAACGTGGCCCATCGCACGCCGAGCCGCCACACCAGCCGTCCGGCCACCATCGCAACGGCCGCCACCCCGACGAGGGCGACCACGTGGGCCCACTCCGCGTCGGTCAGGTTGCCGAACCAGCCCACGATGTTGATCATCAGGGACCCACTCACCACCTCGTTCGCTTCGCCGAAGCGCTGCACCTGATCGAGCCACACCCGAGGCCAGTCCCATCCCCATCCAAACGCGGTCAGCGCGCCGATCACGACACCGGTGGCGGCGAAGGCGGCCACAGCCGACCACAAACGGGCGACAACGAGAACGGCGAAGAGCACGAGCCCGAACTGTGGCTTGGCGACCAGCAGGCCTCCGACCACGCCCGCTGTGATCAGCTGTCCGCTCGCTACCGAACGCCACACGAGGGCGAAGATCAACACGGTGAACGTGGTGTTCTGGCCTCCGAGCACGGCGGTGACCACCGGATAGGCAGCGAGCATGATGGCCGATCCGGCGAGCGTCCCATCGAGCCTGCCGATCCTGAGATGGAGCGTCGGCACGACCAGCCACATCGCCCACACGAGCGCCGCGAGTGCCAGGAGGGTGTGTGCCGTGAGCGCAACCCCATATGGGAGCCAGGCCAGACCCGCATACCCGGCTGCGACGAACGGCGGGTACGGGAAGTAGATGAGGTCACCCTCGTCGTCGTGGTACGGGGCCTGGGCGGATCGCTGCACGGCGGCGTCGTACAGGTCGTCTGCGTCGCCGTCGAGCACGATCCTGCCGGCGGCGTAGAACGAGGGGAAGTCCCCTCCCAGGTCGTTTGCGGCTTGATCCCGGCCGACGAGTACCAGCAACGCAGGTACGAGCGCCACGATGGCGACCACCGCTACGACGGCCCGTGGCGCAAGCTGGACGACGAACCGTTGCGACACGAGTGCCATCGGGTCACGGTACCCGAAGGGGACCCCGGGCTGGCGGTATGTATGGGGACCTCACGGTGGAGTCACACGGCGCCCTGCGTGATCTCCTTGAGCTCACGGCGCAGCTCATTGACTTCGTCACGAAGCCTCGCCGCGTACTCGAATCGCAGCTCGGCGGCGGCCTCGTGCATCTCGCTCTCGAGGCTCTGAATGAGCCGACGGAGATCCGGCGTCGACAAGTCGAGGGGCTCACGGCGACGCAGCTCGCTCGCTCGTCGATCCCCAGCAGGGGATTCGCCGGTGGACACCAGCTCGAGGATGTCGGTGACCCGTTTGCGGATGGTCTGCGGATCGATGCCGTGCTCCTCGTTGTATCGGAGCTGCCGCATCCGCCGGCGGTTCGTCTCGTTGAGTGCCCGCCGCATGGAGTCGGTCACCTCGTCGGCGTACATGATCACCGTGCCATCGACGTTCCGGGCCGCACGGCCGATCGTCTGGATCAGGCTGGTCTCCGATCGCAGGAAGCCCTCCTTGTCGGCATCGAGGATCGCCACCAGGGCGACCTCGGGCAGGTCGAGACCCTCACGCAAGAGATTGACGCCGATCAACACGTCGTACTCACCGAGACGCAGGTCGCGCAGGATCTGGACACGCTCGAGGGTGTCGATGTCCGAGTGCAGGTACCGAGCACGGACACCCAGTTCCAAGAGGTAGTCGGTCAGGTCCTCGGCCATCTTCTTCGTCAGGGTGGTGACCAGCACGCGCTGATCCTCGGCTGCGGCGTTCTGGACCTCGGCGACCAGGTCGTCGATCTGCCCCTTGGTCGGCCGCACGACGACCTCCGGATCGACGAGACCGGTGGGCCGGATGATCTGCTCCACCACCTGGCTCGACTCTCGCAGTTCCCAGTCGCTCGGCGTCGCTGACAGCAAGATCGCCTGGTTCACTCGCTCGTACCACTCGTCGAAGCGCAACGGGCGGTTGTCGAGCGCTGAAGGCAACCGGAACCCGTGATCGATGAGCACGTCCTTTCTGGACTTGTCCCCGGCGAACTGACCGTTGATCTGCGGAACGGTCACATGGCTCTCGTCGATCACCATCAGGAAGTCGTCGGGGAAGTAGTCGAGAAGCGTGAACGGTGCCTCGCCGGGCTCCCTGCCGTCGAGATAGCGCGAGTAGTTCTCGATGCCTGAGCAATACCCCACTTCGCGCATCATCTCGATGTCGTAGTGGGTGCGCATCCGCAACCGCTGCGCTTCCAGCAGCTTCCCCTTTCGGTCGAGGGTGCTCAGCCGATCTTCGAGCTCGATTTCGATCCCGGCGATGGCCCGCTCGAGGATCTCCTGCGACGTGACGTAGTGCGTTGCCGGGTAGACCCACAACTCCGACAGCTCCTCGATGACCTCACCCGTGATCGGATTCATCCGGGTGATCCGCTCGACCTCGTCACCCCAGTACTCGACCCGCGCAATCGTCTCCTCGTAGGTCGGGAAGACCTCCAACGTGTCACCTCGCACCCGGAACGTGCCCCGCGTGAGGTTCACCTCGTTGCGCTCGTACTGGATGTTCACCAGCCGGCTGATGGCCTCGGTGAGCCCGAACTCGACGCCTCGCACCAGCCGCAGCAGTTGACCCTCGTAGTGCTCGGGAGACCCGAGGCCGTAGATGGCCGAGACGGAGGCCACGATGATCACATCCCGCCTCGTGAGCAGCGCCGCCGTTGCGGCGTGACGCAGCCGATCGATCTCGTCGTTGATCGTGGATTCCTTTTCGATGTAGGTGTCCGTCGACGCGATGTAGGCCTCGGGCTGGTAGTAGTCGTAGTACGACACGAAGTACTCGACCCGGTTGTTGGGGAAGAACTCGCGGAACTCATTGGCCAGCTGCGCAGCCAGGGCCTTGTTGGGAGCGAGCACCAGGGTGGGCCTCTGGACCTGCTCGATCGTCCATGCAATGGTGGCCGACTTCCCCGATCCCGTGATCCCGAGCAAGGTCTGGAAGCGGTCGCCGCTGGAGATCCCGCCGACCAGGGAGGCAATGGCCTCCGGCTGGTCGCCACTCGGCTGGAAGTCGCTGACCAGTTCGAACGGGCGAGAGTCAACCATGGGTTCGCACGTCCTCGACGATCGCATCGACGGATGCCTCGGTGACGGCCCAGGGCCCGCCGTTGTCGATGATCACATCCGCCCAGGAGGCCCACTCGCGGTCGGTGGCCTGAGCAGCCATCCGCTCGATCACGTCGTCGGGGTCACCCCCGCGGGCGACCGCACGGGCCAATCGGGTGTCAGCGTCGGCCACGATCGCGACGCGAAGCAGCCTGCCCTCGACGAGGTCTCCTGCCCGCTGGGCCAGAGGGAGCAGGGGGATTTCAACGACGACGGGGAACGTCGACGTCGTGAGCCTTCGGGCGACCTCGCTCAGGATTCGCGGATGGACGATGCGCTCGAGCGCCTCGAGCTCCGCGGGTTCGGCGAACACGATCGCTGCGAGACGAGGGCGATCGACCGCACCATCGACCATCACGGCGGGCCATCGTTCGGCGACCGCAGCGATGACGTCGGCGTCGTTCTCGAGGACGTCGTGCCCGATGCGATCGGCGTCGACAACGGAGAATCCGCGGTCGGACAGGGCCTCCCCCACTGCGGTCTTGCCTGCGCCGATACCGCCGCCGAGGAGGATGCGAATCGGCGCCCGATCGGCATCGGTCGCCCCGTCCGACGGTACCTCGGGTGCCATGGCTCGGACTGTACCCTCCGCCTGTGACAGGAAACCCACAGTGGTCCGCACGACTTCGGGTCACCTCCCAG
>JASJCF010000084.1 GCA_030066265.1 Acidimicrobiia bacterium | reverse complement strand
CACCAAGGTCGTGGAGAGCAGGGTCAGGATGAACGCCGGCGCCGATTCCGGGTTCGACAGCTCGTCCACGAGGCCGGGGATGTTCCCGAGGATCACCAGAAGCGACACGGCGGCGTAGGCGATGCCCAGCTTCCTGCGCTCGCCGGTGAGGAACGGGGTGAATGCGAGGTAGATGAGCCCGATGACGAGCACCGGCGGCACGATCACTCGGGCGGTGAGGTGCAGGATGATCGCCCAGATCACCATGCCGATGGCGGTCGCTCGGGCGAACTTCATCCATGTCGTCGTGGTGGTGACTGTGGTCGGAATCTGCTGGTCGGTGGCTTCGGCGGTCATGGCGCTCCCTCCATGTTGTGTGTTGGGGTGTCGGGTTGGTGGAGTGTTGGGTCGATACGCGTGCCGGCTTCTCGTTCAGATCACCGGCGAAGGCGGGGGCCGGCAGCCGCAGGGGTGGTGTCGTCGCATGCGGTCGAGATCCGACATCGGTCAGTCCGCCTCGACGGGTGTGACGGTGCCGGCTGCTCCGTCGACCCGGACGATCTGTCCATCGTGGAATCTCGCCATGGCCCCTTCGCACCCGACGATGGCAGGCAGGCTGTACTCGCGTGCCACGATCGCCGGGTGGGAGAGAAGCCCTCCGCCTTCGGTGACGAGGGCGCCGACGTGGGGGAACAGCACCTCCCACGGCGACATGGTGATCGGCGCTACCAGGACGTCCCCTTGCTGCACCTTGTGGAACTCGTGCGGACCCTCGACGAGACGGACCGGGCCCGTGTACACACCGGGCGAGGCAGGTACACCGTCGACTCCATCGGCGAGGTCGGCCGGGCGCATGTCGTGGGTGGAGATGATCTCGAACATCCGCATCACCGAACGGACTTCGGGGGGAAACGCCTCCAGGGGTGGCATCGGCACCTCGGGACCGAGGTACGGCTCGGGAGATCTCCCCTTCGCCCACAGGTCGTTCCCTCGCCGAATCCGGATGACGTCGCTGACGTCGTGCCGCGAGTCGAGCCATGAGGTGAGCTCGTCCAGCTCCAAGAACACGACGTGTTCGCGGTCGACGAGGTTTCCCGATCGGACCATCCGATCGCCGGCCTCGAGCGCCGCGAGACGCACAACGCCCATGACGCGACCGTGCACACCCTCTCCCGCCTCGCGGATGGGGTAGGTGGCTCGCGCTTCAGCGAGAAGCTGGTCGAATTCCGCGGCGGCCTCCGTCCCGAGCTGCGATCGCAAGTCGTCTGCGAGGTTCGCCGCTTGGATCGACGGATCATCGGGAGCACGCATCGTGGCGATGCGAGCGAGCTCCCGATCTGCATCCTCGAGGTGGGTGGCATTGGACAGATCGAAGCCCCTGACCTTCTGTCCGTGCGCACGCAGGTGTGCTTCGTATGCCACCGCAGCCTCCGTGCCGAGAGCGTGGATGCCTCCGCCAGCCTCGGCCGCAGCCTTCTCCTCGGGCGACATGACCGCGGCCACGTGCAGAGCCGACTCGAGGTACTCCGAGGGGCTCGCACCGGCGAGCAGCCGGGTCGTCGTCTCCATGCCTCGCCCGAAGTGCTCTTCGACGAAACCGTGCAGGTCGGCGAGGGGCAAGAGATACGACGGATCGGTCACCATGTTCCAGCCGAACGTGGCTCGTTGGAGCTCAACCGCTTCGACGAGCAGTTCGGCGAGCTGAGCATCGGAGAGATCGCTCAGCGAAACGTCGAACCAACGATCGAGTGTCGCCTCGGTCTGGGGCTTGACCTCGGACATCCATTCGGCACGCAGGCTCCGATCCACCCGCTCGGACATGGCCCGCTGCGCGGCCTTGCGCCGACTTCGTAGAAGAGGAATGACGTTGAACATCGCTCGCATCACGAACGCGGGGGGATTCGGCTGGCCCGGCTTGCCCGCAGGTGGGACCACCTGGATGTAGAGGTACCCGTTGATCGCCCGCATCTCGAGGTGGCTCGCCGGGATTCCGTAGGTCTCCGCCAGGTTCCGGCTGGCCGCAGCGAACGCCGGCGCGAAGGTGGAGCTCGTGAGGGGCGTCACCGGGAGGCGGTTGTGGGTCGAGTCCCACTCCCAGGGCCCCGGCGGGATCGGGTCGTCCATCGGGATCGGTTCGACGTCATCGACGGTGGTGATGGGGCGCGATTGGAGCAGCACGACACCGCCGTCGGCGGTGATGGCCCACTCGATGTCCTGCGCGGTCCCGAGCGCCTCCTCACACCGGAGCGCGAGCGAAGCCACCGAGGCTGCCTCATCAGGATCGAGGACGTCAGACCCCGACTCGGGCTCGGCGGAAGCCGCCACCCTCCACCGCTCCCCACTCGCCTCACCGGATGCGAGACGGTCGCCCAGACCCTCGACCGCCTCGACGACCACCACGGATTCGCCCGTGAGCGGGTCCCTCGTGAACGCCACCCCTGCCTTGGCTGCGTCGACCATGGGCATGACCAGCACGGCCATCCCCGCCGGCCGCGACCCTGCGTAGCCACCCACATGGGATGCGTCCACCGACGAGCGGACACGCCGGGCAGCCGCGGCGATGCCGTCCGGATCAGCATGAACGCCGAGCACGGTCTCGTACTGACCGGCGAAGGAGGCCTCTGCGAGATCCTCGGCGACGGCGGACGACCGCACGGCGAGCCTCTCGCCGGGGAATCGTCGTGCGATCTCGATCGCAGCCGCTTCGAGGTCCGCATCCGGCACCCCCACCGGGATGATCAGTCCGGGCGGCACGGGCAAGTCGCGCTCTGCGAGTCGGCTGAGGCCAGCTGCTTTCCCCCCGACGGTCTTGGAGTCTCCCCCGTCGGCGATCTCCACGGTCAATACACGTTCTCCTGCCATCGTCACGAGCCTTCCCCTCTCGTCTTGGCTTCCTCATCTCGTCGTCGGATGTCGACCATCAACGCCCACACGCCGCGAGTCATGGCGGCAGCGACCTCGTCGGGTTCCAGATCGAAGCGTTCACCGATCATCACGCTGCTCGCAGAGCCGAGCACATGCCGGAAGATGGCGAAGTCCTGGCGGGCCTCCGCCTCATCGAGATGCGGGAACTCGGCTCGGAACATCCGCCAGTAGGCCTCATCGCGATCGCTGCGCCAATCACCGTTGATGACCGAGAAGGCGGTCACCTTGCGCAGGACGTCGTGGTGGAGCCGGCCGAAACGGACGATGTCCTCGACGGCGTCGGTCCACTTCTGGAACGACTCCAGGACGTCACTGGCCACCGCCTCGACCATGTCGGCGTCGAAGCTCTTGCCGACGGCATTGATCAGAGCCTCCCGGCTCTCGAAGTGTCGATACAGGGTGCGATGCGACACGCCGGCTGTGTCGGCGACGCTCTGCATCGTGAAGTCCTCGGGTCGGCTCGACCCGAACAGCATCTCCCCGGCAGCCTCGATGATCGCCGTTCTGGTCCGATCCGTCTGATTTGTGCGCTTCGCCACGAAATACCCCTTGACGTGATGTCACAGAGTATGACATGGTGCCACACGTTATGTCAAGACGACATAGCGTATGTCACGAGGAGGACAGCCATGAACGAAGCGAAGTATCGACAAGCGGAGCAGCGGCTCTGGACGGACGTCGGGGTCCAGCCGAATGAGAAGGTGGTGACCCTCGCCTCCTCCGGAACCGACGTCCGGGTGCAGATCATCGGGTCCGGAGAGCCGGTCCTGTTCATCCATGGAGGCCCGAACTCCGGGTCCACCTGGGCACCCATCGTGGGCGCATTCGACGGATACCAGTGCCTGCTGGTCGACCGGCCTGGGACTGGCCTGAGTGCGCCGTATGCGGATCTCGAAGACGTCCACGACTTCGTCCGGCACTCGGACCGATTCGTCTCCGACATCGCAGATGCGCTCGGATTCGAGCGTCTCCACATCGTCGCTTCATCCCTCGGCGGGTACATCGCAATCCGATCGGCGGCCAATGCCCCGGATCGGTTCGGGCGCATGGTCCAGATGGCGTGCCCCGCCATGGCACCGGGCATGCTCCTCCCGAAGTTCATGACGATGATGTCGAGCACGCTGTTCCGTCGAGTGACGGGTGTCCTGCCCCCGAGCCGCAAGGTCAGCAACGACATCATGCGCCAGATCGGGCACGGTAAGAGCATCGATGCAGGAAGGATCCCCGACACCTTCACCGACTGGTACCTCGACCTCCAGCGCTACACGGACACCATGCGCAACGACGGCGACCTCATCGGCATGGCCGTGTCCCGCAAGACCGGCATTGATCCGTCCCTGACACTCACCGATGCGACCCTCGGTGCAGTCGAGGCACCGACGCTCTTCCTGTGGGGCGAAGATGATGGCTTCGGAGGTGCCGACGTGGCGGAACGGACCACCGACCCCATGCCGAACGTCACCCTCGAGATGATCCCGGACGCCGGGCACCTCCCGTGGCTGGACTTCCCAGCGGAGATCGGCGCCCGTACCAGGGCCTTCATCGACGGCTGAGCTGCCCATCTGATCGGTTGGGTCACGCTTGACCGATTGACGGCCGTGTCCGGATCGGAGCGAGATCGCCTGGCCCTGGCAAGCCAACTCAACGGGGTGGGCTGGCCCCCTCTGTCCGCCGGGCTTCCGCCCACCGGACATCTCCCCCGGCGAAGCCGGGGGAGAGTGAGAATTGGAGACCCGACCTCTTCGTCCCCGGCGGAGCCGGGGGAGAACTCGAGACTCGAGGCTCGAGGCTCACTCAGACGATCCTCCGGTCTGACGCCGGCCGCGCTGGCGCCCCCGCGGAACCGGCGGGTTGGCGCTGGTACTGTCGCCTCCGCGGGAAGGAGGTGAGATGGGACGGCGATACGAACGACTCACCACGCCACTCGTTCGGGACGATGGCGAACTCAGGCCTGCCTCCTGGGACGAGGCCCTGCAGCGGGCCGCCTCCGGGCTCGGAGCTGCAACCGGCTCGACGGTTGGCATGTTCTCGTGCTCGAAGGGCACGAACGAGATGAACTACACGGCACAGAAGTTCGCGCGGACGGTTCTCCACACGAACAACATCGACAGCTGCAACCGCACCTGACACGCTCCTTCCGTCGCCGGTCTGGCGACAGTGTTCGGGGCAGGCGGTGGGACGTCGTCGTACGAAGAGATCGAAACGACGGACCTCATCGTGCTGTGGGGCTCGAACGCGCGCTCAGCGCACCCGATCTTCTTCCATCACCTCCTCACCGGGGTCCACAACGGCGCCCGCATGTATGCGGTCGATCCCAGGCGGACCGAATCGGCGAAGTGGGCGGACGTGTGGCTCGGTATCGACGTCGGGTCCGACATCGCTCTCGCCAATGCCGTGGCCCGCGAGATCATCGCCGCAGGGCTGACGAACACCGCATTCATCGAGCACGCAACCTCCGGATTCGACGAATTCGCCGCCGCAGTGGAGCCCTACACGCTGGATCACGCAGAGGCGATCACCGGCGTGCCGGCTCAAGCCATCCGGTCCCTGGCCCACGACTATGCCCGAGCCGAGACGGCACAGTTGTGCTGGACCCTCGGCATCACCGAGCACCACAACGCCACCGACAACGTGCTCGCCCTCATCAATCTCGCCCTGTTGACCGGCCACGTCGGCCGATACGGGTCGGGGCTGGTCCCCATCCGCGGCCAGAACAACGTCCAGGGTGGCGGGGACATGGGCGCCCTGCCGAACAAGCTCCCGGGTTTCCAGGACGTGGTCGACGCGGACGCACGAGCCAAGTTCGAAGCGGTCTACGAGACGGCCATCCCGCCCGAGCCCGGATGGCACGTCACCCAGATGTTCGATGCCATGGAACGCGGCGACATCACAGCCATGTACATCGTCGGGGAGAATCCCGCCCAATCCGAGGCGGACACGGGCCGGGCCGTCGAACTGCTCGAGGGCCTCGACTTCCTCATCGTCCAGGACCTCTTCCTCACCAAGACCGCTCACCTCGCCGATGTGGTGCTGCCGGCGGCAGCAGGATGGGCCGAGACCGACGGGACCGTCACGTCGTCCGAGCGGCGAGTACAGCGGGTTCGCAAGGCGCTCGATCCACCCGGCGAGGCACGCGACGATCTCGCCATCCTGTTCGCGCTCGCTTCGGCCATGGGGCACGACTGGGGCACGCCCGACGCCGAGCGCATCTGGGATGAGCTGCGGGGACTGTCGCCGATGCACGCAGGCATGTCGTACGAGCGCATCGATCAGCTCGGTGGCATCCAATGGCCGTGTCCGGCCGACGACCACCCCGGTACCCGGTTCCTCCACGGATGGCTCTGGGAGGACCCGCTTCCCCGAGAGCCTGCGCCCTTCTCGGTCGTGGAGTGGGCTCCACCGGTGGATCCGCTCAGCGACGACTATCCCATCCGCCTCACCACCGGGCGGCGCCTCGACGGCTACAACACGGGCGTCCAGTCCGGCGGGTACCGGTCACCCATCCGGCATGGGGCGGTCATCGACATGTCGCCTGAGCAAGCCGCCGATCTCGGCGCAGTGGCCGGCGACCTCGTTCGGGTCACCTCCCGACGTGGGTCGATCGAGGTGCCCGTGCGCCTGACCGACGGGCTTCGCCAGGGTCTCGTGTTCATGGCGATCCACTCACCTGACGATGCCGACGTCAACACCTTGACCCTCGACGCCTGGGATCCCAAGTCGGGAACTGCCGAGTTCAAGGCGACGGCGGTGCGGATCGAGACGACGTGAGGTAGCTCATCGACTTCCAGTTCACCCATCACGAGGCGACACCGGCCGAGCGAGCGGCAATCGACGCCGTCCTCGGCGAGCGAACACCGCCGGGGATGACCTCGCCGGCCGGAGCCGACGGCGACCACGTGGCATACGGAGGCCTGGCAGCAGCTGCGGACCGCCGACATCTCCTCCTCCCGGTCCTCAACGCCGTCCAGGGCGAGATCGGGTGGGTGAGCCACGGGGCGATCAACGAAATCGGACGCCGCCTCCCCGTCAGCCCCGCCGAGGCATATGGCGTCGCCCAGTTCTACGACCTCATCGCCACCGAGCCTCGTCCACCGAGGGTGGCCAACGTGTGCGACGACATCGCCTGCAAAGCGGCAGGCGTCGACCCGATGATCACCGAGCTGCGAGATCAGCTGGGACGACCGGGCGAATTCGGGAGCGCTGCGGCCTGGGTGCGGTCGCCCTGCCTCGGGCAGTGCGAGAAGGGCTCGGCTGCCTACATCCAGATCGCCGGTGGCGAGGACATCACCATCGCGCCGGCAACACCCGCACAGATCATCGACGCCCTCTCGACGCAGGATCCATCGGGCTCGGTGGAGCCCACGCCAGCGCGATCCGATACGCGCCTGCTCGCAACGACGACGCTGACCTTGGACCATCACGAGTCCCAGGGTGGCCTGGCGGCGCTTCGCAGGGCCCTGGGAGGCAGACCGAGTGACGTCGTGGACGAGATCGAGGCAAGCGGGCTGCGCGGCCGCGGTGGCGCCGCCTTCCCGGCGGGGATCAAATGGAGGGCCGTGTCCGAGGAGAACGGGCCCAAGTACGTCGTGTGCAACGCCGACGAATCCGAGCCGGGCACCTTCAAGGATCGGGTGCTCATGGAGGCCGACCCGTTCAGCCTCCTCGAGGCCCTGACCATCGCGGGATACGCCGTTGGTGCATCGCGGGGGTACGTGTACATCCGGGGTGAGTACCCGGTGGCCCTCCGGAGGGTCGACGACGCCCTCGCCGAGCTGCGTGGCGCCGGCTACCTCGGGCCCACTATCGCCGGATCCGAGTTCTCGTTCGACATCGAGATTAGGAAGGGAGCGGGCGCGTACATATGCGGTGAGGAGACGGCCCTGTTCAACTCCATCGAGGGCTTTCGTGGAGAGCCCAGACAGAAGCCGCCGTTCCCCACCCAGGCGGGGCTCTTCGGGAGACCGACGCTCGTCAACAACGTCGAATCGCTGATGAACGTCCCCGACATCGTGCTGTCGGGTGGAGCCGCCTTCGCCGAGATCGGCACCGCATCCTCGACCGGACCGAAGCTGTTCTGCGTGTCGGGGAACGTGCGGGAACCCGGGGTGTACGAGGCACCCTTCGGGGTGACCACCAACGACCTGATCGAGATGGCCGGCGGCATCGACGGAGAGCTCACGGCGGTTCTCGTCGGCGGCGCAGCGGGCTCGTTCTTGACGAAGGACCAGCTCGACATCCCCCTCACCTTCGAGGACACCACCGAATCCGGGATCTCCCTCGGCAGCGGCGTGGTGCTGGTGTTCAACGAGAGCGTCGACATGCTGTCGATCGTCAAGCGGATCGCCCACTTCTTCAGCGAGGAGTCGTGCGGTCTGTGCGTCCCATGCCGGGTCGGGACCGTGCGCCAGGAGGAATCGATCGAGAGGATCGAAGGAGGAGCTCCGCTGGACCGTGAGCTGCGACTCCTGCATCAGATCGACGGGACGCTACGCGACGCCTCCATCTGTGGATTGGGACAGTTCGCAAGCAACGCCGTGCAGACGGCGATCGAGGTCGGACTGATCGGGGCGGACCAATGATCGAGCAACGGATACCCGATCCGGTGGCCCTCGTCGAGGCGACCATCGACGGTCGCTCCGTCTCGATCGCCGAGGGCAGCACCGTGCTCGAGGCATGCCAGGAAGCCGGTGCGGACGTCCCGACGCTCTGCTACCTCGAGACGGCCAAGCCGATCAACTCGTGTCGCGTGTGCGTGGTTGAGGTGGAGGGCTCGCGAACGCTGGTGCCTTCGTGCTCGCGGGTGGTGGACGACGGCATGACCATCGAGACGGAGTCCGATCGGGTCGTAGCCGCCCGGACCACCATCTACGAGCTGCTCGCATCGGCCGTGGATCTCTCTCTCGTGGATGACGAAACGGTGCGGCACATGGAGCGCCACCACGTGGACGTCGAGCGGTTCGCAGGCGGGCACCACCGCACCGACCAGGTGAAGATCGAGGACGACCTGTACGTCCGTGACTACGACAAATGCATCATGTGCTACCGCTGTGTGGTCGTCTGCGGCGAGGAAGCACAGAACACGTTCGCCATCGACGTCGCCGGGCGCGGCCTCCACTCGTCGATCTCAACGGAGTACGACATCACGCTTCCCGAGTCCGCCTGCGTCTACTGCGGGAACTGTGTCGCCGTGTGCCCCACCGGAGCCTTGATGGGCAGGGACGAATTCGACATGCGCAGGGCTGGTACCTGGGATGCCGAAGAGCAGACCGTCACCCGGACGGTGTGCAGCTTCTGCGGCGTCGGCTGCAACCTCGACCTCCACGTCCAGGACAACCGGATCGTCAAGGTCACCTCGCCGCTCGACCACGACGTCACGAAGGGCAACCTCTGCATCAAGGGCCGATTCGGGTACAGCTACCTACATACCGAACAGCCGTGAGATGTCTTCCTGCGACCCTTCTCCCCCCGTGGGGGAGATGCCCCCGAAGGGGGCAGAGGGGGCAGCACACCGCCGTTCTCCCCCTGTGGGGGAGATGCCCCCGTAGGGGGCAGAGGGGGCAGCACACCTCCGTTCTCCCCCTGTGGGGGAGATGCCCCCGTAGGGGGCAGAGGGGGCAGCGCGGTTCGCTCCAACTTGCACACCACTCAGCTGCATCTGGCCATGCGCCCCTCTCTGCCCTGCCGGGCATCTCTCCCCACGGGAGAGAAACACGCACGATCGCATCCGGCCATGCGCCCCTCTCTGCCCTGCCGGGCATCTCTCCCCACGGGAGAGAAACACGCACGATCGCATCCGGCCATGCGCCCCTCTCTGCCCTGCCGGGCATCTCTCCCCACGGGAGAGAAACACG
>JASJCF010000083.1 GCA_030066265.1 Acidimicrobiia bacterium | reverse complement strand
CGCCATGACGATGTCGCCGGCATCGTTCAGCGCCAGATGCCGCTCCTCGGCAAGCCGCCCGATCGAACGGCCCACATCGACAGGGCTCGAGTCGGTCGTCTCAGCGAGGTACGTCCGTGTCGGAGCCCTACCCGACTCGGCGAAGTGAACGTAGATCGCCAGCCGGACCGTCTCGTCGAATGCATCGGTGTCCGTCACGGCAACGACCCTAGGCGGTACCGACATTGACTCTCCCCCGGCTACGCCGGGGGAGATGTCCGGAGGGCGAACGCCCGATCGGACAGAGGGGGCCAGCCCACCACTTCGATCGTGTTGACCACCATGACGCCATCAGCTGGCCCCCTCTGGCTGCCGCCATCTCCCCCACCGGCGGTGGGGGAGAGTCAATGGATGAGCCGGGCCGAGTGACTTGGAAGTCAGAAGAGTTGGGGGCGGAAGAGGGTGTCGTGGGTGCGGATGGCGTAGCGGTCGGTCATGCCGGCCACGTAGTCGATCACCTGGGTGAGATCGTCGGCCTCGTCGTGGCGGTAGGTGTCGGGGACCTCGTCGAGGTGCTCGAGGTAGTAGGTGACGAGGTCACGGACGATCTGGGTCGCCCGGAGGCGTTGGCTCTCAGCCTCGTGGCGCAGGTAGACGCGGTCGAACATGAAGGCGCGGAGGTCGTTCATGACCTCGAGGAGGTGTGGCTCCATCGTGATCTCGTTCTGGCGGTACGACTCCTCCACGACGGATCGCACCATCGTCGAGACCCATTCCCTCCCCGGCTCACCGAACATCAAGACGACGTCGTCGGGGAACGACGAACGGTCCAAGACGCCCGCCCGCAGGGCATCCTCGGCATCGTGCGCCAGGTAGGCGATGCGATCCGCGAACTTGACGATGTTGCCCTCGTGCGTCTCGGCTTGCTCACCCACCCTCCAAGGGTGGGTGCGGATGCCGTCGAGGACCTCATGCGTCAGATTCAGCGGCTCGAGGACTTCGAAGATCCGAACCGACTGGTCAGAGTGCCGCCAGTCGCCGTCGACGAAGGTCGACAGGGCATCCTCGCCGGTGTGCCCGAACGGCGAATGGCCGACGTCGTGCCCGAGACACACCGCCTCGGTGAGGGGGACATTCAGTGACAACGCCCTGGCGATCGCCCCGCCGATCTGGGTGACCTGCAGGGTGTGGCTCATCCGGGTGACGAAGTGATCGCCCTCCGGATTCATGAACACCTGGGTCTTGTGCTTCAGCCTCCGGAACGCCTTCGAGTGGAGGATCCTGGCCCGATCCCGCTCGAAGGGAGTCCGCCATTCATCCGGCTCTTCGGGTACCGCCCGGCCCTTGGTGTCCGCCGAATACATGGCGCCCGGGGCCAGCACCTGGCGCTCGATGGCTTCGGCGTCGGTGCGGGTACGGAGGCGGAACGCCCTGCTCAACGGCGACCGCCGATCACACGAACCGTTCGCGGAGCCTGGAGGAGATGTAGTCCATCGTCGCCACCACGATCGCAATCGCAAGCATCTGCGCGGCTGCGGCCCGGTACTGCAACAGGTTGATGTTCTGCTGCAACAGGAAGCCGATGCCACCACCACCGGCGAAACCGATGATCGTCGACATGCGCACATTGATGTCCCAGCGGTACATCGTGAACGAGATGTACGGCGCCACGATCTGGGGCACGACGGCGTAGATCACCGTCTGCATGCGCGTCGCCCCCGTGGCCCGCACGGCCTCGAGCGGGCCGCTCTCGATGCTCTCGACCTGCTCCGAGTACAGCTTGGCGAGGGCCGCCGTGGTGTGCAGCGCAAGTGCGAGTGCACCGGCGAACGGGCCGATACCCACCCACACCACGAAGATGATGACCATCACCAGCGGCTCGATCGAACGAAGCCCGTTGAAGAGGGTGCGAGCCCCGAAGTACACCGTGAGGCCGACGTTCTGCGTCTCTCTCCGCAACGCCCGTGCGGCAAGGATGACACCGAGCAGGGCGCCGATACCCGCCGGGATGGCGATCGCCAGGGTGTTGTCGTCGAAGTTGCCGAACCAGGAGATGATCGCCCCCACGGCCGCGCCGGCTGCGAAGCCGGCGATCGCCGAGGCGACGAACGTGATCGCGTTCACCGTTCTGCGGTCGAAGTTCGCCCGCAGGTAGTACCCGAGATGGCTGGCAGCGATCGCCAAACCTCCTGCTGCCAGGAACGCGGCGACGATTGCCACCAGGATGCCGATGATCTCGCCGAGCGTGGATACGAAGGTGCCGAGGAACACCATGATCGGCAGCCACCGTGCCATCCACTGGCCGAATGCCTGCATGACTTCACCGACCAGGAATGCAATCACGAGGAAGCCGAACGCCGAGGCGATCATCACCGAGGCACGCGCCACTCGCAGGCCCATCGGCGGGTTGGCCTCCTCGACCTCAGGCACCGTCCATCGGATTCCGTACCGAATTGCTGCGCCGATGACGACGATGCCCAGCGCAGCAGTCCACGCATTGACCGCGATGACGTCACTGACCGATCTCGCCCAACCAGCCACGACCGGACCGAGGACGAGACCGATGAGGATGGCCAGGAGCACGAGCGCGAGGTTGATCACCGGAACGGAGATCTCGCGCATGAGGTTCTTCGCAGCGAAGAAGCTGATCGGCACGGCAAGACACGTACCGACGGTGGTGGCCAGGAGCGCCAACATCACCGTCTCGACGATGCGGTTCCACGTTGCGATGGCGTTGTCCGACAGGCGGGGCGAGAGATCGGATCTGTCGGTGAGGCCGACCGACTTGTATTGCCCGCCTCCATCGGCGTCGTAGAACGTGATGGACAAGCCCTCGAGGCTGGTGCCCGGGGGCCCGGCGAGTTCCACCGTCGAGGTGCCCTCGAAGGCGAGCTCGTTGATGAACACCTCGCCGTCCGCGTCGCCGTCTGCGGTCTGGCCTGCGTTCAGCGAGTCGAAACTCTGACCGGCAGGTCCCGTCCAGGCGAAGTCGTCGACCACGGCGCCCGTCCCCGCCAACTGCATCGATTCGACGGATGCATCCACGAAGGCGTCCCCGCCCACGTCGGTGCTCTCGAGCGCCACGGCCGGCCCGTTCGTCGCCTCGAATGAGCCGCCCCAGCTCACGAACTGGAGCACGTTGCGATTCTCGTCGACGAGGGCGGCGCCTCCCGGCGATCGAATGGTGAACTCGGGAAGGACCAACGGCGACACCGAGAGTGCGGCATCCGAGTCGGGGAGGACCGTGGGATCCTCGATGCCGTTGAGGTTGGTGTCCGTCCAGACGGGCTGGCGATTGAACCACGAGCCCACGTTGACGTTCGTGACCGCAACGACCTGCTGCGGCTCGGCGGACTCTCGTTCGGGTGCCTCGAACGTCGAGGACCACGTTCCGTCTTCGGCGACGGTGACGCGTTCGATGGGAAGGATGACATCGAAGTCCGACACGGGGATGAACTGAACCCTCACCTCGTCCCCGGCGTTGTAGCCGGTGCCGCTGGCCGTCATCGATTCGCCTGGCGAGGCGCACCCCGGCGTCACCGTGAGCGTCCGCCCTTCCGTTTCGGATGAGACGGGGGCGGTCGACGCCCCGTTGCACGGCACGAACACATTGACAGGCAGAGCGAGGTCCTCCGTGTCGTACGTGATGAGGTCGGGTCGCACGAGCGCGCGCAAGATGCGGAAGAGCTGCTCTTGGCGCGTCTCGGACTGGATCTCGTCGAGCTCGACGTTCGTCCGATCGAAGGCGAACGCATACAAGAGGACGACGGCGAGGATCGCGATGACGATGATCAGGACTCGCCGGAAGGGCCTTCGGCCCTCCTTCGTCGGCGGCGAACCCGGTTCCTCGGGTGGTGCTTCCTCTCCGGTGCGGGCTTCGTCGAGGTCAACCAACGCGCTCAGCCTCTCTCCCGTAGATCTCCTTGAACTTGGCGTCGTCGATCTCCTCGGGCCGGCCTTCGAACACCAGCTGGCCTTCGTTCAGGGCGATGACGCGGTCGGCGTAGCGGTGGACGAGATCGAGGAAGTGGAGCGAGCACAGCACGGTGACGCCGTCCTCGTCGTTGATGTTCTCGAGGTATTGCATGATGCTGTGAGCGAGGACGGGATCGAGGCTGGCCACAGGCTCATCGGCGAGCATCATCTCCGGGTCCTGCATCATTGCGCGGGCCACGCCCACACGCTGCTGCTGGCCTCCGCTGAGCTCGTCGGCGCGTGACTCGGCCTTGTCGCCGAGCCCGACCCGGTCGAGCTGGGCATGGGCCTTGTCCATGTCCGCTGCCGGGAAGCGGTTGATGATGCTCAGGGCAGGGCTCACATACCCGAGGCGCCCTGCGAGAACGTTGGTGATCACCTTCGATCGGGTGACCAGGTTGAAGTGTTGGAAGACCATGCCGATGCGGCGGCGGATGCGTCGGAGTTCCTCCTGGCTCGCCGCCGTGATGTCGACATCGTCCCAGAGAATCGTCCCCTCGGTCGGCTCGATGAGCCGATTGATGCACCGCAGGAGGGTCGACTTGCCGGATCCGCTGAGGCCGATGACAGCGAGGAACTCGCCCTCTTGCACTTCGAAACTGACGTCGGTCAGCGCCTGGACGCCGCCGTCGTAGACCTTGGTGAGGTTCTCGACCTTCAGCATGTACTGGATCTCACCTTCGGGGGTTGGTGCCGGGGGCGGGCACGTTCGGTGCCCGCCCCCGAGCGTTGATGGTGATCGACTTAGAGGTCGTCGACCGTGATACCGAGCTGCTGCACGAGCTGGCGGATGAAGTCGAACTCAGCATCGTTCGTGTCGTCCACTCCACTCCAGGAGTAGGCGTCGAATGCTGCTTCGAAGCCGTCCGGGTCGTTGACCGCGTAGGCCTTCATCGCCTGCGTGATGCTGGTCGCGAGCTCCGCCGGGAACTCGGAGCCGTAGCTCATGGTGTCATTCGGGATCGGATCCGACAGTGCGAAGATCTTCACCTTCTGGATCACGTCCGGCGCCTCCTCGCGGATGTTGCGCCGTGCGTCACGCGGGAAGTAGTCCTCGCCACAGAGGATCTCGCCCTCGGCGTCCAGGCCGCAGTCGGCAACGAGATCGTCCGGCACGTCAGCGCCGGCCGCAGTGCCGTCCCACAGCACGTCGCGCTCGGCGGTCACGGCCGGGCTGAAGAACGTCGTGCCGACCTCGGCCTCTCCGTTGTAGATCGCCCGGGCGACGGCGGAGTGACCACCGGCCTCGAACGACTCACCGGGAGCAATTCCGAGCGTGGACAAGAGACCACTCGGGACGAGGAAGCCAGATGTCGAGGTCGCATCGGGGTACGCCCACGTCTTGCCTGCGATGTCTTCGAGCGTGCTGATCTCGTCGTTGTCACGCTGGGTGATGAACTGAGCCCAGTACTCGGTGTAGCCGAAGCGCAGCGACTTCAACGCCACCTCGATGCCACACAGCTCGTTGCCGAGCACGTATGCCTGTGCGGGGATGAACCCGATGGTGTTCGCAGGCGATGCGCATATCTCGTTGATCGTCGCCGCATACGACGTCGGGACGCTGACCTCGAACGTGAGGCCGGTTGCCTCTTCGAGGGCCACCCTCAACAGCTCGCCACCGGCGATGATCTCCTCTGCGCTCACCGACGGTACGAAGAGCACCTGAATCGGATTCTCGGCAGTGCCCACATCCGGGGCGGCTGCCTCGGTGGTTGTGGTCTCTGCCGCGGTCGTCGTGGTCTCGGCCGCCGTCGTGGTGGTCTCGGCCGCTGTCGTTGTCGTCGTATCGTCTGCGTCGTCGGAGCTACATGCCGCCATGACGAGCATCAAGGCGAGCAACAGTCCGATGAGACTTCGTATACGCATTCCTGTCTCCCTTGTCTGTGTGCACAGGGCCGGCCCGGCCCCATGGCCAATCCTGACTTTACCGCTTACCGATCTGCTCGGCCGAGTCGCTGGCGATGATTCGGCCCGCCTCAGCAGTACCGCTGATCCACCAGAGCCTCGAATGTGTCCCACGAATCGATGTCGATGGCGCCGTCTACGGGTGCGTTCCACGGCCGGACGAACCGACAGGTGGTCCGGTCGGGACGTTCCCGAACGAGTGCCCGGAGGTTGTGCGGCCCGTCGTCGAGGTAGACGTCGCATTCGACGGTCCACTTGCGGCCCGTGATGTGGACTTCTCGTGTCGGTATGGCGTGATCGCCGATCCACGAGAACGTGGCGGCCTCGGTTCCGGGCGGCTTCGTGGTGATGATGACGATCTCGTGATTGCGGGCGAGGCGGGCGAGCGTCGGCAGTGCGTCCGGATACACCGGCAGGCCGCGGAACAGCCCGTCCTCGCCGTGAGGGTGCGCCCACTCCCAGAACTCGCTCATGGCTTCGAAGTGCGTGAGGTCGATCATCGCATCCCACGTGGTGACCAGGTCCGGGGTGAGGGCGGTGTCGAAATCGCGGTTGTACAGCGACATCCAACCCCGGTTGAAGTCGGCAACGACGCCGTCGAGATCGATGCCGAGCCGCAAACCCCTGCTCACTCCGATGAACTGTCGGCGACCACCTCGCCGCCGAGGATGTCGAGCACGGTGTTCGTGGGGTCGGCGGCATCGGAGCTCGCGACAACGAGGTCTTCCTTGTCCGGCGCCCGCTCGGGCTCGGCTTCTGGCGCCTCAGGGGTGTCGGCGGCTCGATAGCGGATCGACAAGGGTGTGCCGAGCTCGTCAGCCGCAGCCGCTGAGATCGCCTCGGCGAGGGCCGTATCGGCCTTCAACTGCTCCAGGTGGAAGTGCATGTGCGCAGCGACCTCGAAGACCACCGTGTCGCCGTCGATCTCGACCGGGGACGCCTCTCGGAGCAAGGCGTGGCGGCGCGGACCGACGTCGGTACGGATGGTCGCCACCACGGCCGGCCAGATGCGCTCGAACTCGGACAGGGTGACGGTGGCGGCTGCTGGTTCCGCAGCCGCAGGCTGTGGGGCGGGTGGCTGCTGCTCGGGCTCAGGAGGTGCTGCCGTCTCGGGCGCGGGCGCGGAGGTCTCGGCAGCAGGTGTGACGAAGGGTCGGTCGGGTTCGAGGTCCTCGGGCTCGGCGGCCCGCTCGGCCTGCTTCGATGGTTCGGCTGGGGTGTGCCGCTCGACGGCACGGAGTTGGCGCTCGAGCTTCGCCACCCGCGCCGAGAGTGCATCCACGTCCTCGACGACCTCGGGCTTGGTGAGACGCAGAACTGCGAGCTCCACCACCAGGCGCTCCTCCCTGCCCTCGCGTACGCGTAGGAGCGCATCGGACAACTCGTCGATCGCCCGGAGCACCTCACGGCTCGAGATGGTGGAGGCAGCCGCCCGCCACTCGTCGATGGTCTCGCTCGGTGCATCGACGACGTCTTCGATGTTCGGGGCGTACTGGGCGAGGAAGACGCCGCGCAGGTATGCGATCGCATCAGCGACGAACCGTCGGAGATCGGCTCCTTGGCGTGAGATCTCCGAGATCAGTGTCAGGCCCGCAGGAGCGTCCTCTGCGGTGATGGCTTCGAGGAGCTTCCTGTAGCTCTCGCGGTCGGCGAGGCCGAGCGCCTGCTCCACACCGGCCGTGGTCACAGATCCCGCTCCCAGCGCCGCGACCTGCTCGAGCAGGCTCATGGCGTCACGCACCGACCCGCCGGCGTGCGCCGTCACGGCCCCGAGCGCCGCATGGTCGTAGGTGAAGCTCTCGCGATCGGAGATCTCGCCGAGATACGAGATCAACGTCTCCGATGCCACGGGGTGGAAGTCGAACCGCTGAGCTCGCGACCGGATCGTGTCGAGCAGCTTGTACGGCTCCGTGGTCGCAAGCACGAAGACCACGTGCTCGGGAGGCTCCTCGAGGGTCTTGAGGAGCGCGTTCCCCGCAGCCCGGGACAGCATGTGTGCCTCGTCGAGGATGTAGACCCGCCTCGCCCCCGCGGCCGCCGCCACGGTCCCGACATTCACCCGAATCTCCCGGACGTCTTCCACCTTGTTGTGCGAGGCCGCGTCCAACTCGATCACGTCGAGCGACGTCCCGTCGGTGATGCCTTCGCACGAAGGGCAAGCGTTACAAGGCTCGCCGTCGTCGCCGCGATTCGGGCAGTTCAGGGACTTCGCAAGCAGCCGGGCCGTTGTGGTCTTCCCGGTCCCACGGGGCCCGGTGAACAGGTACGCATGGGCGACCTTGTCCTCGACGACCTCCCTCGCGAGCGTCGTCGTGGCGTGGTCCTGACCGACGACCTCATCGAACCGCTGCGGCCGATACTTGCGGTAGAGCGCCTGATACTGCATACCCCAAGCACGGTAGCGGTCACCGGAGACGGATTCCCCAGCGACCACCGGAACAGGAGCGAGCTTCGCTCGCACGCATCCCCGGTCCCCCCTTCAATGTCCCTCGGGAGAAGGACACGGGAACGCAATGCACCGATCTCCCCCTGGTGGGGGAGATGCCCCCGAAGGGGGTAGAGGGGGCAGTCGGGTTCGCTTCAGGCCATTGTCTCTGGAACAGTGCCCCTCTCTGCCTACCGGCATCTCTCCCCAAGGGAGAGAACGCGCTGCAGGAATCCCCGGCGGAGCCGGGGGAGAGTGAGAAGGAGCGAGCTTCGCTCGCACAATCTGCTCACGGCTCCTCAGCTCCTCAGCTCCTCAGCTCCTCAGCTCCTCACGACAGTGCCGGTGAGTCGTGTCGGGGCGGGCTACCCTCGGCGCATGTCGCGAATGCCCAAAGACATGCGTCAGCTGATGCAGCAGGCCCAGCAGATGCAGCAGCAGATGATGGCGGCCCAACAGGAGCTCGCCGACAAGACCTACGAAGGCACGGCCGGTGGCGGTGTCGTCACGGCGGTCGTCCGAGGCAGCGGTGAGCTCGTCTCGGTGACGTTCGATCCGGAGGTCCTCGATCCCGATGATGCCGAGATCGCAGGGGACCTCGTGGTGGCCGCCGTCAACCAGGCCCTGGCGGCGATGCATGCCGACGCGGAGAGCTCGATGGGCGGTCTCACCGGCGGGATGGACCTCGGGGGCATGCTCGGCTGATGTTCGAGCCCCCGGTCCAGCGCCTCATCGATGAGTTCGCCCGCCTGCCGGGGGTCGGCCAGAAGAGCGCCCAGAGGCTCGCCTTCCATCTGCTGAACGCCGAAGACGCCGATGCTCGGCGCCTCGCCGACGCCATCATCGAGATGAAGGCCTCGGTCCGCTTGTGCCGACGGTGCTTCAACGTCACCGCCGAAGACGAGTGCTCGATCTGTCTCGACGCCCGCCGGGACCCGGCGATCGTGTGCGTGGTGGAACGTGCACAGGACATCCCGGTGATCGAACGGACCCAGGAGTTCCGGGGCCGGTATCACGTCCTCGGCGGCGCCATCTCTCCGATAGCCGGGATCGGCCCTGAGACCCTCCGGATGAAGGAGCTCGTCGATCGTGTCGAGACCGAGGGGATCACCGAGATCATCGCCGCAACCAACCCGACGGTGGAAGGCGACACCACGGCGCTGTACATCGCCCGTCTGCTCAAGCCCCTCGGTGTCAGGGTCAGCAGGCTCGCATCGGGCCTCCCGGTGGGTGGCGACCTCGACTACGCAGACGAGATCACCCTGGGCCGCGCCCTCGCCGGCCGCAAGGAGCTGTGACGAGCAAGCCTCGTCTCGTTCGATCGACGATGGGGGACAGGCGTAGGGTCCGTAGATGCGCTTCGTCCTGATCGAGCCCTACTACGGCGGAAGCCACAAG
>JASJCF010000082.1 GCA_030066265.1 Acidimicrobiia bacterium | reverse complement strand
CAGAACCTCGGGTCCGACCAATCCCACGGTCTCTTCGGTGAGCGGCACGTTGACACTGACGGCATCAGCCCGCGTGAACAGATCATGCAAGGACACTCGCTGCGCCAGCTGCCACGCCTCATCGGCGGGCGATACATACGGGTCGTGTGCGATCACCTCCAGGCCGAGACTCCCCGCTCTCAGCGCGATGCGTCGGCCGATGTCACCCAAGCCCACCAAGCCGAGCGTGCGGCCGCGAACCTCGAGACCGCGGAGGCTCGTTCGCGGCCACTGGCCGACGATCACGTCGTCGGTGACCATGAAGACGCCTCGAATGAGCAGCAGAACCGCCGTGATCACGTACTCGGCCACCGATTCGGCGTTCGCACCGAACGCTGCGCACACCTCGACGTCTCGTCGCCGACACGCTTCGACGTCGATGTTGTCGAGCCCCACACCGAGTCGTCCGACCACTCTGAGTGGGGGAGACCCTTCGACCAGGTCCGCCGGCACCCTGGTGCGGTTTCGAACGATCAGACCTTCGGCACCCGCGACGAGCACACGCAGACGATCAGGGTCATCGGCAAGCGACTCGTCGTAGACGACGTCGTGGCCCCGGAGCACGTCCAGGCCTGCGTCGCTGATGAACTCCGAGATGATGATGCGCGCCATCAGGCCTCCGACATCGCGTTCGCTCCTGGTTGCGCCGGAGGCTACGCCCGGTCTCATCACCACCGGTACACCGACCTGAACCTCCAGAAACTTCCAGATCTGACCACGAATCAACGATGTGCCCCCGCAGTGGGTACTACCCTGCCGCAGGTGGTGGTCCTTCCACCACGTCATTAGCGACAACCAGAGAGGGAGCTCATGAAGAGATTCCGCAGTGTCGTCATTCTCCTCTTCGCCTTTGCGCTCATCGTTGCAGCGTGTTCGGACGATGAGGGAGATTCGGGCGAAGCCACGACCACAACGGCTGGCGAGAGCACCGAGACGACTGCAGCTGCGTCACTCGAGGGCACGGCCGTCACGGTCTTCGGCCCCGAGAGCAGCGACAACGAGGCTGGCGCCATGCAGGATGCACTGAACATCTTCGCAGAGGCCAACGGCATGACGATCACCTACACGGGTGCTCGTGACTTCTCGGATCAGATCAACGCTCAGGCGGCCGGTGGTAACCCGCCGGACATCGCGGTCTTCCCGCAGCCTGGCAAGGTCATCGACTTCGGTACGCAGGGCTTCATCCTGCCGATCCCGGCAGAGCTCGTGGACTTCTCACGTCCTCAGTGGCCTGGTGGAACCCTCGAGACCGTGTCGGCCCTCGATGAGGTGTGGGCCCTCCCGAACAAGACCGACCTGAAGTCGGTCGTTTGGTACAACAGCCAGATCTTCGCTGACGGCGGATACACGGTTCCGACGACCCTCGATGATCTGTGGGCATTGTCCACGCAGATGATCGCCGACGGCGTCACGCCGTGGTGTGTCGGCATCGAGTCCGGCCCTGCAACGGGTTGGGCATTCACCGACTGGATGGAGGACGTCACGCTTCGTCTCCAGGGTCCCGACTTCTACGACCAGTGGGTCGCGAACGAGGTGACCTTCGACGATGAGCGCGTCCAGGAGATCGGTCAGACGATCATCGACATCTGGAACACGCCCGGTAACACGTTTGCCGCTGGTGGCACGATCGCCGCAACTCCGTTCGGAGACAACGGCGAGCCGCTCGCCAACGGTGACTGCGCCATGCACCGTCAGGCGTCGTTCTTCGCTGCCTTCTTCCCTGAGGGCACGACGGTTGGCCCAGGCCAGCAGATCGACACCTTCTACTTCCCGTCAGCTGACGACACCCGTCCGGTGCTCACGGCAGGCACGTACGTGTCCGCATTCCGTGACGCTCCTGAGGTGTGGGCCGTCATGCAGTACCTGACCTCGGCCGAGTACTCGACCGAGCGCCAGCGTGCACAGGCTGCCCGCGTCGGTGGCGGAGCGAACTCCGGCTACCTGTCTGCAAACCTGCAGCAGGACCTCAGCGTGTACAACGATCTCGAGAAGTTCTTCGTCGAGACGCTGCAGAACGCTGACCCGGCCCGCTTCGACGCATCTGATCTGATGCCCGCAGCGGTCGGTGCTGGTTCGTTCTGGACCGAGGGCACGAGCGCCGTCAACGGTGACAAGACCGTTGCCGACGCATTTGCCGCGATCCAGGCCTCCTGGCCGAGCTCGTAGCGACATAGCGACGGGTGGTCGAACCACCCGCATGAACACGGAGGACCCGGGGCTGCTTGCCTCGGGTCCTCCTGCTATGTTGGGCTGCACCCGTGACGGAAGGGAGCCATGGACGGTCTCTTTGACAACCGCCTGGTCATCACGATCGTGGGCGTGGTGGCTGCACTGGGCATCAGTGCAATCGTCTTTGTCGGAGCCAATCGCCTCTTCGACCTCGCGCCCCGGAAGTGGTCGATATTCAGCGCACTGATCGGGGGTGGCTCCGCTCTCGCGTTCTTCGGGCTGCTGTGGGGGAATCGGCTCATCAATCAGCCGGTCACCACGACCATCGTCGCAACCATCATCGGGGCCGCCGCAGGCTATGCCTTGTCGCTCACCTCGGACCCCCGGCTCCACCTCGGTATCGGGGCTCTGGCGGGAGCGGTCCTCGGCGGCCTCATCGGGGCGACGCTCAAGACATCGACGAGACCCGAGTTCGACCCGGTCGCGCTGGTCGTCGGGGTGGTCGTCGGGCTCGCCATCGGTTTCGGCATCTGGGCGGTGAGAGGAAGAACGGCGTCGGTGACACGGGTCGCCCTGTTCTGGGGTGCGCTCGGCTGGGTCTTCGGCGCGTTCCTCGTCCCCGATCTCGGAGGCGGCGATCAGGCGTGGGCAGTGATCGCAGCCACGATTGGAGGCGCCTTGTTCGGCGCCTGGGTGGGCACGTTCCCGAACCCCGACGCCAACGCCCGGCGGGAGATCGCCCTCGGATCACGCAAGTACATCTTCCTGACGCCTGCCTTGGCCTTCATCGCGATGACGCTGATCATCCCGCTGATCCGGACGGGCTTCTTGTCGCTCCAATCGGGACCGCCCGTGGACCTGAGCTTCACCGGGCTCACGAACTACGCCGACATCTTCACCGACCCAACCATCCTGAACCTCGAGAACTGGACCAACATGTTCACGAGTCAGCTCTTCTGGGCTGGTGTGGTGGTCCTGATCATCGGGATCGTGGTTGCCCGGATCTCCGGGCAACGCACGGGTGAAGGCTTCGGCATCAACGGGGGCTCGCTCTCGGCGCTCGCCTTCGGGGTCATCCTGCTGGGCTTCGCCTTCTTTGCGGTGATGCGAGGCACGATCTCCAACAACCTGTGGTGGATCTTCGCCGTGACACTCTTCTCGACCGGCGCAGGTCTCGCAGTTGCAGTTCTGGCGGATCGAAGTCGCGGCGAGACCATCGCCAAGTCCTTCATCTTCATGCCCATGGCGATCTCATTCGTCGGTGCGGGCATCATCTGGCGGTTCATGTACATCGCCCGCCCAGAGACGAAGGAGCAGACCGGTGTGCTGAACTCGATCTGGGTGCAGATCGGGAAATGGAGCGCCAGCAACACCGCATCGATCATCATCGCCCTCATCCTGGCGGTCATCGTGGCCGGCATCCTCTACATCGGCTGGACGGGACGCCAGGCGCGGCGGAGCTCGGTCGTGGCGGGAGCCATCGTTGCCGCCCTGCCGCTGATCTGGTTGATCTACCGCTTCCTCGGCCCGGGGATCGGCGGTGTCGAGATCGTCGACGGCGTTGCGGTGGCGAGCCCGATCTTCTTCCTCACGGAGTCACCGTTCAACAACTTCTGGATGATGGTGGTGTTCATCTGGATCCAGACGGGATTCGCCATGGTCATCTTCTCGGCCGCCATCAAAGGCGTGCCGGCCGACCTCACCGAGGCGGCGGGGATCGACGGCGCATCCGAGTCGCAGGTGTTCTGGAGGATCACAGTGCCGTCGATCGCCCCGACGATCGGGGTGGTCACGACCACGCTGATCGTCACGGTCCTCAAGGTCTTCGACATCCCGAAGGTGATGACGAACGGCAACTTCGACACGCAAGTGCTCGCAAATGAGATGTGGCAGCGGGCCTTCACCGAGCTGGACTTCGGGCTTGGCTCTGCGCTGGCGTTCATCCTCTTCCTCGGCGTCCTGCCGGTGATGTGGATCAACATCCGAAGAATGCAACGGCAACGGGAGGCGGTGCGATGACGACCGATACGACGCCACGGGCCGAACCCGAGTGGGGTGTCCAGGAAGTCCAGCCGCTGACCGGTCGGGTCGCTGGGTTCCTCAGAGGGATTCCGTCATGGATCCTTTGGTTCCTGGTCATCGTCTGGACGGTTCCGACTCTCGGGCTGTTCATCAACTCGTTCCGCAGCCGCGACGCCCAGCGCGGATCGGGATGGTGGCTGTTCTTCCAGGACGCTGAGCGGTACGGCACCGGGCTGACGCTCGACAACTATCGGGACGTCCTCGGCTCCGAGGCAACGGGAGGCGTGGCGAACGGGTTGTTGAACTCGATGGCCATCGCCGTGGTGGCGACGATCATCCCGATCGCCATCGCAGCCTTTGCGGCGTACGCATTCGCCTGGATCGACTTCAGGGGTAGAGACGGTCTCTTCATCTTCACGGTCGCGCTCCTGGCGGTGCCGACGCAGGTGTCGCTGATTCCGCTGCTGCAGATGTATGCAGGCGGCGCACACATCACGCTTCCGCTGATCGACAAGACACTCACGATCTTTCCCGACCTGGATCTGGCGGGGACGATACCTGCGGTTTGGTTGACCCATACGGGCTTTGCCTTACCGTTTGCCATCTTCTTGTTACACAACTACATCTCCGGCCTCCCCTCAGATCTGTTCGAGTCGGCCAGGATCGACGGTGCGGACCACTTCACGATCTTCCGCAAGATCGTGCTGCCGCTCTCCGTCCCCGTGCTTGCGGCGTTCACGATCTTCCAGTTCCTCTGGACGTGGAACGACTACCTGATCGCCCTCACGATGATCGGTGGAAACCGCCAGAACCTCCCTGCGACGGTCGTGGTTGCATCGCTTGCCGGTGAGTTTGGGCTCCGGGAGGAGTTGCTGACAGCGGGTGCGTTCGTGATCACGGTGGTGCCGTTGATCGTGTTCTTCGCACTGCAGAGGTTCTTCGTCCGAGGGATCACCGCAGGGTCCGTCAAGGGCTGAGAGCGCCGACAGAACGACAGAGAGGCGGGGCCCGGTGGCCCCGCCTCTTCTCGTTGCAGATAGGTGCGGTCGAGTCCTGCTAGCCCGGAAGGGCTTCGACCGCCCCGGGATACGGCTCGTCGCCGAGTTCCCGTTGCAGACGTGCGAGCTCGCGCACGAGTGCGGAGCGAATCTCGGCGTATGCGGGATCGGCGATCACGTTCCGCTGCTCGAGGGGATCGCTCTCGAGATCGAACATCTCCCACTCGATGGGGTCGATGGGCCCGTGCGCTCCCGGCTGGTCGAGGGGATCGTTGTAGTAGCAGATGAGCTTGTGGGAGGAGGTTCGCACGCCGTAGTGCGCAGGGGTGTTGTGAGCGCTGTCGCGATGCATCCAGTAGCGGTAGTACATCGATGTCTGCCAATCGTCCGGACGGTCACCCGAGAGGAGCGAAGCGAATGACCGTCCCTGCACGTGATCCGGCACCGGCACGCCGGCGAGCTCGAGGAACGTCGGGGCGAAATCCACATTGAGCACGATCGCGTCGGATGTCGACGCACCTTTCGTCAGCTGCGGGTATCGGATGAGGAGGGGCATCGCCAGCGACTCCTCATACATGAGGCGCTTGTCGAACCATCCGTGATCCCCCAGGAAGAACCCCTGGTCGGACGTGTAGACGACGATGGTGTCCTCCGCGAGCCCCAGCTCGTCGAGGCGATCGAGCATGCGCCCGATGCCTTCGTCCATGCCGATCACGACCCGCAGGTAGTCCTTCATGTAGCGCTGGTAGCGCCACTCGATCTCCTCGTCCCTCGACAAGCCGTCGGGCACCGGTGACTTCAGGTCGACGATCGGATCGAGATCCATCATCGACATCTTCACCCGCTTGATGGCCTCGGCGTGACCCGCCAGGTCGTCCCTGAAGGTCTCCGGTTCGGGGATGTCATCATCATCGAACAGGCTGAAGTGTCTGGGTGCCGGCACCCAGGTTCGGTGCGCTGCCTTGTGATGGCAAAACAGCGCAAACGGCTCATCCCGATGCTCCTCGATGAAGTCGATGCAATCGTCCGTGATGAGATCACTCACATAGCCGCTGCGCTCCACCACGACACCGTCAGCCTCGAGCATCACCGGGTTGTCGTAGTGGCCCTGGCCGGGAAGGATTCGCCAGCGATCGAACCCAGCGGGATCGTGCCGAGGCCCATGGCCGAGATGCCACTTGCCGATGATCCCCGTGACGTACCCGGCGTCTTGGAGTGCCTGGGGGAAGGTCCACAGCTCGTTGTCGAGCGGGGTGTCGAGGGTGGTGACGCCGTTCACATGCGGGTGGGTGCCCGTGAGAATCGACGCACGGCTCGGGGTGCAGATGGAGTTCGTGCAGAACGCGGCGTCGAAGCGGACACCCTCGTCCGCCAGCCGATCGATGTTCGGTGTCTCGACGATCCGGCTCCCATACGCCGAGATGGCGTGCGCCGCATGGTCGTCGCTCATGATGAACAGGAGGTTCGGACGCCGCTGCATGCCGGTCAGGCCGCTTTGACGGCTGCGACGATGTCCGCAAGGGCCGGGATCGCCATCCGTGCGTCAGATTCGACCATGATCTCGATGCTGGTGACGCCACGCTCGTGGAACGCCAACAGGGTCTCGACGATCTGGTCGGCCGTCCCGGCGATCGGCTCATTGGGACCGAAGAACGGGCCGGGCTCCGTTCCAGGGACCACCACACCCACCCCAATCGAACGTCCGAGAGACGCCGGGTCACGGCCCTGCTCATCACAACTGCGTTCGACGAGGGCCAGCATGTCGTCGAACGCCTCGGGTTGGCTCGACGACGTGGCGAACGCACTCCAGATGTCGGCATGGCGCACGGCGAGGCCGATGTTCCTCGGTCCATGGCCGGCAAGCATCAGCGGCATCCCCTTGCCCTGCGGCCCGCGAGGACGGTTCGGCACCCGCTCCGCAGCGTGGTACGGGCCCGAGTGGTCGACCGAGCCTTCTCGCAGGAGCGGCACGATGATGTCAAGCGCATCCTCGTAGCGGGATACGGTCCGGTCGGGCGGGAAGCCGAACATTGCGCCCTGACGCCCCGCATGGCCCGCGCCGAGGCCGAACACGAACCGGCCGCCGCTGATCTCGTCGAGGGTCTCCGCCGCCTTGACGGTCAGAGCAGGGCTGCGATGGAGCGCCGACAACACCCACGAGCCCACCGAGATGGTCGACGTGACGGCGGCGACAGCGCCCGCCATGGCGACGCACTCCCACCATCCGGCGACCTCGTCGGTCTCGCTGCTCTCCCAGATCAGCTCGTCCGGGACCCAGAAGGTGTCGAAGCCGCCCTCCTCGGCGAGTGCAGACCACGCCTCCACGTCCGACCATCGAGGTGTGAACCCGGTCTTGGGATCCTCCATGATCCATGCCGTGTATCCGATCGACAGATCGGCCATGCCACTCCCTTCGGTGAGGCGCCCACCCTACGCCGGGCAGCCGTCAGCCGTGGACGATGGGAAGCACGTCCCCGAGCCAACGAACCGACGCCTCGGTGATCGGGTCCACGACCAGTTGGACCTCGTCGATGCCAATGTCGCCGAAAGCGCTCAGGCTCGCCGCGATCTCCTCGGGCGAGCCGCCGACGGCGGGCGGGTCCTGCCATCGCGCGGCGCGCGTTTGGTTCCCCGTTGCGCCAGGTGCCTCGACGAGCACCGTGACCGTTCGCTCCACGGTCGCGGGATCCCGCCCGACATCTCGACAGGCCTCATCCAGGGTGGAGAGCAGGCCGCTTGCCCCTTCGGCTGTGTTGCCGTACCACGCGTACCACCCGTTCCAGGCATCGACGTGCGCCAGCGTGGCGCGAAGCACCCTCGGCCCCTGAGATCCGATCATGATGGGGAGATCAGGACGCGCAGGCGGGATGAGCTCACAATCCCGCAGTGTGTAGAAGGTGCCCTCGAAGTCGATTGCGCCATCTCTGATGAGGGTGCGAAGAATGGTGAAGGCTTCCTCGAACCGGCTCGCCCGACGATCGAACGGGAAGCCGTATGCGTCGAACTCGACCTGATTCCACCCGGCACCGATGCCGAGCACCAGCCGGCCACCGGAGATCTCATCCACGGTGGCAGCCTTCTTGGCGAGCATCGCCGGGTTGTGAAAGGCGGTGGCGGCGACGAGCGGGCCGAGCATCACGCGTTCGGTGGCCTCGGCCAGCCCGGCGAGCACGGACCACGCCTCCCACGGTCCCGTGGATCCCGAGTCGTCTCGGTACAACAGATGGTCGCCGACCCAGATCGAGTCGAACCCGACACCTTCAGCCATCTGAGCGATCTCCCGCATCTCGAGCCACGAAACGCGCCGCTCAACCTCCGGCAACTGAATCCCGATTCTCACGTGGCAACGCTAGATCATGGATCGGAACGGTGCCGACCCAGGAACTCGAGACTCGAGACTCGAGACTCGGGACTCACGTGGCGGAGGGAGTGGGATTCGAACCCACGGAAGCTTGCGCTTCGCTGGTTTTCAAGACCAGTACTTTCGTCCGCTCAGTCATCCCTCCGAGGTTGGGAGGATAGGGGGAAGCCCCTTGGGCAGTGAATGCGCCAAGGCGCGACGAGGGCGCCTCTTCCGAGGCGCCCCGTCTGATCACTTCGATTGGTGCGGCTCGCTCCTAGGAGTTGAGCACCTTGGCCTTCTGCTGTGCGTACTCCTCGTCGGTGAGGGCACCCTGATCGTGAAGGCTCTTGAGCTTCTCCAGCTGGTCGGCCGAGCTCGAACCGGAGACCGATCGGATGTAGTCATCCTGCGCCTTCTGCATGTCGGCGTGCTCCTCGAGCTTGCGCTTCTGCATGTTGCCGCCCTCCACGATGAGGTAGATCAACACGCCGAGCAACGGCAGGATGATGATGAAGATCACCCACAGCGCCTTCACCCAACCGCTCGACTCCTTGTTGCGGAAGATGTCGATGAAGACCGTGATCAGCAGCCAGATCCAGATGATGAAGAGGAAGAACCACAACATCGCAAAGAAGAAATCAAGAATGGGCATCGATTCCCGTCACTTTCTCGTCCACTCGCGGGCATTTGCCCACGTTTGTCAGCAGATCCATCTTAGGCGACTCAGGAACGGCTAAACGAAGGAGAATCGAGATCGGGGCACCCGAACGGGTGCCCCGGTGTCGTGGCGGAGGGGGAGGGATTCGAACCCTCGGGACCCCGAAAGGCCCAACGGTTTTCGAGACCGTCACATTCGTCCGCTCTGTCACCCCTCCGAGCGGCCGCAAGTGTAGGGGTGTGGCACCCCGAGCACTTCTTGCGTCGCTCTCGGGAGCGCACGCTCGTCGAGGACGCCAGACCGCACCCCACACGAGGCTCGAGGGAAGTACCGTTCGGGCGACGCACCAACGACCGGAGGCACGAATGCCGATCGC
>JASJCF010000081.1 GCA_030066265.1 Acidimicrobiia bacterium | reverse complement strand
GATCTCGATGAGTCCGAGGACGATCGCCCCGAACCCGACCCACTGCCAGCGGAATAGGTGTGGATCGCGGCGGACGATGATCACTCCGACCACGCCCAGGATCACAGCGATCACGGCCGCCGGCTGGATGACCGCCCCCAGGACCTCGAGCGATGTTCGCTCGGAGCTGGTCATGCCGTCGGAACGGCGCGAGACCGGGATCGCGATGCGAACCCACAGCACATAGAGGGCCGGAACGATGACGGCCAGGAGCAGGCTCCACACGCTCGGTGTCGGCACCGGCCGGGGGTCGGTGACCTTGCGGCGCCCCCGCCCCGGCGATGAGGTCACGACAGATTCGGTATCAGATCGGGAGCCTCTTCATCGGTGGAGGTGAAGACGCCGCCACCGTGCTCGGTGTAGCCGCGGCGCTCGAGCTCTTCGGTGATCGCCTCGAGGCGCTTCACGTCGATGGGATGGATGGTCGAACCCACCCCGGGCCGGACCACACCGCCAGCGGCGGGAAGGATCAGTCGAGCCCACTCGTCGACGAGTTCCTGGTCGTTCGCGTCTTGGAGGTCGCTCTCTGTGCCCATGTCGTTGCCCACCACTGAGATTGCTTGCCGTGGGCCGAACCGTACCGGGATGGCGGCCTCTGTGTCGATCCCCGACACCGGTCGGGAAGAGCACTCGAGCGCGTTACACGTCGATGATTCGCGACGGCGGTGTGCATCGCTAGCCTGCCGCCCATGGTCGATCTCTACGAGTTCATCGCCGACGTGCCCGACTTCCCGGAAGAGGGCATCGTCTTCAAGGACATCACCCCGCTGTTGGCGCATCCCGAGGCGTTCCTCCAGGCGATCGACGAGATGGCCGCTCCCTATCTGGAGTCGGGCGTCGACATGGTCGTGGGCATCGAATCTCGCGGGTTCCTGCTCGCCGGGTCGGTTGCCGAGCGCATCGGCGCCGGTGTCGGGCTGGTGCGCAAGGCAGGCAAGCTGCCCAGGAAGTGCGTGTCGGTGACGTACGACCTCGAGTACGGATCCGACTCGCTCGAGATCCACGAGGATGCATTCGAAGCGGCGTCTCGGGTCTTGATCGTCGATGACGTCCTCGCCACCGGCGGCACGTTGGTCGCCAGCAAGGACCTGATCGAGAAGGCTGGTGGGCAGGTCGTGGGAGCCACGATGTTGATGGAGTTGACCTTTCTCGAAGGTCGGGAGCGGTTCGACGGGCCGCTGCACGCAGTGCTGGTGTACTGACGAGGATCCATGACTGAACGACTGACTTCGCTCCAGGCCGGAATGCCCGTCGTGTGGGGTGGGAACCGCGTCACGTATGTCGACGAGGATCTCGCCGCAGCTTTCGAGCCGGGTGACGCCCTCATCGTGATGCAGGACGACGGCACGCTTCTCCATGTGCCGGAGGATGCGCTCGTCACCGCACGAGATGCCGTGACCGCAGCCTCGTCGGCCTTCGACCGCATGGGGGATGTGACGGACGATCAGATCTCGGAGTTCTACCTGGCGTTCGCCGCTGCTCTCTCCGACGACGGGACGTTTGCGCCGATTGCAGCGGCCAACGCTGATGACGTTGCCTCTGCGCGGGGCCGAGGACGGTCGGTGACGCGACTCATCCTCGACGACCGGATGCGCGACGACATGGTTGCGGGGCTGCGAGGTTGGGCGTCATCGCCAACCGGCCGCGGCCGGGTGATCGACGTGATCGAGCACCCGGGCTGGCAGGTCGAGCAGATCGTCGACGGCCTCGGTGTCATCGGTTTCGTGTTCGAGGGGCGTCCGAACGTCTTCGCCGACGCAACCGGTGTCCTGCGAGGTGGCAATACGGTGGTTTTTCGCATCGGATCGGACGCTTTGGGTACGGCTGAGGCGATCGTCGAGCACGCCCTTGCCCCGGCGCTGTCGGAGAGCGGCCTCCCCGAAGGCGCTGCATCACTCGTCGCTAGCGCCTCTCGAGCCGCCGGATGGGCGATGATGGCGGATCCTCGGCTCTCGCTGGCTGTCGCCAGGGGCTCTGGCCCTGCGACCAGCCAACTCGGTGCGGTTGCGAGGCAGGCAGGGAACGCAGTGAGCCTGCACGGGACCGGCGGAGCGTGGATCGTCGCGGGTGAAGACGCCGACGTGCAGGACTTCGCCGCCGCGGTGTACCGGTCCCTCGACCGGAAGGTCTGCAACACCGTCAACACCGTGTGCATACCGCAGCATCGGGCCGACGACCTGGTGCCGGCGTTCCTCCATGCTCTCGAGCGGGCAGGCGAGAAGCGGGGTGTCAACTCCAAGCTGCACGTCGATCCGAGCGCCGTCGCCGTCGTTCCCGAGGACTGGTTCATGAGAACCGTGCCCATCAGCCGGGCGCAGGGTCTGGTCGAGGAGCCCCAGGCGGAGCGTCTCGAGGGTGGGCGACTCGGCCACGAGTGGGAGTGGGAGGACTCGCCCGAGGTGACCCTGTGCATGGTGTCGTCCGTGGACGAGGCGGTGACGCTGTTCAATCGGTTCTCGCCGAAGTTTGCCGCATCGCTCGTCTCGCAGGACGGCGCAGCACACGATCGTTTCTTCGCAACGATCGACTCCCCGTTCGTCGGGAACGGGTTCACAAGGTGGGTGGACGGGCAGTATGCGTTCGCCAAGCCCGAACTGGGGCTGTCCAATTGGGAACACGGGCGCCTGTTCGGTCGAAGCGGCATCCTGTCGGGAGACTCGGCGTACTCCGTGCGTGTGCGGGCCGTGCAGGACGATCCCGACATCGGGCGCTGATCTCCGAAGGAATCGGCCTCAGGCGATCCAGCCACTACGCTTGCGGCTCCGCGAGGAGCGATCGTGTCCACCTACGACTTCAAGCACATCGAAGCCAAATGGCAGCAGATCTGGGATGAGCAAGGTACGTATCGCGTTCCGAATCCCGGTGATGCCGGCTTCGACGACACCAAGCCGAAGAAGTACGTCCTCGACATGTTCCCGTACCCGTCGGGGAAGGGCCTCCACGTCGGTCACCCGCTCGGATACATCGGGACCGACATCTACAGCCGGTACCGGCGCATGCGGGGTGACAACGTTCTCCACCCGATGGGGTTCGACTCCTTCGGCCTTCCCGCAGAGCAGTATGCCGTCGAGACCGGCGTCCACCCGGCGATCACCACCGACCGCAACATCGCGAACTATCAGCGACAGCTGAAGGCGTTCGGGTTCTCCTACGACTGGGACCGGTCGGTTGCCACCACCCAGCCCGAGTACTTCCGCTGGACACAGTGGATCTTCCTCCAGCTGTTCGGCTCGTGGTACGACGACGAGCAGCGACGGGCCCGACCGATCAACGAACTGGTGTCCGAGCTCGAATCGGGTCATCGATCCGCCGACGGCGTCATGTGGCAGAACCTCGAGCATGCCGATCGCATGGCCTACCTCGACAGCCAACGCCTGGCCTACATCGACGAGGTCGCTGTGAACTGGTGCCCCGCACTGGGGACCGTGTTGGCGAACGAGGAGGTGACCGCGGACGGACGATCCGAGCGTGGCAACTTCCCGGTCTACCGGCGCCCGTTGCGGCAATGGATGCTGCGGATCACGGCGTACGCCGACCGGCTGATCGACGAGCTCGATCTGGTCGACTGGCCCGAGTCCGTCAAGATCATGCAGAGAAACTGGATCGGTCGATCCGAGGGCGCCCACATCGTCTTCGAGGTCGACGGAGGCCATCCGCCGATTCGCGTGTTCACGACCCGCCCTGACACCGTGTTCGGGGCCACCTACATGGTGCTCGCACCGGAGCATCCGATGGTCGATGCGCTGACGGTCGCCGCCTGGCCCGACGGGACGAACCCCTCGTGGACGCTCGGAATCGACACACCTCGTGACGCTGTTGCCGCCTATCGGTTGGCCACGTCCCGCAAATCCGAGCGAGACCGGCAGGCGGATGACCGCGACAAGACCGGCGTGTTCACGGGAGCCTTCGCCATCAATCCCCTCAATGGCCTTCGCATACCGGTGTTCATCGCCGACTACGTCCTCATGGGCTACGGCACCGGAGCCATCATGGCCGTTCCGGGGCAGGACGAACGCGACTGGGAGTTTGCCGAGAAGTACGACCTCCCGATCGTTCGCACGGTCCAACCGGCGCCCGACTTCGACGGCAACGCATACCTCGGAGAGGGTCCCGCCATCAACTCCGGATTCCTCGACGGGCTCGATGTCGAGGCAGCCAAGAAGCGGATCATCCAGTGGCTCGAGGTCAACGGGCACGGCGAGGGGACGATCACGTACAAGCTGAGGGACTGGTTGTTCTCGCGTCAGCGGTACTGGGGGGAACCGATCCCGATCCTGCACGGTCCGAACGGGGAGCTCAAGGCCGTTCCCGAAGGCGATCTCCCCCTCGAGCTGCCCGACATCGACGACTACCGGCCGGTGTCTTCCGACGACGAGAACGCCGAGCCGACGCCTGCGCTGAGTCGCGCCGGCGACGACTGGAAGCACGTCGAGATCGACGGTGTCACGTACGTTCGCGAGCTGAACACGATGCCGCAATGGGCCGGTTCGTGTTGGTACTACCTGCGCTACATCGATCCAAAGAACGACTCGGTGCTCGTGTCGCCGGAAGCGGAACGGTATTGGATGGGCGAGCACGGCGTCGACCTGTACGTCGGTGGCGTCGAGCACGCCGTACTCCATCTGCTCTATGCACGCTTCTGGCACAAGGTGTTGTACGACCTCGGGCACGTGACGACACCCGAGCCGTTCGCCAAGCTCTTCAACCAGGGGTACATCCTTGCTGATGCCTTCCAGGATTCCCGCGGCGTCTACGTCGAAGCCTCGGAGGTGATCGAGCGGGACGGCTCGTACTACCACCAGGGCGAGGAAGTCTCCCGGGTGTACGGGAAGATGGGGAAGTCACTCAAGAACTCGGTCAACCCCGATGACATCTTCGATGAATACGGAGTCGACACGCTGCGCCTCTACGAGATGTTCATGGGCCCGCTCGACACGTCACGGCCATGGTCGACGCGCGACATCGTGGGCGTGCACCGGTTCCTCCAGCGAGTGTGGCGCAACTTCATCGATCCCGACACGGGTGAACTGCTGGTCAGCGACGACGAGTCGACCGGTGACCTCCGGACCCTGTTGCACCGCACGATCGAGGCCGTCACGGCCGACATGGACAACATGCACTTCAATACGGCTGTGGCGAGGTTGTTCGAACTCAACAACGCGCTCGTGGCCGAGTCGAGCGTCCCCGCCGACGTCGCCTCAGTGTTCCCCCGATTGATCGCTCCGCTCGCTCCCCACATCGCCGAGGAGCTGTGGAATCGGATGGGCAAGTCGACATCGATCACCACGGAACCCTGGCCCCACTATGACGCCGAGCTCGTCGTCGAGGAAACCGTGACGATGGTGGTCCAGGTGAACGGCAAGGTCAGGGACCGGATCGAGGTGCCGGTCTCCATCAACGAGGATGAAGCGGTCCGCCTCGCCCTCGCTTCGGAGCGAGTCCAGGCTCACACCGGTGGGCTGGAGCCGCGCAAGGTGATCGCCAGGCTCCCGAACGTCGTCAGCCTCGTGGTGTGACGACAGGCTCGATGCAGATCATCGCAGCATCGGGTCTCACCGATTCACCCTTCGACCAACCCGACGTCCGGATCATCCCGATGCCCCGCATCGTGCAACTGTTGGTGGCGAATGGCGTGGACGCGATCACTTTGGGATCCACGATCATGATGCGCCCCGACCGGTATGAACGGGCGATCGAGGGCGAGGAAGCCGAGTTGATCGCCCATGAGCTCGTCCACGTGGAGCAGTGGCGGCGGTACGGCCCCGTCGGCTTTCTCCGGCGGTACCTTCTCGATTACGCAAGGCTGCGGATGATCGGTCTGACCCACGACCAGGCATACCGCGGCATCGGATTCGAGCACGATGCATACACCAGAGCGAAGCGCATGAACCAGGTGGTCTGATGGAGTCGTCTGCACCGCCCCAACCGCCGCAGGGCTATCTCCCGGTCGCCAATTGGTCGTACGGGCAGTTGATCCTCGTCTTCGTGGCGGGTCTCGCCGGGTCGCTGATCGCGTCGATCGGGTTGACGATCGCCGGAGCGGACATTTTCGATCCATTGCCGTTCTCGATCGTCTTCATGGCGCAGACCGGGGCGAGCTTCGCCGTCATCGTGTGGCTCTCCAGGACCAAAGGGAGCGGTTCGCTCGCCGCCGACTTCGGCCTCGTCATCAAGCCGTCGTCATGGTGGGGCGTCCCCGCCGGGATGGGGCTGCAGATCGTCATTGCGCTGCTGACCGCGCCATTCGTCATCTGGATCTTCGGCGATGACCCACCCGAACAAGGGGTGTCCGAAGTCGCCGGCTCGACCGAGACGGTCCTCGAACAGATCCTGGTGATCCTGGCCATCGCCGTCGCTGCGCCCATCATCGAAGAGGTCATCTATCGCGGCATGCTCCTGTCAACGTTGCGACGTCGATTCTCCGCATGGCCTTCGATCCTCATCTCGGCCTTCATCTTCGCTGTCATCCATGCGGTGCTCGACCCGAATGCGATCGCCGTTGTACCGGGCCTGTTCCTACTCGGGATCGTGCTCGCATATGCGGCACTGCGCACCGGCGACCTCTCGCTGTCGATCGCACTCCACAGCGGCATCAACCTCCTCGCTGCCCTCTCACTGTTGTATGGCGACAGCGTCCGGGAGTGGGCGGAGAATCAGCTCGAGGAGATGGAGGCTGTGATCCTGTTCCTGGGTTCGACGACCGGTCTCTTCTGACGACGGCACTCTCCTGACAACGAGCCGTCGCTGACGTCGGCGCGAACCTCTTCCTTTCTGCGTCAGGTTGGGGTACGAATGGCATGCGGCTGCGGCATCGGTCATGCTGCGCGCACACTCGAATCTCCAGGTCACGGTCGTCGGGCTGGCCGTGGTCGCCGTCGTCGGCTCGCTGATCTGGTTCGGCCTCCCAACTGCCTCGGTTCCCGATAACGACGAGCCGGTCGCCATCGAGCCTTCGAACCTCGAGGAGCGAGTCACTGCCCACGTCTCGGGCGCCGTTGGCGATGCGGGGCTGGTCGACCTCCCTGCCGGGTCGCGCATCGCTGACGCCGTTGCGGCAGCAGGAGGTGCAACCGCAGCAGCTGACCTCGGCGCCCTCAATCTCGCAGCAGCGGTCCGTGATGGCGACCACATCGTCGTCCCGGTGCGTGGGGCCGCCTCCGCCGGCGGCCTGACGGACGATGGCAAGATCGACCTCAACCGTGCAACGGCACAGGCCCTCCAGGCCCTCCCCGGTGTGGGCCCGGTGCTGGCACAGCGCATCGTCGACCACCGCCAGGTCCATGGCCCCTTCGATTCCGTCGAGGACCTCCTCGATGTCGCCGGGATCGGTGAGGCGAAGCTTGCATCCATGCGAGACGCGATCGCATCGCCGTGATCTCCGAGATCTCGGTGCCTGGCCGGTGGTGCCTGGGCGCTGCGGCCGCGGTTGCCGCAGGCGTTGCATTGCCGTGGTGGATCGCTGCGACGGCCGGTCTGATGATCGTGATCCTCTCGGCGGCGGGGCGCGTGCCCGAGCCCGCAGCTGTCCTCGGCGTGCTCGTGATCGCCGGCAGCGTGTCGGGTCTCGTGGCAACCGCCCGCCAGAGCTCCGAGATCGAGCTGGCTCCGAGCGGCGCGTCAACGTTCACCGGGACGGTGGTTGCCGATCCGATCTCCGAGTGGGACGACCTCGCCGTTGTGCGGCCGAGCTCGGTCCACGGGCAGCGATGGCGCGGCCCGGAGCTCGGCGCTCGACCCCTCCCAGCGGTACGCGTCGGTGACGTGGTCGAGGTGGTTGCGCGGCTCCAGCCGGGTGAGCGTCGAGTGCGGAGTCGCGTCGTCGCCGGCACGCTGCGCGTCGACGACGTCGTGGCGATCCGGCCATCGTCGAGCCCCGTGTTGGCGATCGGCAATGGGCTGCGAGAGCGCGTCCGGACGACCTTCGAACCGACGTCGGCTACCCGTGCCCTGGTCACGGGGCTCCTCATCGGCGACACCTCCGAGGTTCCGGCTCCCATGCTCGGGGACCTGCGGAGAGCCGGCCTGTCGCACTACGTGGCGGTATCGGGATCCAACGTCGCACTGTTCCTCGGCGTGTGGTGGATCCTCGGCGCACCGCTGGCCATCCACCCTCGGCTCCGCGTCGCATACGGGGTCTTCGGCCTTGCTGTGTTCGCCGTTGCCACCCGCTTCGAGCCGTCGGTGATCCGTGCCTCGGTGATGGCGGCCGTTCCGCTCGTCGGCGGCTTCTTCTCGATCCCCGTCGACCCGTGGATGGCGCTCGGGATCGCCGTTGCATTGGTCCTGCTCGTGTCCGCCGAATTGATCAGCTCGGTGGGATTCCTGCTCTCGGTGTTGGCAACCGTGGGCGTGCTCATCGGGGTAACGGGCGTGCGCACCCGGCGACCTCGATGGTTCTGGTTCCCCCTTGGCGCGACCATCGGAGCGCAGATCGCCGTTGCACCACTTCTGCTCACGGTCTTCGGGTCCATCCCCCTCGTGGCGCCACTCACGAACCTCGTCGCCGGGCCCGTCGTCGCGTTGACGACGGGCCTCGGCTTGGCCTCCGTCGTGGTTCCGCTCCCGATCCTCGTGTCGGTGACGACGATGGGGGCTTCGCTCCTCGTCTCGATTGCGCAAGTCGGTGCGCTCGGGCCGCAGCTCGGTGTGGGTGGAGTGGTCGCAACGATCGCCGCCGGTTCGCTGCTCGCCGTCCGTGGGCTGCGTCCTTTGGGTATGGCCGCCGTCGCCATCGGTGTGATGTGGTCGGTGGGCGCGGGGGCGTCGTGGCCGAGCTCACCAACGGTGGTGGTCCTCGATGTCGGGCAGGGCGATGCGATCTTGCTCCAGGACCCTTCGGGCGTGACGATGCTGGTCGACGGGGGGCGAGATCCGAGGGTGCTGGAAGCGGCCCTCCGGCGGCATGGCGTTCGCGAGGTCGATCTGGCCGTGGTCACACACGGCGATGCCGACCACGTCGGGGGTCTCGTGGAGCTGGTCGGCGCCGACCGAATAGACGCCGTGTGGGTGTCGCCATTCGCCCCCATCGAGGGCCTGTTCTCCGATCTGCTCTCTGCAGCCGAGGCGACGGCAACACCGGTCGTGGAAGTGCATGCGACACAGCAGCTCGAGTTCGGTTCATTCACCGTCGACGTCATCGCACCGGCGCGTCGCTTCGCTTCCGACAACGACGGATCCATCGTGCTGTTGGTCTCGGCTGGCCGGTCGATCCTCCTGCCCGGCGACATCGGGGCGGTCGCCCAGCGCGAGCTTCCCGAAATCCAGCCCGACGTCATGGTCGTGCCGCACCACGGTGCGGCGACCACGGATCTCGCATGGTTGTCGGCGATCAACGCGGACCTCGCCGTGCTGTCGTACGGCGAGAACCGATTCGGCCAT
>JASJCF010000080.1 GCA_030066265.1 Acidimicrobiia bacterium | reverse complement strand
CGAGTCCCGAGTCTCGAGTTCAGAGTGCTCCGTGCGCACGTTCTCTCCCTTGGGGAGAGATGGCGGCAGCCAGAGAGGGGCGTTTGAGGAACCACGACCTGAAGCGAACCGCAATGCCCCCTCTGTCCGCTGCGCCGACATCTCCCCCACAGGGGGAGAACGCAACTTCGCCCTCAGCTCCTTGGCTCCTCTGCCGACCCCGTGCCCCTCGAGAGGAACACTGAAGGGGGAAGCAAGAGCTCGGGACTCGAGACTCGGGACTCGAGACTCATGGCTCAAGGCTCAAGGCTCAAGGCTCAAGGCTCACGACTCAATCCCGAAAGGTTTCCGAAAGGGTCATTCGGATACTCCCCTCCATGAGTACCGAACAGACACTCGCCGCTGCCGAGCCATTTGTGCTCGCCGACCGTGAAGGCACCCACCTTCACTTCCTGAACCATCTCGCCACGATCAAGGTGGCGGGCGGACCGACGAGCTCGATGAGCGTCGTCGAGTTCACTGGATTGCGAGGCTTCGGCCCGCCGCTCCACAACCACCTCGAGGAAGACGAACTCTTCATCGTCCTCGACGGTGAGCTCGAATTCCACACCGGAGATGAGCGGATCGTCGGGGGGCCGGGCTCGATGGCGTTCCTTCCCCACAACCGCCCGCACACCTTCCAGGTGCTGTCGGAGACAGCCAACTTCGTCAATGTCACGTCGTCGGCCACTACCACGCCTCGCTTCGACCGGATGGTCGCCGCCCTGGGTGTCGTCACCGACGATCCCTCGATGCCCGAACCCAGCCCGATCGATCCCGGTCGCGTGGCGGAGATCTGTTCCGCCAACGGCATCGAGATCCTCGGCCCGCCGCCCGCACCCCTCGACTGAATCGGAGACGATCAATGCGCACTACCCGAAGCCGATCACCCATCCGCACCCTTGGTCTCGTCGCCACTGCGGCGATCCTGGCGTCAGCCTGCTCGTCCGCAACGGAGACGACCGAGGAGTCGGCGCCGCCAGGCCCCGCCGTCGTCGACGTGACAACCGAGGACTTCGCCTACGTTGGGCTTCCCGCCTCGGTCGAAGCCGGCACCACGATCCGCATCACGAACGACAGCGAGAGCGAACTCCACGAGTTCGTCGCCATCCGCCTTCCCGATGACGAAACAAGGCCCGTCGAGGAGCTCATGCAGCTCCCGCCCGAGGAGCTTGCGGCGTTCTTCCCACTGGTCGAGACGGTGATCCTCGCTTCCCCAGGCGAAGCAGGCATCGCCGTGGAGGGAACCGGCACGCTCACGAAACCCGGTCGGTACGCGATCATCTGCGCCATCCCCACCGGAGCCGATCCGGAGGAGTATCTCGCCGCCGCTGCGGAGAGCGAGGGCGGCCCGCCAGAGGTGGCCGGTGGCCCACCGCACATCGTCCATGGCATGTTTGCCGAGCTGACCGTCGAAGGCTGACGAGCACCAGAACACACCGAGAGACGCCTCCGGAAGATGGGCGTGCCGTCGACACTGCGCGTCATGGAGTAGCGCCCATCGAGCTGAACCCAGCTACTGCCACGGGAGCTGGGCCCGCGTCGCCCAATAGACCGCCGCGTCCTCGGCCAATTCCCCTTCGAGCCCATCGACGAGAGATCCGGGGATCGACAGGGCGCCGAGGTTGCTGTCCAGCTGATCGACGGTGGATGCGCCGCTGAGCACCACCGTCGCCCACGGTTGGTGGACCGCTGCCGCGATCGCCACGGTGTCGGCGTCTTCAACTTCGGTCGCCTCTGCGATGACGGCTGCGAGGTCGGGACTTCGGGCCGTCAGTCGTCCGTTCGCCACCGCCTCCTTGACGATCACGCCGAGTCCGGCTTCGTGCGCACGGCCCAACGCCGCTCCCGACGACGGTTCGAGCAGATTCCACGTCGACTGCACTGTGCCGAAAAGCAACGCACCGTCGACCTCGACCTCGAGCAACCGATCGATCGTCGCTCCCTGATTCGGTCCGCTCGTCGAAGCGCCGATCACGAGGCCGTCCGCTTTCAGCTCTCCGAGCCGTTCGAGCACGTCGGGCCGATCGAGCACGCCGCTGTCGAGGGTCGCGGAGTGGATCTGATAGAGGCGAAGGGATCGCCCGAGGAGCGACCGCGTCTCGGCGATCTGACGATCGAGGTTCTCCCGGGTGTGGATCTTCACCTCATGCTGGTCGGCGTCCACCCTCCAATCGGCGGTGTAGACGTATCCCCATTTCGACCCAATGGTGACCTCGCCCGCGGAGATGCCGCGATCCCGCAGCCAACCACCCACGAACTCCTCGGCTCGGCCGTAGGAGCGCGCGGCATCGACGTACGTGACGCCAGCCGCTCTGGCGGCGTCGAGCACCCGCCACGCATTGGCCCGCATCGCCTCGACCGATGTCGCATCTGCGAAGTCCTCGCCGTGGCCGAGGTTGATGTACCCCGGTCGCCCGAGAGCCGCCGTGCCGAGACCGATCACCGATACCAGGGGCCCTCCCGGCCCGAGCTGTCGCCGTTCCATCCGACGACCCTATTCCCCCTCCGGAGGTGCGGGTTCGTCCTGGGCATGATCGGAGCGATCACCAGCGCCATCACCGGTGTTGTCCGGGTCGGGGCCATCGGGGCCGGCCGGCCCAGTTCCATGCGGCTGCGGGCCATCGGACGCTCCGAAGGATGTGGCCCAGCCCCACACGTGGGCCCGGAAGCGGGGATCCTCCGCGTCCGACTCGTAGTTGAAGGAATGCAGCCACGTGCGAGGGCCGGTGGTCTCTCCCAGGAACCGCCATCGCCTCGTCGGATCCTGGAACATGATGTCGTCCCGGCGTGCGTCAACGTCGGGCTCGCGCCCGGGCGCCACCGGTGTCGGCTTGGGCTGCAACGGCGCAAACACCCGGCCGCCGAGATAGTCGGTGTAGCGGCCGAAGTTCATCCATCGCACCTCGCCATTCGGCATCGGGAAGGGCTCGATGGCGTCCTCCCCTTCGGACGGGATCGTCACGTCGTCGCCTTCGATCGTCTGTTTGAGCGCAACGACATCGCCTCTCAGCAACTCGTCGGGCCATGCCCGACGGAAGAGCCGCTCGAGCATGCATCCGTAGGTGACAAAGGCGAGTTGGCTCAACTCTCGGCCCGTGCGCTCCCGCTGAGCCGGTGGAGGGAGCGTCGGGTCCGGACCGGCGAGCGTCAGCAGCGCAGCGGTCGTGAGCATGGTGCCCTGGCTGTGCGCCAGCAAGATCTTCCCCCTGCCAGGCTCGTGCTGCTCGTACTCGATCAGCCGATTGCGAAGCTCGATGACCGTTCGCTCCGAGTAGCACGGTGGCGCCAACGGGTGGAACCGACGCGGGAAGAACCCCATCACCTCCCACAGGATCCCGACAGTGGCTCGCAGCTGTCGGTCGTCTCGAGCCGACCGGATCAGCAGGAAGAGCGCAACAGCGAGGAGGGCCAGGATCCAGGTCGCCCCACTGACCGCACCGACCACTCGGCCACCGGGGAGGTTCTGGCGAGTGCGGGCAATGATGCTGGCGAAGATCACCGCCAAGGTGGCCATCACTGCGGCGGTGGTGACCCAGTCGATCTCGTCGATCACGTTGGCCCACAGCCGCAGGGTGCGGCTGCGCCGCGCCAGCTTCAGTCGCCAGCCACCGTGGCTTCGCCCGTCAGCGTCCTCGCCCTCGAGCGATGGGCACGGTGGCGGATCGTCCGTGCCTGCCGGTGGCGGATCGTCGTCGTATTGGTCGCAGATCCCCTCGGCGACGGCTCCGGTCCAGCGGAACAAGCGCAGGGCAATGAGGCGGAGCACCATCATCCCGACGAGGACGACCAGCCCGACCACGGTGGCGAGCGCAAACCAACCCGCTTCGGCCGCATAGGCAACCTGGCCGGGGAACACCTGCACCGGGCCGGAGTGCGCAACACCCTCACCGAGTGCCCTCGCGACGAAGATCACGATGCTCGCCATGATGGCGAGCGCCGACGTGAGCGCCAGGGCCGCCAGCACGAAGGACGTCCCCGACCGCATGGTTCCGGGCTCGGGAGCGTCGATGCGTCGGTCGGTGCGCCCAGCGTCTGCGCGAATGGAGAACGCCGCTGCGAGGTAGACCAGGACCACCAGCGCCGACAACAGGGTGATCACCCACCACGTGCCGCCCTCGGCGCGGGCATCGGCACCCATGGCGATCCCGACCAGCACCGCACTGGAGCCGACGACATAGAGGAGGCCATGGCGTCGATTGGGATCCGTGCCGTGACCGTTCGCAGGCCGGATCTGGTCGTACGCCGTTGCACCGACGACGAGGGTGAACAGCCCTGCGAGGAACGCCTCGGCCACCAGCCACATCCACGCCTCCCCCAGATCGATCAGGAACGGCTCCTGACCGAGCCGCCCCAGGACACCCTGCTCGCTTGCGAGCGCGAGGTACCAGAACGTGCCCGTGGCCATGACGATCAGGAGCGCGCGCCATGCGCCGACCAGCAGACCGAGGACGATCAGGACGGCGAACCCGACGACGGTCGTCCAGATCAGGGCGTTCCTGAGTGGCTCGAGAACGAAGGTCCCGGCAGGCAACGAACCGCCCTCGTTCCAACCCACGATGGCGGTCACGGCGAGGATCATCATCGGCACGCCAGCCGGTATCCACGTTCGCCGAGGCACGAGCGCCGATCGATCCTCCCGCCGCAGGAATCCCCTCGGTATCTGTCGCATGCGCGCCACCATGACCACCAAGGCGGCGATCACGGCCAGCCATACCCCGGCCGACACCACCGCTGCCACGTACACCCATCGCACCGGCGATCCCTGATCCACCTGGATCAGCGACGCGGCGAGCATCATCGCGAGCATGGCGAGGGCCGCAGCTGTGTGGATCCAACCCTGGATGTACACCGTGTCGGGCGCCTGCCAGAAGTCCAGTGTGTCCAGCCGCACCGTGTCGATGTAGTCGCCGTGCGGTTCGCGATCCTCATCGATGTCCGACGACGGCGTGGTGCCGTAGCGGTCGTACGAGGCAGAACGTTTCGCCAGGAGCCAGAGCAGCCCGAGAACGGCGAGGGGCACGAGCGCCCCGAGGATCAGGAAGCGAGCCGGCTGACCGACCAGGAAGCGCCACTCCCGAAGTGAGTCGAACCATGAGAACCACCACGGGTCGGCGCACGCTCCCCGCACGCCGCACTGCAGCCCGACGATGTCCATCGACACGACGGCAACACCGAGGATCACCACGATCGTGATCATGACCGCAATGAATCGCACCGCCGTTTGGGCCCACAGCCGGTTCCTCCAGGGGTTGACGAGTCCGTCCACGACCCGATCGCTCTGGGAACGCCGATCGTCGGGACCGTCACCGTCGACCCTGGGGTCGCGCATGCCGGCCGGGAGCAGCCAGCCGGCGAAATTCGCCGCTGCAAACGGGAAGAGGAGAATCCAGAACGCCCGTGCCGTCTTGCCGGAGTTGATCGACGACCAGTTGTACGCCTCGACGGTCCGTTTCGGCCCGATGCTGATGTCGTCCCTGCGGCGATAGACGCCCGCCTGGTCGTCGCCGTTGATCTGGACAGGGTGAGGATCACCGAGGTTCTGCGAGGGTGTGCCTCCGGCGACGCCGTGGACGCGGAGCTCGACGACTCCGTCGGGGATCCGGGCGGTGCCGGGGTCGTGGAACTCGCCCGTGCCGATGCGGTAGTCCTCTGCCTGGAAGCCGGGTTCCTCGATGGTGGTCACGGCGGCCTCCCCATCCCATGCGATACGACATCAGCGCGCTGGTGGGCCCAGCGTACGCGTCGAGACGGACAGGGAAGTGACTATTCGCGGGTGGTTCAGCCGGCGACGTCGGCGGCAGAGATGATGCGATCGATCGAGAGGCGAACGAGCAGCTCCCCTTCCACCCCGTTCCGAGCGCCGTATTCCTCCGCTCGGTCCTGGCCCATGTACCGCCCGCCGATGCGGGTTGCGAATTGCCTCACCTCGTCGAGGTCATCGGACACGGTGGCGCTCCCTTCCACGAGCACATAGGCGTAGGGCGGCTCCTGGAGGTCGACGACGAGCGATGCCCGGGGGTCACGTCGCAGGTGCTTGGCCTTGGCGCTGGTGTGCCACGTGTTGAAGACGATGTCATCGCCGTCGATGACGAACCAGATGGGCGTCGCGTGGGCTCGACCGTCCGCCTTCGTGGTGGCGAACTTCCCCGTCCTCGTGCCTTCCGACAGGAAGGCGATCGCCTCGTCTCTGCTCATTTCTCGCATGCGCGGCAATCTACGGCATGTCGAGAACGACGGTCACGCCTTCGGATCGAGCCAGAACTTCATAGAGCACTTCGGGCACCGGACCTCTCGTTGCGTCCGAGCCGGTGTCAGCCAGAGAAGGTCGGGATCCGCCCGTCGGGTCTTCCCTGTGGGCGTGTACTCGAATCGGCGCAACGTCGCACCGCAGCCGGGGCAATCCGCCTGCTCTCCGATGAGCCGTTGGATCCGGTTCCGCATCGGATTGAACACGTCACCAAGCCTAGAGATCGACCGCAGGGCCGTTTCGGTGCCTCAGCGCTGCTCCACGGCCCGTGCGAGACGGTCCAGGAACGCAGCTTGGGCCGAGTTGATGACCGTGCGTGCGGTCTCGGTGTCGAACCACTCGGCGCGATCGACCTCGGGGAAAGCCGCCATCCTGCCGGACTTCGGGGGCCATTCGATCTCGAAGGTGTTGCTGGACACGGCGGAGACATCGAACTCCCCTTCGATCGCCCAGGCGACCACCCGCTTCCCGGCCTTCTGGACAATCTCGCCGAGGGGAACGGCCGGTTCGTCCGGCGGCGGGTGCCCCAGCTCCTCGGCGAATTCGCGTCGGGCGGCGGTCTCCGGCTCCTCCGTCTCGGGATCGAACTCGCCTTTGGGTATCGACCAGACCCCGTCGGACTTGTTCTTCCAGAACGGACCACCAGGGTGGACGAGGAGGACCTCGATCTGGTCCGTGATGCGATACAAGAGGATCCCGGCGCTGAACGTGGGCACACCGAGAGCCTTGCGGCGCACGGTCCGGTCCGCAAACGGACGATGAAGGAGATCCCCGACGGCCAGGCGAGCGGCCAACCCGTTTCGTACCGTGTGCGGCTCAGCGTTTGAGGTTCGGGGCCCGGGGGACAGACCATGTCGTGCTGGTCCCGTCCCCCCGGTCGGCCCCGCGGGTTTCCCAAAGAGGGCGACAGCTCGGCGGCGGATGGGTGGATCCTCCGAGCTGTCCCGCTACCCGTCCCAAAGGTACGTCAAACCGACCGACTCGTCGTGACCAAATGTGTGACCATTTTGGGCACCGTTGCAGGGCGGCACGAGGCCGCTCTGCTGGTCACTTGTCCGTCCGGTCGACCTCCTCGACGATCGCATGGACGGCGTGGTCGGCGACCTTGTCCGGGAGGAGACCGGTGTCGACGAGGTCACGGACCGCTTCGACCGACGCCACCCGCGTGAGGGCCTCCGCCTGCCTGCGCATGAGAATGCGCTTGTCGACCCCTCCCGCTTCGTCGAGTCGGTGCAACGAATCGGCCGCTCGCTGCTCCCAGTATGCGAAGGTCTCCTTGGCCTTGTCCACCGTGTGGGTGTCGCAGTTCGGGAGTCGCTTGAACATGTCGAGCTCGTCGTTGGCACGGAGGGCGGCGAGGCGGCGCGCGCTCACTTCGGAGTACGCCACTTCGGTGAGGTCCTCTCCGGCCGGCTCCGGCAGCCACCCGAGGAGGCCGCGCACGGCACGGGCGTACCACGGCCTCGCCCCGCGTCTCGCCGCCTCGACCTGCAGGCTGCTCAGCTTGATCTCCTCGATCTCGTCATCGATCTCCTGCATCAAGGTGCGAGTCGCAATCGGACGCAGCAAGCCGGCGTCGCTCAACACCTGGTACGTCTGGCGCTCCACGTGCAGGCCGCGGAGGGTGTAGACCTCGAGCTCCTCATTGGGGCTCAGCTCGATGCGGTTGAGCTGGTCCTTGGCCTCCATCTTCACCACCCGCAGGCGAGACCGGACGATCTTGTCGTGAAAGCCGAGCTGATCGAGCCTCTTGCGGGCATCCTCGATGGCGAGAAGCCGCGCGCTCGCCTCCAGGAATTCTTCGCTTCTGCTCGGCTTGTCCAACCCGAGCCGATGGACGAGCGTCGAGATCGTGGTTGCGTTGAGGAGCAGGGTCACCAGCACGACCCCGCCGGTCATGGCGATGAACAACTCGCGCAGGATGAGGGAGCTGGGCAAGGCGAGCGCCAGTGCAAGCGCCACGCCTCCGCGCAGACCACCCCACACGAGCACGGAGGCGTTGCGGTTGCCGACCTTCGGGATCTTCGCGAAACGCTCCAGCGCCGTCACCACCGGATAGATGGCAATCGGACGAGCGATCAGAACGGCGATGATGGCGACCACGATCGCATCGATGTTCTCGCCGATGAGCGCAGGACTGATCAGCAGCCCGACGAACAGGAAGAGGAGCGCATTCGCGATGTAGGACAGCGCGTCCCACAGGCTGGTCACCGTGTTGCGAACCGGTTCAGACGCACGGCTGGGGGACAACGCTCCGAGGATGAGCCCGGCTGCTGCGGTCGCCATGACCCCCGACACGTCGAGCACCTCATGGGCGAACACGAAACTGCCGTACGCGACGCCGAGGGACAGCGTGGCTGCCGAGAGGCGATCCAACATCGGGAGCACCAGGGCGGCCGCCAAGCCGATGAGGCTGCCGATGACGGCGCCGCCGACGAATACCGTGAACAGCTCGAGCGCTCCTTCTGCGAAGCCCACCGAGCCACCGAGCGCCACATGGAGCAGCACGCTGTAGCCCACGATGGCCACTCCGTCGTTCATGAGGCTCTCCCCTTCAACCAACGTGAGGAGCCTCTTGGAGACGCCGAGACGCTTGAAGACGGAGAGGACGGCCACGGGATCGGTCGCCGAGATCAGCACTCCGAACAGCAGCGCCGACGTGAGCGGGATTCCCAGGATGAAGTAGAGGGAGTACCCGACGAAGGCGGCGGAGATGGCCAGGGCCACGGTCGCGAGGACGAGGATCGGTCCGAGATTCCGGAGGAAGTCCCTGGTGGAGATGTTGAGCGTCGCCTCGAAGATCAGGATCGGGAGGAACACGTTGACGACGGTCTCGGCGAATTCCTCGCCGTACAACGACTCGACGAGCGGCAGGGCATCTGCTCCAGCGGCCCAAGCAAGGAGGAATCCTCCGACCGCGAGCACGACCGTGACCGGGATCCTGACGCGGCGGGCGAAGATGCCGATGAAGACGGCGGCGACGAGCAGGATCGAGATCTCGAGCAGCGACTCGGAGAGGGTCACCAGTTACCCCGCAGCGCTCGTATTGCCGTCGTGGTGCAAGCGTATCCGATATCCAACGTGCGTGCAGGAGGAGCCAAGAATCTTCGGAGACTCATAGGCGCCGGATGCGTGGTGACAATGGGGTGCGAAGATCCCGGCCGAGTGGACGCAGGCGACAAGCCTGGTGCGGAATGGAGGCCACGTGACCGTCGTGATCCGTGAGATGACCAGCGCCGATGAACGGCTCGTGATCCAGGCTGCGGAGCTGTTCGATCATCACCCATCCGACACGTGGACCGGCGAGTTCCTGGCCGACCACGGACACCACCTGTTGATCGCATACGTCAGCGGAGAACCGGCCGGCTTCGTGTCCGGCATCGTCGTGCGGCACCCCGACAAGGGCCCCGAGATGCTGCTCTACGAGCTCGGCGTGGACGATGCGTTTCGACGCAGGGGCATCGGGACGGCGCTCGTGAGCGAACTGCGCGACCTCGCCCGGCGACTCGGGCACCGATCCATGTGGGTTGTGATCGACGCCGGCGATGACATCGCAGCGGCGACGTACCGCTCGGCAGGCGCAATGACGACGGAGCCAGCCGAGATCCTCAGCTGGGAGCTCACGTAGGCCGACTCGCTTCCCGGATCACCGCTCGGATCGGCGCTTCTTCGCTCCCACCACCATGAACACGATGCCGAGGGCGAACATCCCAAGCATCGCTGGACCGATCGACACGAACAGCGCCACACCGGCACCGGTGAAGACCACGCCGAGGGTGAACAGCTCGTCTCCGGTCATCGCGGTGGCTTCTGCTTCGTCCCGCCGACTCGCGCGCCACACCACCAATATCAACGCGACGACCGCGATCACCCCGACGATGAGCCCGATCACGATCCACATGACCGCCTCCGTGTGACGGCGTCGCCATCATCGTCTCACGGTTGTGGGGACGGCTCCAGAGTGTTCACCGTCGCCAGCGCTGCCACCACGGGCGTCGCAGCTTGACCGGAACCGAGATGTACGGGTTGTGGAGGTTGCCCGACAGGGAGGCGAGGAACCGGGCCAGGGACCGCATGCCGATGAAGACGATCGGGAAGAGCACGAGGACCCAGAGACCAGCCCCCGTCACACCGAAGACCACGTCCACGGCGAACCAGGCAATCACCGCAAGCACAAACGCGATGCCGTTTCGCCTGAGCAAGCCCTGCCGGATCGACTCTCGATGATGGTGCTCGGCGCTCACGAATGCCGTCTTGAGGCTGCGGTAGATCCCCACGACATCGGCGGACCGCCTCACCTCCCACTGGGCAGGTCCGAGCAACACGATCCGGTAGTCATCGGCGATGAACCCGTCGTCGAAGATCCACCAATCGAGGATGGCGCCTGGCGGCTGCATGGCGAGCTGTTCGGGGGTGAACGTCATCGTGTCACGTCGGGTCGGCGATCGGATCAGCCAATTGTGCCGCCTACTCGCGCAGGGCGCCAGTGACTTGTTTCACTTCTTCGCGTCGCTGCACCCCTCGCTAGATTCCCGATCCGTGACCGTGTTGTCCTGTCCGTACTTCATGGGAGATCGCCTGTCGGGCCTCCGAGTCCCGGAGCCGCACGCCGTCGTGGACCCGCTCCTCCCGGACGGCACACCGCAAGAGCGGATGGGCGCCCTCTATCGGGTCCTCGGCGATGAGATCGCGTCCATCGATCTGCCCGTCGTCTACGCAGGGGACTGCGTGAGCACCATCGGCGTGCTGGCCGGCCTCGAGCGTCGGAACGTCGAGCCGACGATGCTGTTCTTCGACGCACACGGGGACTTCCACACCTGGGAGACCACTGCGTCGGACTTCATCGGCGGCATGCCGCTGGCGATGGTCACGGGCCGCGGTGAGCCAACGATCGTCGCAGAGGCGGGACTCTCGCCGCTGGCGGATGAGCGGGCGATCCTGGTCGACGGCCGAGATCTCGATCCCGGAGAGGACCAGGCCCTCCTCGACTCGGGTGTCGCCCAATGCGCGGTCACCGACGTTGTCCGGTTCGCTCCCGACAACGGGCCCTTGTACATCCATGTCGACCTCGACGTGGTCGATCCCTCCGAGATGCCCGCGATGAACTACCCGTCACCCGGCGGCCCGTTGCTCGGCGAGGTCGCCGAGGCAGTTAGGTCGCTGGCCGCCACGGGAAGGGTGGTGGCCTTCTCGCTGTCCTCGTGGAATCCCGCGTTGCCCGGTGCCGACACGGCGGCCGATGCGGCTGACCTCATCGCCACACCGTTCCTCCCTGGCTGAGCCACCGAGCGCGCTCGATCCGAACACGCTCAATCTCGGGCACCGACCTGCCGATAAAGGGGGGTCCGACGGGCGGGAGAGCACATGTCCACCAAAGGCACCCGACGTCCAGCTCTGCGCGTGGCCGGCACCGTGGCAGTCGCCCTGCTGTCGGCTGTGTCCGTTCTGAGCCTCGTGTCCGTCTCACCGGCGGACGCAGCGGAAGTCATCTTCGAAGACGATTTCGAATCCGGCACCCTGGACGCGTGGGACAACGTCAACACCAACCGGTACGCCGTGACGAGCAACCCGGCACACGTCAGATCCGGTTCTCACGCCCTCGAGAGCACGATCCCGGAGGGACCCGGGTGGGGTGAGATCAACAAGTGGTTCATGCCGGGGTACGACGAGATCTACGTGCGCTTCGACGTGATGTTCGAGGAGGGCTTCCAGAACCTCCGTGGCGACAACAACGGAATGCACTTCGCCTCGGTGAGCGGCAACCACATCGACAACAAGTGGAGCGCCCACGGCAAGGCCGGGATCGTGCCCAACGGCTACGACTTCTTCACCACCACCGTGGATCCGGAGCATCCCTGGGGTGACCCGACGCTTCGACCGCTCATGTTCTACTCCTACTTCCCGGACATGCAGTGCTGCTACGGCAACCTCTTCAAGCAGGAGGAGCCGAAGACACCGCTGCTCGCCGGTGAATGGCACGAGATCATCATCCACGTCGATGCCGGCACTCCGGGTCAGTACGACGGATCACAGAGGCTCTGGGTCGATGGCGAGCTCAAGATCGATGTCCAGGGCATGCGCTGGCGCAACACGAGCGACCTGCGGTTGAACGAGTTCCACATCGTCGACTACATGCCCGGATCTCCCCAGACCCAGCACATCTGGTTCGACAACGTGCTGATCACCACCGACTTCCCGGGCAGCAACGTGTCCGGGACCCGCTTCGTCGATGTCCCTTCCGGACACCTGTTCCACGGTGACATCGAATGGATGGCAGCCAGAGGGATCACGCGTGGGTGCAACCCGCCGCTCAACACGAGGTATTGCCCCGACGACGGGGTGACAAGGGGGCAGTTCGCGGCGTTCCTGACGAGAGCGCTCGATCTCCCGCCGGCGAGCGGCGACCGGTTCAGCGACGACGACGCAAGTGTGTTCGAAGATGACATCGAACGCCTTGCGGCAGCAGGGATCACGCGCGGGTGCAACCCACCGTTCAACGACCGGTTCTGTCCGGAT
>JASJCF010000079.1 GCA_030066265.1 Acidimicrobiia bacterium | reverse complement strand
CGAGGAACTGCAGGCGGCGCTCACGAGCGCCACGGCTGCGAGCAGCAAGATCCATCGCTTCATGGTGACTCCAAGGCTGGGTTTCCGTGTTCGACTCCAGGGAAACACGGCTGGGTGAGACCGGGCTCAGCCACATGTGAGGATTGGCTGAGAACCGCGGTCCCCTAGCCACCGAAGCCGAGATCGGCGAAGATGCCCTGGCACTCCTCGAGAGCGGCCAGCACCTCGGGGTCTTCGAAGTCCACGCCGTCGAACGGGTTCAATCCGCCGTCACCTCCGGGCGCAAGGGCTGAGAAGTCGGGATCGTCGATGTCGATGCCCCGCTCCCGCATGCAGGCCGCGAACTCGACGAAGCGGTCTTCGATCTCGGTGAGGTCGAAGTCGACGCCTCCTGGCCCGAACGCGACACCTTCGAGGAGATCGATACACGTGGTCACCGCTTCCTCGACGACCTCGTCGGAGACACCAGGGAAGGGATCCGGATCATTGCCCACACCGAAGTCGACGGATCCGTCGGCGTTGAGGACCGGATCGGGGAAGTCGGGGATGCCGTTCTCGCGCATGCAGGCGCCGAATGCGAGAAGTGCTTCCTCGTCGGTGCCCTCGGCCGCCACATTCTCGGCACTCTCGAGTGGCGCGCCTCCGTCTTCGAGGGTGGCGACTCCATCGTCCGAGGAGCTGCTACATGCTGCGACCACCAACGCCAGTCCGGCGATGAGGGCGAAGATCCGCTTCACCTGATCGTCTCCTTTGCCGTTCGCATCGAGGCTGTGACGATGGGAACCTCCGAGGGGGTTCCCGATTCGCTCTCGTCCATGAACGGTATGGCGCCCGGTGCGTACTGGTGATCGCCCATGGGTAGCTTCGCACGGTGCGCCATCTCAACCCCACGCGCCGAGCGCTGTTCGTTGCCCTGCTCTTCGCCGCCATGGGTGCGGCGACGCTTGCACCGGCCGCGGTTGGGATCCTCGCGACCTTCATGCTCGAGGATCTCGCCATCTCGCGCTCGACACTCGGATGGGTGGTCTCGACGAATGTGCTGCTCGCGGCGGTGGTCTCGCCGATTGCGGGATCGCTCACGGATCGGCTGGGGGGAAAGGTCGCGCTCATCGCCGTCTTCGTGTTGTCCGGCTCGGCCTTCGCCCTCTTCGGAGCGGCGTCGGCCCTCATCCTCGTCTTCGTCGCTTCGGCGGTCGCTGCCCTCTCTCAGGCCGGCGGGAACCCCGCTACGAACACCCTCATCGGCGACGTGCTCGAGCCGGGAGAACGCGGCGTCGTCACCGGCATCAAGCAGTCCGGCGTCCAGGCGGCAATCGCCGTCGCCGGGGTGACCCTCCCGTCGGTCGCCCTGGCGTTCGGATGGCGGGCGGCCATGCTGGTGGTGGCAGTCGGGCCCCTCCTCGCAGCCGTGGCAAGCTGGTTTGTCATCCCGGCCGCACCGCACGACTCGACGGACACGGTGACGGCGGACGGCACCGTTCCGCGGTCGATCCTGTGGATCGCAGCCTTCGGCTTCTTCTTCGGCTTCGCCGGAGCCATCATGTTCTTCGTCCCGCTCTTCGCAGAGGAATCACTCGGCTTCGACGCTCGCATTGCAGGCGCAACGGCGACTGTCGCGGGCGTCGTCGCATTCGGGGCCCGAATCGGCTGGGCTCGATACGCCGAGGTTCGCTCCGACTATGCAGGTCCGCTGTCGACGATGGCGATATTGGGCATTGTCTCCGCTTGCCTGTTCGCACTCTCCCCTGCCCTGCCGGTGCTGATCTGGCCGGCTGCGATCACGACCGGCGCGAGCACGTCCGCGTGGAACTCCGTCGGGATGTTGGCGGTGATCGACGAGCCCGGTGCGGCAACGGGACGAGCATCGGGAATCGTGCTCTTCGGGTTCCTCGCCGGGTTGGGACTCGGACCGCCGCTCTACGGCGCAGTCGTCGACGCCACCGAGTCGTACGTCCTCGTCTGGAGCCTGTCGCTGGCCGCTGCGGTGGCTGCCCTCGTGCTGGTCACCCGGTGGAATCGGACGTTGCAGCACTCGTAGGCGAATCCCCCTCGGACGCGACGCGAGCAGCCAGCCACGTCGTGATCGGGACCGCAGCCACGAGCCCGATGCTTCCCACCAGGGTTCTCACGATCTCCACGGCGACGACCTCGGATGTCGCAATGGTCCCGAGCGACTGTTGAGCGAGGACGAACAGAACGGCGAGAGGGAGCGAGGCACCGAGATAGGCGAGCAGCAGAGTGTTGACCGTGGAGCCGACGTGGTGCTGCCCGATGCTGATCCCGCCCCGCCACAGCGGGCCGAAGCCAGCATCGGGATTCGACCGCTTCAGCTGCCAGACCGCAGAGGACTGGGTGACCGTCACATCGTCGAGTGCGCCGGCCGCACCGAGCACCATGCCGGCGAGCACCAACCCGGCCACGTCGATGCCATCGAAGATCGTGAGGAGGCTGGACTCCTCCGAGACCAGACCGGTGAAGCGGGCAGCCCATACGCTGAGTGCGGACAGTGCCGTCGTGAGCGCCAGCGCGGCCAGCGTCCCCAGAAGGGCGACCGTCGTCATCAAGGAGAACCCGTGGGAGACGTAGAGCGCCACGTATGCGACCGCACTCGCTCCGATGAGGGCCACCCAGACCGGGTTGCGGCCGTCCAAGATCGCAGGGATGAGCCAGACCAGCACGATGATCAGCGTGGCACCGAGGCCCGCCAGGGCGGCAACGCCCCGCCATCGCCCCAGGGCGATCACGGCGACGGCGAAGATCACGAACACCACCAAGAGGACGTTGGAACGCTCGAAGTCGGCGAACTGGTATTGGCTCGAGATGTCGGCGGGCACCACGGCGATCGCCACTCCGTCCTCATCGAACGTGATCTCAACAGGCTGATCGGGCGCATACTCGCCGACACCCTCGGCGACCTCGACGACGTATGTGGTGCCGACGACGTCCCCCTGCGTCGCAACGACCTCCACCTGCAGGCAGGTCTGCTGCTGGTCGAACTCGCAGGGCCCGCTGGTCACGCCGACGACGCGACCGTTCGGGCGACGGTATGAGAGCACGGCCGTGGTGCCCTCGGTGAACTCGGGCGTCGTGCCTCCAACGGTGAAGACCTGGGTGTATGCCCGGCCGGCGTCCGGGCCCTGCTCGAGCGTGAAGACGACGGTCACACAGTCCTCGTCTGGAAGGAATGGACACGGCGACTCGGTCACCTGTGTCACCTCTGCGTCGAAGAAGTCGGTGGGGAGGCCGATGACGCTTCGGCTGGCCTGGGCCGCTTCGCGTGCCTCACCTGTGGGACGGAGGACGATGAGACCGATCAGCACGAGGACACCGATGGCGATCGCCAGGTATACGGCTGGATGCCGCCACGTCCGGCCGTCGGCGCCACCGTGCAGATCGTCATCGGCGCTGAAGGCGACCCAGTCGTCGAGTGAGGACTCGTGATCGTCGTTCGTCACCGCACCCAGTGTCGCAGCAAAACGGCCGAACGTGGTGAATGACCGGTGCTAGCTTGGCGTCGCCTGAGCGAGAGGTGATGGTGAGCGCCCGCAACGACCAGAGAACCATCTTCGGATGGGCGATGTACGACTGGGCGAACTCGGCGTACATCACGATCTTCGGGGCGGTGATCGGGGCGTTCTTCACAGGCACCATCGTCACGGGCGACGGGTATTGGGGCCTGTCCGGCGAAGCCCTCTTCTCGATCCTCGTGGGTATCGGGTCGATCCTTCTCATGCTCGCCATGCCGGTGCTCGGAGCCATGGCCGACTACTCGGACTCGAAGAAGCGCTTCCTGCGAAACTTCGCCTTCGTGGGTGCCGCCTTCACCCTGGTGCTTCCCTTCGTGCCAGACGGGCAGGTCCCGCTCTTCCTGCTCGTCGTGGTCATCACGCAGTTCGGATTCGTCGCCGCGAACGTGTTCTACGACGGCTTCCTCCCCGAGATCGCCAGCGACGACACGATCGACCAGGTGTCGTCCAAGGGATTCGCATTCGGCTACCTCGGCGGCGGGCTCTATCTCCTGCTCGCACTCATCCTCATCTTCCTCTCGAGCGACGAGCCCGATGCTGCGCTCACCGAGACCCTCGCAGCGCGGATCGCGATCTTCGGATCGGGGATCTGGTGGATCGCTTTCTCCCTGGTGTCACTCGCCCGGCTCCCGAACGACGGCACGACCCAGGAGAGACGATCGCTTCGCGAGTATGCGGCGATCGGGTTCGATCGAACGCTGGCGACGACGACCAAGCTGACCCGTTTCCCGCAGCTGCTGCTGTTCGTGATCGCGTTCATCGTCTACAACAGCGGCGTGGGCACCGTCATCGCCGTGTCGGGGCCGTATGCCGAGGACACGCTCGGATTGGAACTGACCGTCATCGGCCTTGCGTTCCTCATGGTTCAGTTCATCGCCTTCTTCGGTGCGTACGGATTCGGATGGCTTGCGAACCGAATCGGGCCGAAACGATCCGTGATGGTCTCGCTGGTCGTGTGGATCGGCCTTTCCGTCATGGCGTTCTTCCTTCCCGAGGGTTCGAATGCCGGCTTCCTGGCGCTTGCGTCGATCGTCGGGTTCGTCCTCGGTGGCGTCCAGGCCCTGTCACGGTCCCTGTATGGATCGATGATCCCCGAGGAAGCCTCTGCCGAGTTCTTCGGATTCTTCTCCGTGTTCTCGAAGCTCTCCGGCATCGGCCCGCTCGTGTTCGGGGCAGTGAGCGCGGCGACGGGCTCGGGACGCGCCGCCATTCTGTCGGTGGCCGGGTTCTTCATCGTCGGGCTCATCCTGTTGAGCCGTGTCGACGTCGAGGAGGCTCGAGCCTCGCGCAAGCAATGGCAGTTCGAGGGCGGCGAAGCCGAGGTCGTGTGAGGCTGGCCATGAGCGGGAAGAACATCATCGCCCAGACGATCTCGACCGACCAGCTCAACGAGATGGTCGACGTGAACAGCGTCACCCCGTGGGACCCGGTGTGGGCGCTCGTGTCGATCATCATCGGAGTGATCGTCGGCCGCATCGTTCGTCGGCTGATCCGCCGGTACGGGGCCAGCATCGACCTTCCTCCCAACATCGTCGATCTCTTCGGCACGGTCGCTCTGTGGACCGTCATTGCGTTCTCGATCGTCGTCGCGCTGACCTTCCTGGGCTTCACGGCGGCACCCCTACTGATCTTCGGGGGCATCGTCATCATCGTTCTCGTGATCGGCGGTCGACCTCTGCTCGAGAGCTTCGGGGCAGGAGTGCTGCTCCAGGCTCGCGCACCGTTCGAACCCGGCGACGAGGTGACCGTCGACGAGTACACCGGCGTTGTCGTCGAGGTCAACTCCCGGGTCGTGGTGGTGCGTACGATCGACAACCGATTGGTGTTTCTGCCGAACACCGAGGTCCTTCAGAACGCGATCGTCAACCTGACCCACGACGACTATCGCATGGGCGAGGTGGTGGTCGATGTCGCCTACGGATCGGACCTCGAAACCGCGCTCGATGCGATCCACGATGCAGTCACAGCACAGCCGGAGATCCTCGATGATCCGGCACCGACGTCTGAGGTGCGGATGTTCGCTGCATCCGGCATCACCCTGCGGGTTCGCTACGCACACAAGCCGGATGTGCTCTCGGAATGGGCTGCCACCAACGCCGCCGCCATCGCCGTGCACCAGGGACTCAAGCAAGCCGGAATCACGATTCCCTTCCCCCAGCGCACGCTGTGGTGGGGGGACGGCGAGAAGCCCGGACCTCGGGACGAAGGCGATGTCTCGGAGCTACCTCGCGTCCAAGACGGAGAACCGACCGCTGACTAGGTGCCTGCGGGCCCCGATCCTCCATACGAAACGAGCCCCGCAGCCTGGCTGCGGGGCTCGTCGCTCGATTGTGATCGGACTCAGGCCACGGCTTCCATCTCGTCGCCCTTCACCGTGAGGGCGTAGATCACCAGGGTGGTGAGCACCATCACCGTGATGGCCCACACCGGGTAGTACGGCACCAAGAAGAAGGCGTTGATCAGTGCCACGACGGCAAAGAAGATGCCGACGATGCGCGCCCATGTCTGATTGCTGGAAACGCCCCACGCCACGAAGAGTTGGAGCACACCGACGATCAGGGTGATCCACCCCCATGTCGACAGGTCGAGATACCACACGGTGGTGGCACCGAACACGACCCATTCGTCGTTGATGATCATCGTCAAGCCGTAAATGATGTTGAGAACGCCGATCACGATGAAGATCGTGGTGGCGTAGATCGTCCAGCCGCTCATCCGTTCCATGGCCCAACCTCCCATATGCGCGCGTGAGCCGTACTCCGTTCTGACTCGCGAACCCCCGTTCAGGTTGCATCGGCCCGACCAAGCCGATCACGCAGTCCGGACGGTGGCCTCGGACGAACGCAGCCGAAGCTGGACGCGCATCCCGACGTCGGCGTCTGGGATCCACCGCGCGATCACTTCGACCACTGCCGGATCGTGGAAGTGCTCGACCTTCGTCTCAGGATGTGGCCGATAGACCAACCCGCTCTCGGCCACCGAACCGACCTCGATCCGGCATCGGAAGAACGAGAAGGTCTCGGGTGGGATTGCATCGGTCCATCGGACGTCCCGGACGGTCACCTCAGACTCGATCGGGGTGAACACGTGCGGGGAGATGTCGACATTGAGCGTGCCCAGGTGGTATCCGGACAGGTCGATGCCGGCTGCGGCGAAATGGGGAGCCTGAAGGGCAAGCGATCCGCCCGGGTAGGGCGCGTCGTCCGCTCGGCCGGAGGCTGCGCCGTACCCGGGGACGATCACACCCGCAACGGTGACGTCGAAGACGCCCGGTTGACCGTCGGGGTCGGGCATCCTGAGCGCCGGCCCGCCTAGGCCGGGACGATCCGAACTCGGTAGCCGAGCCCGAACATCGAGGGTGGCATCGACACCCCCGCTTCGTCGTACACAGCTCGGGGGATGCCGATGTCGGCGAGCTCGAGACGGCCCACCGCTCCCACGTCGAGGCCGGTCTTGGGGAGTGCGAGGGTCACCGTGACGGTCGCATCCACGTGGGCGCCGGCGGCCTCTCCCGTCGTCGCATCGACACCGGAAGGCACATCGAGGGCCACGACCTGCTCACAGCGGTCGTTGAGGAATTCGATGAGATGTGCGATCTCCGGCCGCGGTTCGCCCTGGAGGCTGTAGCCGATCAGTGCGTCGACGCCTATGTGCGCGCCGAGCCCGGCGAGCTGACCCGGCTCCTTGATCGCGCCCGGCGTGGATCGGTACACCCGCAGCTGCTCCGCAGGCACATCACCGAGATCGCCCTCGTCTGCGAGCACCAGCGTCACATCCACGCCGTGGTTGGCGAGATGCCTCGCTGCGCAGATCCCTCCGCCCCCGTTCCCACCGGTTCCTGCGAAGACCATCACACTGCGAGCATGGGTGCCGAGCCGTTCGATCACCGCCATGGCCAACGATCGTCCGGCGTTCTCCATCATCTGAAACAGGTTCGGCCCGCGCTCTTCGACGGCGATGCGGTCGATCTCACCCATCTGGGTGGCGGTGACGGCCGGGATCTCGATCCCCATCCGTGTCCGGAACTTCTCAGCCATGGTCGATCACAGCGTCGCCCATGCCCAGCCCTCACCCAGCAATCGATCTGCCTCCCTCGGTCCTCCGCTCCCACGCGCATATGGGATCACCGGGTCGACGCCCTCGAGGATGTCGTCGACGATTCGCCACGCCTCCATGACGCCATCCTGGCGAGCGAACAGCGATGGATCCCCCTCCAAGGCAGCGGACAGGAGACGCGTGTACGCGTCCCGGCCGGGCTTGCGGTCGTGTTGCAGATGGAACTCGACGGATTCGCTGACCATCGACGGTCCCGGTTCCTTCGCCTGGAGCGACAGCGAGATGTCCTCATCGGGCTTCGTGCGGAAGATGAGGCGATTCGGTCCGGGCGCGCAATCGATGTCGGCGAACAATGGCCGCGGTGGCCGATCGAACTCCACCACCGCTTCGGTCACCGTTCGCGACATCGCCTTTCCGGCGCGAATCACCCACGGGACTCCGGCCCAGCGCCAGGAGTCGATTCCGAGGCGCACGGCGACATAGGTCTCCATGTCGGAGTCGACGGCCACGCCGGGCTCGTCTCGATAGCCGATGTACTGGCCGCGTACGACGTCGGCCGGGGTGAGTGAGTGCACAGCCCGAAGGACCTTCACCCGCTCATCTCTCAGAGCGTCGGGATCCTCCGAGACCGGCGGCTCCATGGCAAGAAGAGACAGCATCTGGAGCAGGTGGTTCTGGACCACGTCGCGGAGCGCTCCGACGTTGTCGTAGAACTTGCCACGTCCCTCGACGCCGAAGTCCTCGGCCATGGTGATCTGGACTCCGCGGATGTATCTCCGATTCCACACGGGTTCGAGGATCGTGTTCGAGAACCGGAAGATCATGAGGTTCTGCACCGCCTCCTTCCCGAGGAAGTGGTCGATGCGGTAGACGCGGTCTTCGCTGAACGCCTGATGCACAACCTGATTGAGATGCTCCGCTGACGCGGGATCTCGCCCGAACGGCTTCTCGAGGACCACTCGACCATTGGCATTGAGACCCGCAGAGACGAGGCCCTCCACGACATCGTCGAACAGATCCGGCGGAATCGCGAGGTACGAGACTGCGCATCGCGCGCCGTCGGCCCTGGCGGCGATAGCGGCGAACGTGGAGGGATCGCGATAGTCGCCCGACACGTAGCAGAGGTTCTTGGCGAGGCGATCGAACACCGCATCATCGATGGCGACACCAGCCTCGTCGAGCGCGGTGCGGGCGTGCTCGCGCAAGATGTCATCGGTCCAGGCACGAGAAGCCACACCGATGATCGGGATGTCGGCGATCCCCTCGGCCGTGAGGCTGTACAGCGCGGGGAACAGCTTCCGGCGGGCGAGATCCCCGGTGATCCCGAACAGGATGAGGGCGTCAGCGAGTTGTGGCATCCCGGCGAAGCTAGCACTCCTCAGACCCGGCACGTACTGCCACGCTGCCAGTACGCCCGACGTGCACCACAATGACGGCATGGAGTCCACACCCGCACTCGAAGATCCGCGACTGGATGGCGTGGACCATGACGTGGTGCGTCATGGTCGCGTGGGGAGCTTGGCTGAAGCTGCAGAGCTCCGCGGCGTCGATCCGTCCGCCATCATCAAGACGATGATCGTCCGACGGAGCGATGACGACTACGTCTTCGTGTTGGTGCCCGGAGACCGCGTCATCGACTGGGCGAAGCTTCGTGCCTGCCTCGGCGAGCGACGCCTGTCGCTCCCGGATGCAGATGAGGCGCGCACGGTCTCGGGCTACGAGCGGGGCACCATCACACCATTCGGGGCACAACGAGCACTGGACGTGATCGCCGATGAGCGCATCGGGCCGGGCCCGGTTTCGATCGGAGGCGGTGCCCACGGCGTGTCCATCACGATCGACGGCGCAGCGGTGGTGCGGATTCTCGACGCATCATCGGCTGACGTGACCAAGCCCGAGTGAACACCACGCCTGACGTCGAGCGCGTCGACCTCGGCTTCGAGCCTGAGGAACCGCATCAGCGATGGCGGACTGCGTTGGGCTCTACGGTTCTCTATCGGATGCTCCTCGGCGTCGGCAGCCGGGCGGCGATCGCCCTGGACCCGAGTCGGCGCCGCAGCGCCGAGCGGATGTGGGCGAGGGCCATGGCGCGTGCGGCCCGCATCACCATCGAGACGTCCGGCTTGCATCACCTCCGTTCGCATGGCGGGCCTGTCCTGGTCATGCCGCTCCACGAGAGCTTCGTCGACGTGGTCGCCTTGCTCCACCTCCCCCTCGATCTCACGTTCACCGTCCGAGACGAACTCCTCGATCTCGGCGTCGCCGGCCGGTACCTCGACACCGCCAACCAGATCGTCGTGCCAGAGTCAGGGGGCGTTGCCGCATTCCGCCGAATGCACGAGCGCGTCCGCAGCGAGATCGAAGCCGGTACGTCCGTCGTCGTGTTCCCCCAAGGGTCGGTCCTCGGTGTCGAAGTCGCCTTCAACCAGGGCATCGCATCGCTGGCTCGCACCACCGGCGCCGCCATCGTTCCTGTGGCGATGTCGGGCGGCCATCGCGTATGGGAGTATCCCTTCTCCCAGACGGTGCGCTTCGGCCAGACCATCGCCATGACGATCCTCGCACCGATCCGGGCGTCCGAAGCGACATCGACGAGGTTGCGTGACACCGAGCGGCGGATGAAGTCAGTGGCACTGGCGAACCAACGGGCGCCCGTTCGCAGATTCGTGCCGGAACGAGACGGATGGTGGGATGGCTACGCCTTCGAGATCGACCCCGACTTCACCGAACTCCGCCACCGCATCGGCGCCCATCGCACATCGGTCCCGGACCAGCCTGAGCGCTAGGACGTCCGAGCGGGTTCGAATCTGACGTCGGTCACGGCGTTCCCCTCCACGTCGAGCACAGTGACCTCCCACCCCGGCACTGCGAAGCGTTCGTCCGCCTCGGGCACGCGTCCGAAGGCGCCCAGGACCAGTCCGCCCACCGTCGTGTACTCGCCCTCCGGGACCTCGATGCCAAGGTCCACCAGATCATGAACGGGGAATCGCCCTGGCACGATGTAGCTGCCATCGGGCTCATGGACGACCGTGGCCACATCGCGGTCGAACTCGTCGTAGATCTCACCGACGAGCTCCTCCACGAGGTCCTCGACCGTCACGATGCCCTCGATGCCGCCGTACTCGTCGACGACGAAGGCGAGCTGTTGGCGGGCTTGCTGGAGCCGGCGAAGGGCGATCAGCACTGGCAACGACTCGGGAAACACGGGAGGCTCTTTCATCAGCGGGGCGATCAGGCCTGCGGACGGTTCACCGATGAGATCCTGCAGTGCGATGACCCCCTCGGCGGTGTCCAGGCCGCCGCCGGTGTCGGTGACAGGGAGTCGGGAGAAGCCCGACGCATCCATCTCGGCAATGGTCGCTTCCACAGTGGCGGAACGATCGATCGATCGCACGTCGGGCCGGGGAGTCATCACCTCGACCACCGTGCGCTCGGCGATCTCGAAGGCTCCCAACAGGACCTCCTGGTGCTGGTCGTCGAGACGGCCGGACGCCATGATCATGTCGCGCAGCTCCTCGACGTCCACCTGCTCGCGGCTCGTACCGGGCTCGCCGCCGAAGAGGCGCACCACTGCGTCGGTGGAGACGCTGAGCAGCCACACGAACGGCTTCATGACGACGGAGAACCAATGGAGGGGGCGCCCGAGTGCGAGCGCCCACTGCTCCGAGTTCTGGAGAGCGAGGCGCTTCGGCGCGAGCTCGCCGAACACCAGGGTCAGATAGGACAGGATGAGGGTCACCGTGATGATGGCAACCGTCTCGTCCGCTCCCCCGGCCCACCCGAAGACGGGGAGCAGAGGCTGGGCGAGGGACACCGCCGCCACCGCCGATGCCATGAACCCCGCAAGCGTGATTCCGATCTGGATCGTGGCGAGGAAGCGATTCGGCTGCCTGGCGAGATCGGCGACGATCTTCCCGGTGCTCGACGACTCCTCCATGCGGACGAGCTGGGGCTCACGAAGAGAGATCAGCGCGATCTCGGCACCCGACAACAGCGCGTTGATGCCGACGAGCACGACGATGAGGATCAGCTGGGGCCACACCTCGTCAACTCCGGTCATTCGGGCGGGGTCTGGCGACTCTAACGCCGGGTTGTGCGTGCATCCTCAGGACGAGCCGTCGCGACGACGCACCGACCATGCATCGAGCGGTGCGCCGGCGACCGTGTGCAGGCCCTCGATGCGCTCGACGGCCCACCCCGAGCCGAGCGACGCAGCCGTGTCGGCGCCGACGAGGATCTGACCCGGCTGGGCCACTCGAGAGAGATCCATCGACACCTGTCTCGGCGTCCCGAGCACATCGACCGCCAGACGCTCTCCACCCATGACCCCGGTGATCACGTCACCGGCGGCGATCCCGAACGACGGAGCGAGGAGGAAGCCGCGATCGGCGAGGGCGCTCTGGGCCCACCGGTTCACGGCATCGGCGAACTCCACTCCGTCTTCGATTCTCTTGCCTTCGCTCTCGAGGCCGGTCGCATAGAGGACCGTCGAGGCAGACGAGCTCAAGTGCTCGGCTCCATGTTCACGCGCGATGCTTGCGGCTCCGGCCGTGAGCACCGACTGCTGCTGCGCCAACTCGTCCACCTCGCTGTCATCGAAGTCTCCATGCAGCGTGATCGCAACCAGCGTGGCGTTGTCCAACGCCTCCGTGATCCCGCGACCACCGGCGAGGATGCGATCCACGAGCCTGCGGGGAACCACCGAGGCCAACAGCTTCGAGGTCTCCTCCTGCGTTGCCTCGGCTTCGCCGCGGACGTGACGCAGCTCGGCAACGAACTCGTT
>JASJCF010000078.1 GCA_030066265.1 Acidimicrobiia bacterium | reverse complement strand
CTGGTGAGGATGGCTTGATTCACCATCGAGCCCGTGTCTCCTCCCGGAAGCTGGACGACGGTCACACCTGTCTCCTCCGTGAAGGCGTCGAGGGTGCCGTCGCTGAGCGCGAACGAGTCATGGGTGAGGAGCGTGATCTGATCCGGGGCCGTGTCAGACGAACAGGCGGTGGCCAGGAGGCTCAGCCCGATGAAGGACACGGCGACTCGTGCAATCACATTCACGGGGTCTTCTCCTCGACGATGACGAGCAGGGCGCCACCCGACACCCTGATGTGGGATGGAGGTTCGACGATCTCGTTGCGGAGGCCGCGAGATGTGCCGGCTTCGAGGCTCTCCCCCTCGAGACACCACCGGAATCCGGTTGTCGTGACACCGGTGACATCACCGACCGGGATCAGGGACACGATCGATCCTGCTGCGGCGTCGAGGACCACCGTCGGCCCCGGCCGGACGACGGAGGCGACGCCGCGTTCGGTGTGCCAGCGAACGTCGACATCGGACCAGCGGCGATCGGTGAGCTCCAGGGCAACACCGAGGAGGTGCCCGAGGCTGCCTGCTTCGCCTCCGTGGATGTCGATGCGCGTCGCTCCCGCATCGACGGCGTGTGCGAGCGCGAGCTCCAGATCCGTGTGATCCTTGTCGATCGGATACTCGAGGATCGCCACTCCCGCACGTCGGGCGTGCTCGAGGCCTGGAGCGCTGATCGAGTCGAGATCGCCGATCAGGAGATCGACGTCGATCCCTGTCCGTCGGGCGTGGTCGTAGCCGGAGTCGGCTGCGATGACGACGGTGCCGGGAGCGGGGGAGGGGACGGTGGACATCTCGCCTCCGGCGATCACGACGGCTCGGTCGATGGTGGAGATGTCGTCGTCCACGGCTTCCTCCGCTGGCATTACCCAGGCTCAGGTTCGACGGGTCGGTGGTGGTGCCACCCTCTCAGCCCGGTGTGTACCGAGCTCCCCGGTGTGGTTGTTCGTTCCCGAGTGTAGGGCGGCGTTGGCCGCTGGCGTCGGGCCGACGGCGAGCCGAACCGGTCGTTGACTCGCCCCACGGACAAACGGAGTTGACAAGAAGGCAGCAGTGTGACATCATGATGACATCACATAGGCATCACGGAGAGATGAGCGGAGGAAGCCATGTTGTGGTACAACGATCTCGATAGTGTCAGAGCCATTCGCGATGGGCAGCACGAGACCATGCGCACCGGATCACGTTTGATGCGGCTCGTGCGCACGGCCAGCGTGCCCGTCGAGTGACGGAACGACAGCACGACGACATCAACATCGACCATTCCGGATGGAACCGATCGAGGAGGCTCACGATGGATGTGGACAGCGTCATCGGCCAGGTGAATGCCATGATCTACGGCCAGCTGCGCATGGCGGGAGACGACCCGGCCGTCGAGGCCGCCGGCGAGGCGATGCTCGCCTCGGTCGAGCCCGCACTGCGCCAGGCGGCGTTGCGGCTCGCCGAGCAAGCGGCGGCCGAGGTCGGCTCCCAGATCCCCGATCGCGTGGTCGAGGTGGTCCTCTCCGAAGGCCAGCCCAGCCTCGTGGTGCGCGAGACCGACAGCACCATCACCATCAACACCGAGGATCTGGCTGCACGCATGACCGTCCGACTCCCCGAAGAGCTCAAGGACGAACTCGAGACCGCGGCCCAGGACATGGGCGACTCGGTCAACACGTTTGTCGTTCGGACGCTCGCCGGCAAGGCCCGTTCGGGTCGCCGTGGCTCCCGGTCGACCTTCGAGGGGACGATCGAGACATGAGCGACCGCACCGAGACCCACGAAGTCGGTGGATCCCCTGAGGTTTCGCTGTATCTCCACGCTGGGGACATCCGCATCAAGCCGGGCGTCGACGGTTCGGTCACCGTGGCGCTCTCGGGTCGTGCCGAAGCCCTCGACGACATCGAGATCGATGCCACGGACGACGGCGTCGCCGTTCGCGCACCCGGCAAGCAGCGCCGCTGGTTCGGTCGCGGGACCATCGACTGTGTGTTGACCATCCCCGAAGCTGCTGACGTCACCGTCCACAACGGTGCCGGTGACGTGCTGATCGGCGTGGACGTGCAGGACCTCGAGGTCCACACGGGCGCCGGTGACATCCGGGCCGACGACGTGGCCGGGACGACCGACCTCAAGGTCGGATCCGGGGACATCCGCACCGGGAGGCTGGCAGGGCCCTCCCGCATCAGCTCGGCGGCCGGCGACGTGCGCGTCGACGCTGCGACCGATCTGACGGTCTCCACAGCGGCTGGTGACCTGTACCTGGGTGATGTGACGGAATCCGCCCGGGTGAAGTCTGCAACGGGCGACGTTCGCATCCGGCGGTTCGCAGGGAGTGACCTGGAGATCAAGACGATGAGCGGTGACGCGACGGTCGGGCTCATCCCCGGGATGCTTGTCAATACAGCCATCAAGACGCTCAGCGGGGACTTTCGGAACCGCATCAAGGCCTCAGAAGGTGAGAAGGCCGGGACCATGAACCTCACGATCACGTCGTTCGCCGGAGACGTGACGCTCAAGTCCGCCCCGTGATCGCCACCGCGACGAAACGCCGGCAGGGTCGACGCACGCCCGCGCGGTGAGTTGACGCGACGGCTCGGCCGCCAGCGAGGTGGACGGCCGAGGCTGGTAGCGTCAACGGCAATGACGATCGACGTCGCCGAGATCCTCGCCGCTCACCGTTTCGGTCCCGATCCGGGTGAGCAACGCCCCCTGTTCATCGCCATCGCCGGCGGCTCGGGATCCGGCAAGACGACCATCGCTCGCAGCGTCGTCGATCTCGTCGGCGGCGACTCGGTCGTGTACCTCCAGCAGGACGCCTACTACCGGGATCGGAACGATCTCACGCTCGAGGAACGGGCATCGATCAACTACGACCATCCCGATTCCATCGAGACCGAGCTCCTCACAGAGCACCTCGACCAGTTGCGAGCAGGGCAGGCGATCGATCGACCCGTGTACGACTTCTCCACTCACACGCGGACGGCGGAGACGTATCGCATCGATCCCGATCCCGCCGTCATCGTCGAGGGCATCCTGGTGCTCGCCGATCCGGCTCTGCGTGACCGCTTCGACGTGCGCGTCTACATCGACACTGCCCCGGACCTGCGCCTCATGCGTCGCCTCGAGCGCGACATCCTCGAACGGGGCCGGACCGTGGAGTCGGTGCTGGAGCAGTACATCAGGACCGTGCGGCCGATGCACTATCAGTTCGTCGAGCCGTCCAAGCGCTACGCCGACATCATCATCCCCGAAGGCATCAACACCGGCGCGATCGGTACGGTCTCGTCGATGATCAAGCACTTCCTCGATGAGGAGCGTCGCGCTTCGGGCTGAACCCGTCGCGGTTGTCCCGCCAGATCTCGACCAGTTCGTCGATGATCGGCGCTGCAAGGGATCCGAACACCATGTGACCGCGCGTCGAAGCGTGGAACATGTCGGGGGCGAACATCACGGGATTGTCGGCGAAGACCCCCTCCATGACGTCCCATGCGTTCGACTTGACCGTTCGCGGGTACGAGGCCGCAACCCGTTTCACCGCGTTGTCGATGGCGCGTGATCGCACGCGTGCGATGCCCTGCGCCAGTTGCGGGAGGCGTGGGATGGTTCCGAGATCGCCGATGCCCGACAGGCCCACAGCTGGGACGTTGGCGTGCAGGGTCGAGACGAGGTGGTCGTAGTCGGGCTCGAACCGCCTCACGGACGTGCCGCGTAGCGCATCGTTCGAGCCCACCGAGATGTAGGCGATGTCCGGCTGGAGCGCCAGTGCCGGCCCGACTTGGTTCTCGAGCACGTCCGCCACCTTTGATCCGCCGACTGCGACGGACCGAGCATCGACATGGAACCGATCCGAGAGGTGGATGGCCGCCTGGCGCGGCCAGGAGCAGTCCAACGGATCGACTCCGGGTGCCGTGACCGAGCTGTCGCCGAGAAACACGATCCGGAGGTGCTCGAGATCGGGGTCGCCGAAGACCCCGGACGGGTCCTGATTGTCGAGCGTGGGGAGGTCGTCCCGATAGGCGGCATGCATCAGTTGACCCACCAGCAGGCCGGTCACGGCGACGGGCGACCGCAGAACTCCCCAGGCGCTCATACCGTCATTCTCCCAGAGCTGGGGGCCTCACTCGACCGCACCGGTGTCTGGCGCCGTGGACAAGGCCTGATGTCCGATTTCGGTCGATTTTTCAAGGGTTTCCGGGGAGGTGCCGATATGGGGGGTGAGGGATGGAGACGCCAACATGAGGATGCCCGCACGCCTCGACATCGCAAACGAAGACGGCGCCACGATGATCTCGTACGTCCTCCTCGTCGTCCTGATCGCCTTGGTGTCGGTCGGCTTCATCGGGTACGGCGGCCGTGCCGTGTCCGACACGTTCACCGATGTCGCCGCCCAGGCTTCACCGCCCGCCCCGGAGGCGGCGCCCGAACCGGAGCCCGAACCGGACTACCCGACCGAGACGGCCGGTGTGGACGGGAAGGCCGAGGCCACGTTCGTGGTCCGCGACGGCGTGATGGAGCTGAAGGATGTCGACGCCGACGGGTGGAACTACCGCATCACGAAGCAGACCGATCGCAGGATCAACGTGAGGTTCACGAATCCGGACACCGGTGAGGTGATCCGGGTGAACGGGTGGCTGAACAAGAAGGACGTGCTCAAGACGAAGGTCAGAGCCTGAGCCTGGAGCGATCCCGCCTCACGAGTCGGCGAGCGGCCCCTGCAGGATCCGTTCGCTGAAGAGCATCACGTACTCGCAGTTCTTGCACACGATCTGAACGAGCCTGCGTTGCTTGCGCGGGGAGAAGTCAGCGGATTCGGTGGTGAGGCCCACCCTGCCGGCGTAGCCCCACACGTGTGCGCCACACACGGGACAGGTGAGGGTGTCGCCCTCGTGCTTGAGCTGGATCCAGTCGAAGGCGTTCTGGATCGCCGCTTCATCGAGCTCGTCATCCGGTTTCGAGAAGTACCCCGGCACGGCCAGCAAGGTACTGCGAGGGCGCCACGAAACCGGTCTTTGTGGGGTCCTACGAGCTCTTCGGGCTCAACGAGGAAGCGCCCCGGCTGGAGAGATCCCGGGGCGCTTCTCTGGAGGGAGGCACTCATCAGTATGCCAAGCGAGGCTGAAGGCACGCTGAGGGTGACGTGAGAGCTGGATGAGATCGGCTCGATTCGCTCAGGTCGCGCGCAACGTCAGCACCTGGGCATGCAATTCCGACTCGTCGGTATCGATCGTCTCGAACTCCTCGAGCTCGAACCCGGGCTTGTCGAGGGCGATGATCTGCTCGTCGGTGTAGAGGCTGAAGTAGCGCGGCGGCTCCAGCCACTCGTGCGCAAACGGGCCATCATGTCGGACGCCGCCCCACACCACCATCAGTAGCGGGGCGTGTGGTATCAACACCCTGCGAATCTCGGTGAAGACTGCGGGAAGCTCCTCGTTGGGGGCGTGGATCAGGGAGTGGATGGCAAACGCACCGTCGAACGCGGCGTCGGGAAACGGCAAGTCAGCGAAGTCGGCCTCCACCGCAGTGACGCCGCGCGCAGCGGTTGCTGCGGCGTTGCCGGGCGAGAGGTCGACGGCGGTGATGTCGAGTCCGGTGTCCTGCATGTGCGAGGCCAGCTGCCCCGTACCACAGCCGAGTTCGATCACCTTCTGGGCATGTTCTGCACGAAGAAGGTTGGCGAACCGGTCGATGACTCCGGTGCGCCACGCAGCGGGAGTCATAGCGTCTCGCCGCTCGACGTCGGCGTCGTAGGCAGCCCGTAGGTCGTCCTTGTAGCTCGGGTCAGGGGTCATGGCCGGCAACCTAGCCGACTGGATGCGTGAGCCGGCGTGAGCCTTCGGAAGGGTCTCCCGACGTGATCAGCCGGGATGGACTTGGTTGCGCTCCCACGTCTTCAGGCTGGGCGTCTGTCCGACATGCTTCACACTGTGACAGTGTCCTGTCATTGGCCAGAATGCCCGGCCACGAACAGGATTGGCACCGTAGCGAGAGCCTTGACCGGTTGAGACCATGACAATCGGGGGGAACCAACCGATGGTTCCCCCCGATCATGTCAAACAGGCGGAACCCCTACCGTCCGATATCGCCAGACCCAGTTGAACCAGAGGTAGCCGGCGTGGCTTCCGCTGCAGTCACGGCCCAGCCGCCATATGCCAACATGTTTGCCGCCCCAGCAGTTTCGGTCGTTACGAAGAATCCGAAGGTGCTCGCAAGAGTCCGCTGTCCGTCGGCGTCGCCGACGGTGAGGTCGACCGATATGCCGTTCCGCGTGTCTTCGTAGACGCACAGATGGCCCGGCAGAGCCTCCGGTTGAGTTGCCGTTCCCGGGCACTCGGTTGTTGGGCCGCCCGAGATGTAGTGGCTAACGGGTTTGCTGGGCAAGGTGTAGCCAAAGGAGTGGCCGTCGTTGACCCACGTTGCCGAGGCTCCTCCAACTGACCACACTCCCCTGATGGTCGCCCCAGCGGGCACAACCCCTCCGGGCATGAGGTCGGTTGCCTCGTACCCATCGAGCATGTCGGCGTTGTCGGCGTTCTGGGCATCGATCGCCGTCTTCGCGTCCACGACCTGATTCACGGCGAGGCGCCTCATGAACGCCGCCATGGTCTCACGACGGACATTGTCGGTCGGGCAGAACTCGTCGTTGTCCGGCGGGTTGCAGCCGAGCGTGATGCCGTTGTCGGCGAGCCAGCCGATGTCGTCGTGGAAGATGTTGCTGTTGGGCACATCATTGAACTGGTGCGCCGCCCACGACGACACCGGGATGATGGTGATGATGAGGGCGATCGCCAGCACCAATGCATAGATGTGGCGTCGCTTGACGTTGATTTCGAGGTGAAGCACGTGGACCTCCCTTAGTTCCTGCCGCACCCTCGGTGGCGGGTGCAGAGCTCCCCTTCGGCTCCGAACCTACGCACACGATCCGAGGGGCGGGGGGCCATTTCGGTGACTACGCGAATCATCTGCCAAGCCGCCCACTCAGCGGCGCAGGGGGGACACGTCGCGTGTGAGACATGGTGCATGCGGGCGCACGGTGAACGCCGAACGCAGCTCTTGTGCGACACTGAGATCATGCGATACCGGCACGTGCAATGGGGATGGACGTGGCTGCTCTATCTCATCTTCGCCATCGTGTTGGTGGCCGTGAGCGCTGCAGGATCGGCTGCGTCAGACGAGGACGAAGGTTGGGTCATCGCCCTCGTCCTGGTGTTCCTGGCGATTCTCCAGATCGTGCTCGTGTTCTTCAGTCGGTTGCAGGTGACCGTCGATGACGATCAGGTGGTTGCATCCTTCGGCTGGGGCTGGCCATCCCGCTCGATACCCCTCGCCGAGATCGTATCGGCGCGGAGCGTGCGGAATCACTGGTACCACGGGTGGGGTATCCGACGGATCCCGGACGGGTGGATGTACAACGTGTGGGGCCTGGATGCCGTGGAGCTCCAGTTGGGAGATGAATCGGCCTTCCGGATCGGCACGAACGACGCCGATCGCCTCGAAGCTGCCGTTGCGTTGTCGATTCCACGGTGATCGCCCGATCCGGATGAGCGCGATCCCCAGCGGGCGTTCCACCGATATCGTTCTCCCATGGAAACGCCCGATCGTTCCCTTCCGCCGCCGCCCAGGAAGCCCGCGCCCGCATGGGTCCGCATCGGAGCGGTGGCCATGATGGGGATCCTTGGCGGGGCCGTGATCCTGGGGATGTTCCTCTACTGAGGGTGGGGTCTCCCTACTGAACCGCTGCTGCGGCGAACGCGGGCGCAATGGAGTTCCACGCACGGTCCGTATTGGTTCGGCGCAGGTCCCCGTCCTCTCCGAGACGCTCGAAGCCCGTCTGCTCGATGCGCACCACGGTTCCGCCGTCCGAAGGACGGAAGGTGACCTGCACGTCGGTCGCTTCGCCCGGCTCGAAGAAGAGATGCCACGTGAAGCGCAGCTCGGTGGGCGGATCCCAGCCCTCGATGCGGCCCCAATCGTGTTCTCGGCCGTCGCTGGCCACCTCGTAGATCCGGCCGCCGACGGCACCTTCGATCACGATCTCGGCGACCGCATCCTTGGAGATGGTGTGGCTGCGAGGCCACCACATGGTCGGCTTGGTGGTCCACATCGCGAATGCGTGTGCGGGCGTGGCAGCGACGTCGAACTCCACCACCAACGGTGTCATGCGAGGCCTTCGTCGCTCGTGTTCTCGACGGCGATGCGGTAGCGAACCGACACCGATCCCCACATCTCGTCGAGGTAGGCCCGCATGCGCTCGACGCCGGCCTCGTCGAGCCGACACACCCGGCGGGTCCCCTCGGAACGATCCGTCACGAGCCCGGCGTCCTTGAGGAGCCGGAGGTGTCGGGACACAGCGGGCCGGCTCACGGGCAGGGCATCGGCGAGTTCCTGCACCGACCGCTCGCCATCATGGAGCAGTGCCACGATGTTGCGTCGAATGGGATCGGCGAGGGCGTTGAATGCGTCGCCGGCGGGAGCGGGTGAGGTCATGCCGGGCTCTCTGCCTCCTGCTTCAGGCCGGTGGCGAACTCCTCGAAGGAGTCAGTCATGTCGGGAATCGAGCGCGTGATCAGACCGGCGAGAGCTCCCGTGTAGACCTCCTCCATGGTGAACTCCGAGCCCCCGTCCTCTCGCGGGGTGACCGTGAAGGTTCGCGCCCCGGTGAAGAGGCCGAGCGGCATGCCATCGGACCAGACCATCGACGTCGGTGCGGTGACGTCGCTCACCTTGAGCTTGAACGTGCGCTTGGGGTTCACGGTCGAGACCAGGGCAATGGTCTCCCCCTCGGCGATGGTGCCGTCGAGGCTGACGATCGTCGGGTTCCAGTCGGTGTAGCGGGATGCATCCGTCAGGATGCTCCACACACGCTCGGCGGGTGCGCCGATCGTCTTGCTCACGGAGTAGCTGGTCATGGGGTCTCCTCCCTCGCTTGCCCGGATCGTAACCGGTCTGTTACCGTAACAAAAGGGTTACCAAGGAGGAAGGCGTGACGAAAGCAGATTTCAGTGGTTCCGGGACGGCAGACGATCCGTGGGTGCTGTTCACACCGACGTTGCGCTCCCAGTACCAGATCCATCGTGACCCCGATGCCGATCCTCCGGCCCTGGTGTGTCAGGTGGGCAGCACCGAGCTTCGCTATCACCTGAGCGCCATCGACGATCTCCATGCGATGCTGGTCGAGGCCGATGACTGGGTTCCGTTGGGGAATGCCGACGAGCAGAAGCCTGCAGCCGAGGGCAGCGTCGAGGCGTGGGCTCGGAGTGAGGACAATCCGGTCGGCGGGTGGTACGGCCTGAAGAAGGGCCTGCGTGGAAGATTCGGGAACTACGTGCCACCGGTCCTCGAGGCGCTCGATCTCGCGGAGGTGGAGCACAACGCCCGGGGAAATCGCATGCGCGCCATCTGAATCGGTGACGCAGCACACGGGTGGCCGGTCCCGATCGGCCGACCACCCGCGTGCGGTGCGGCAATTGAGCCGTGCTCTCGGTTCCGATCAACCTCCTGTTCGACCCTCCTCGGGTCGGTGCTTGGTCCGCTGGGTCCCTACTCGGGGCCCGTGTCGAATGCTCCGTCCCATGACGAGCGCTGCTGTCAGCGAGCTTCGTTCATGAGGCCGAACACGTACTCCCGCTCCCAGTCCGTGAGGTCCGAAGCCGGCACCGCGGGCACGATCTCGGTCGTGACGACCTCGCGATCGAATGCCTCCGCTGGACCGGACGACGCCACGGTATCGAGCGACTCCGGGCCGGCCAGGCGCATCCACGCCTCGGTGGCACCAAACGATGCGTTGGTCGAGAGCGATATCGGCTCTGGGGCCACGAAGCCCGAGACGTACTGGGCGTCCCAGACCTCTGTGAGGCTCGCGAGCCTCGCCTGCTCGGCGAGTGCGGCGTCGATCTCAGCCTGCACGATGGCAACCGAGCTGGGCGATGCCAGCAGGTCCGCACGGGCCTGCAGGATCTGCGCCTGCACGATGTCCACCGAGCTGGCGCCAGACCGTTGCCACATCAGGGCTTCCTCGATCTCGGCACGCACCATCTCCACGGAGGTCGGTCCGCTGACCGACAGCAGTGCCGCATCGATTTCGCTCTGGACGGTTGCATGGGACGGATACGCCTCGAAGGTGATCGGCTCCGCTACCGGCTCGTCCGTGGCGGACTCGTAGGCGAGGTAGCCGACACCGGCCACGAGGGCCACGGCGAGCAGAACGAGCAGCATCCGGAACCAGGTCGAGCTGGTGCCGGTGGCACGCTGCGGTACTTCGTATCCTGGGTGTTGTCCGACGACGGTCATCGGGTCCTCCTCTCGTCGGTACGGTGTCCCCGTCTCGCCACGGTCGCACGCCCAAGTACCTGCCCGATCACCACGCGCTCTGCCAGGGCGCGCAACCCTCTCACCGGCGACTCATCGCTCCCTCATCGCTCCCTCATCGTTCACCCGGCCGCCCTTGCGGTGTCTTCATGAGGTGTCTAGACGCCCCGGGGCGAACCTCAGGATCAGCTTCCGCATCGACTTCGCCATCAAGGGCAGGCTCGGCAGCGCCTGTTTCGCGCGCCTCGTTCAACGGTTCATCAGCTCGGCGATGTACTCCTTCTCCCATACCTCGGTGAGGCGCTCGCCATCGTCGAGGCTGGCGCCGAACCGCATGGCGATGTACTCGGCGCCCCACGCATCGGCGAAGCTGGCGTCGGCGAGGCTGCGAAGCTGGAGCTCCTCGATCGCCTCTTTGTGCACCAGGTCCACCCTCGGCAGCGAAACCGACGCGGCCTGGGTGGCTTCGGCGGGTCCGACCCCGAAGCGATCGACCAGATCTCCGGCCATGAACGCCTCGGCGAACCGACGGAGCCGGAGGTCTTCGATGATCTCCTTCTGAACGATCTCGACTGAACTCGGCTCTGCTGCCGATGCGAGCATGGCGGCGTCGATCTGTGTTTGAACCATCTCGTGAGACGGATATTGCGCAAAGGTCGCTGCCGGCTGCGCAACGGGCGGTGCGGTCGGCTCGTCCCTCGCTGCCTGGTAGGCGAGATAGCCGAGAGCGGCCACGATGGCCACTGCGAGCAAGGCCAGAAGCACGCGAGGCAGCATTGAACGTGTACCCGCTGCTTGCGGTACCTCATACCCGTGTGGTTCGGCGACAGTCATGGGGTCCCCCTTTCCTCGGTGTACGGTGTCCCCGTCCTTCCACCGTGGCACGGTCGTCTCCCCGCCCTCTTTCAGCCGACTCAGGGTGTGGTGAGGCTTCGCACCTCGTCCTGTCTCCGCTCGGTCGTCCGGAGATCACCGGTTGGTCGCAACCGGGGAATTGCTCAGAGCATGAGATCATCGCAAGCGCGAAGCGACCGACACATCTCGTGCCGGTCGCTTCTCTGCGCTTGTCAGGCTTCCTTGTCGGGTCTACCGCTCCCACGCCTCGGTGACGATGTCTGCCCCTCCACCATCGAGGTACAGGATCCCTCCTCCGAACCGCCGCTGGATGAACTCGGGGCCCCACGGAGTCGGTCCGGAAGCGGCCTCTGTCTCGAGGTAGGGGATGTCTCCGCCGAATCGTTCAGCGAGGAACGGCCCTCCCCAGGCATCTGCGTAGTTGGCGTTTGCCAGGCTGCGTCGTGTCAGCTCGCCGGTGATCTCTTGCTGGACGATCTCCACGGAACTCGGCCCTGCGAGCCCGAGCAGGGCGAGGTCCACCTCGGCCTGCACTCGATCGACCGAGCTCGACCCCAACAGGCCCAGCTGCGCCGCATCGATCTCCTGCTGGACCATCTCGTGAGACGGGTACCGCTCGAAGGCCGTCGGCGGCTCCGCAACGGGCTCATCGCTGGCTGCCTCGTAGACGAGGTAGCCGACTCCGGCGCCGAGTGCCACGGCGAGCACGATGAGCAGGATCCGAAGGAGCGGCGACCTCGCACCGGCACTCTGGGCCGGTGCTTCATATCCCGGGTGTTGTCCGACGACAGTCATGGTGTCCCCCTTCCGTCTGGACATTTCCCATGCACGCATGGTCAGCCCGACACCTCAATGCGGCGTTGCAGTGTCCTCAACGGACCCTCAACGCCGCAACGCAGGGGATCGGCGTACCCACGAAGCGAAGCGACCGGTGCGTCCGGCACCGGTCGCTGCTTCGTTGGTTGCTCGTGGCGGTGGCTGCTCACCGGTTCACGAGTTGGGCGACGTATTCCCGCTCCCATGCCTCGGTGACGCTTCGCTGCCTGAGCTCCTCGATGATCTCCTTCTGGACCATCTCGACGGAGCTCGGCCCGGTGTCGAGCTTCGCCAGGGCGATCTGCTCGTTCACGATCTCCACCGAGCTCGGCCCGGTGTCGAGGTTCGCCGAGGCGACCTGCTCGTTCACGAGTTGGGCGACGTATTCCCGCTCCCATGCCTCGGTGACGCTTCGCTGCCTGAGCTCCTCGAT
>JASJCF010000077.1 GCA_030066265.1 Acidimicrobiia bacterium | reverse complement strand
CAGCTCCTCAGCTCCTCAGCTCCTCAGCTCCTCAGCTCCTCAGCTCCTCGGCTCCTCGGCTCCTGAGCTCACGCAATTCCCAGCCCCGCCAACATCCGGTCGATCTCGGCTTCGAAGAACTCGTCGGCGCCGCCGGGGTAGATCCAATCGAACTGGTGGTTGACCTCCAACGACACGAGTCCGTGCCAATGGGACCACGTGCCGAGGAGCAGCCCGATCATCTCCGGCGGGATGCCAAAGCCATCCGGCATCGCCGCTGCAGCCGCCGCCTCCCCTTCGGTCGCCGTTCGATCCACCACCGGATCGATCGAGCCCTCAGCGATTCCGGCCGCCGCCACGGCGAAGAAGGCTTGACCCACGCGCTGATGGGCCTCGACCGTCGGGCCGCCTTGCGGAGCCTCGTACCCGGGGATCGGCGTCCCGAAGATGAGCAGGAATCGATTCGGCTCGGCCAGCGCCCAGGCCCGATAGGACCGCACCCCGGCGGCGAACCGTTCTGATGAGGACCGGCCGTCGGCTGCGGTCGCTGACTCCACGGCGACGGCGAGGTCCGTGTAGGCGTCGGTGATGAGATCGGTCAACAGGTCGTCTCGTCCGTCGTAGTAGCGGTAGAGACCGGCGGGGCTCATCCCGATGTCCCTCGCCACCCTCCGCAACGACAACGACGGCGCCCCATCACGGGCGATCTGCTCGAGGGCCGCCGCCTTGATGTCCTCGATGGTCTCGGCCCGAAGCCGTTCACGTCGGGTGGTCATGCCCGGAGTGTCGCACGGACACATCCAAATAGCAAACACTATTGACATTGTGAACAGTGTTTGCATATGATGCTCAGAACAGCGAACACTGTTCGCACTTCACACGGAAAGGGACCTCATGATCGCCAACGACACCCACGTCGTCCTCGGAGCGAGCGGCGGAGCCGGTCACGCCATCGCCTCCGCCCTCCATGACGCCGGATATCCGACGCGGGCGGTCAACCGCTCGGGAGCACCCGATCTGGATCCCGAGATCGAGCAGCGCACTGCGGACATCACCGACCTCGACTCGGTGCGCCGCGCCGTCGAGGGTGCTTCCGTGGTCTACATGGCGGCCCAGCCCGCCTATGACCGCTGGTCGAGCGAGTTCGTGCCGATGCTCGAGACGGTCATCCGCGCCACCGCCGACGAAGACGCCAAGCTCGTGATGGTCGACAACCTCTACGCCTATGGCCCCGGTCATGACGCCATGACGGAGCGCTCGGAGCACCGCGCCACCGACGCGAAGGGCACAGTGCGGATCGAGATGATCGAGATGCTGCTCGCCGCACACGAACGCGGGGATCTCCGGGTCGCAATCGGGCAGGCATCGGACTACTTCGGCCCCCGGTCGGACAACTCCGCCATCACGGTCCTGGCCATCCAACCGGCAGCAGGCCGGGGAGCCTTGCGCTGGATGGGATCCCTCGACACCGACCACTCGGTCGCCTACCTGCCGGACATCGCCCGTGCCTACGTGACGCTCGGCACGTCAGAGGCTGCGGACGGTCGGGCATGGATCCTCCCCCACGGCACGCCCGTCACGGGCCGGGAGTTCCTCGACGAGGTCAAGGCCGCACTCGGCGAGGACCGGAAGACGGGCGTCGTAGGACGCGGCATGCTGCGCATCGCCGCGCCCTTCCACCGCATGTCGCGCGAGTCCCTCGGCGTGCTGTATCAGTGGACCGACCCGTGGATCGCCGACGACTCCGAGTTCCAGGCGACGTTCGGGCCAGTCCCGGTGACACCGATCGACACCGCCGTGAAGTCCTCGGTCGACTGGTATCGCAACCGCTGAGGCGGCCCGACGGCGACCGAACAGGCGGCTCGAAGCGTTGCAGGAACGGCAGGATCATCCGTCCCCAGCGACCGTCCGCACGGACGATCGCATCGGGTAGATTGCACGCCAACGCCACAAGGGTCACGGTTGACCCCGAAAGGACGCCACCATGTCAGTAGGCCCCGTGCAACTCCTGGTCCTCGGCTTCGATCACCCCAACTTCCACGGAGAAGTGATCGAAGAGTTGGAACGATTGAAGGCGAGTGACACGATCAAGGTGATCGATGCCTTGGCCGTCCACAAGGATCCCGAGGGCAACATCGAGGTTGCTCACCTCAGCAATCTCACCGACGAGGAAGCCATTGAGATCGGATCCGTGGTGGGCGCGTTGGTCGGGCTCGGGATCGAGGGCGAGGAAGGCATGGAGATCGGCGCCGAGCTCGGCGCCATCGCAGGAGTCGACGGAGAGCTCGACGTATTCGACGAGCAGGATGCCTGGGACGTGATCGCCGAGATCCCCAATGATTCCGCAGCGGCGCTCTTGCTCCTCGAGCACCACTGGGCCGTTCCCCTGCGTGATGCCGTGGCCCGTGCGGGCGGATTCCGCATCTCCGACGGCTTCATCAGCCCCATCGACCTCGTCGCGGTCGGAGTCATCGCACGGGAGGAAGCGGAAGCGGCGATCGCAGCCGACGCCGCACTCTGATCCTCGGTCGGCACGAAGCCTCGAACAACTGCACGGCAAACCACGAACGGAGGAAGCAATGCCAGCAGCACGGAGAGTTGCACGACGTACCTCGCGCCGGACTGCACGCCGCACGTCGCGTCGGCGTTGAACACGGGCGAGAGCGACATCAGGGTGCCGCTGCGGGTGCTCACATGTGCTCGTCAGGATCCTTCATGGCGACGCCACTGCGCAACGCCGTGAAGACCTCGGTCGACTTCCACGGACGCCGCTGAGTTCGGGGCAGCCGGCCTGTGAGGCTGCCGAAGCCCGCATACCGACGCGAGACGATGGTGCGAAGTGCGGCTGGGCCATCAGGCCAGCTGATCGATGAGTCCCCACAGCGCATCGACATGGCGCTGTCCAGTCGTCGTCTGGCCGATCGACACCCGGATGAACCACGTGTCGTCGATCTGCGATGGGGTCACCGCTGCCTTCCCGGAGGCGTTGATCGCAGCAGCGAGCTCCCTCGTCCGTTCGATTCCATCACGGTGGGTGAAGCAGACGAGACCGAACGGGTGGGGTGCAAACAGCTCGAACCGATCGTCGGCCCGAAGCCGGTCCGCCATCTCGGCGGCGAGGCGTACGTGCTCTCGAACGACCTCGCGGATCCCCTCCGCTCCGTATGAGCGCAACACCCACCAGAGCTTCAGGGCGCGGAACCGGCGGCCCAACGGGACGTGCCAGTCCCGATAGTCGATGACTGCGCCGGTGTCGGAGGCATCGTTGCGGAGGTAGGGCGGCACGATGCTCATGGTGTCGATGAGCGGCTGCCGATCGGATACCCACAGGACGTTGCAGTCGAAGTTCACCATCATCCATTTGTGCGGGTTGAACGTGTAGCTGTCGGCCTGCGAGAGATCCGGCTGGTGGATCCGGAACTCCTCGCAGATCATGGCGGTGCCGGCGTAGGCGGCGTCGACGTGGTGCCAGAGATCCCAACGGTGGGCCACTCGTCCGATCGCCGCAACCGGATCGACCGCCGTGGTGGCCGTGGTCCCGATGGCCGAGACCACGGCGATCGGCAACAGACCGCGTTCCTCGTCGGCCGCGATCATCGACTCGAGAGCGTCGACATCCATCGCGAAGGCATCGTCCACGGGGACCTTGCGGCAGTGGCCGATACCCGCAACGGTCACGCCCTTCTCGATCGACGAGTGCGCCTGATCCGACACGTACACGACCATGTCCTCGACGCTGGCCTCGTGGCGCCTCCGATGCCGGGCGACCACCAACACGGCGTGCGTGGCATCGGACGCACTCATCTGAATCACGCCGCCCCCAAGACCGCTGGCATTGCGCCACCCGTCCGGAAGCCCCATGAGGCCGACGAGCCAGTCGAGGACCTGCATCTCGATCTCGGTCGTTGCGGGCGAGGTGGACCACAACATCCCCTGCTGCCCCAATCCGGCGGCGGCGAGCTCGGCGAGGATCGCCGGCGGCGACGCGTTCGCAGGGAAGTAGGCAAACCAGTTCGGCGACTGCCAGTTCGTGACACCAGGCATCACGACCCGGTCGAGATCGTCGAGCAGTGCCTGGAAGTCCTCTGGCTGCTCGGGGGCGTGGTCCGGCACCATGGCGGCGATCGCACCGGGCTCGACCGAGGGAAGCACGGGCAGATCCTCGACGGTTTCGAGGTAGCGGGCCACCCAGTCGACCACGGCATATCCGTGCTTGCGGAACTCCTCGGGACTCATGTGGCTGGTCATGGCGACGATGTTCCCACAGCTTCCGACATCACGACGCAGAGGACGATCGGAGGAAGTCGAGCAACTCACGCATCATGTAGGCCGTCGCACCCCAGAGGATCCCCTCGTCGAATTCGTAGAACCACAGTGGATGCCCGTACCAATCGCGCTCGACCCAGTCGTCTTCGACGAGAAGGTCATCGACCCTCGGCTCGATGATCACGTCGACCTCGCGATGATCCGGCACGAACTCGGGAGGGCGCTCGATCCTGGCGACCACGGGGATGATGGGGCGCGTGCGGTCTCGGGTCGTAACGGGCGACAGCCCCCCGAAGATCTCGACTACGTTCTCCTCCGGGAGGGCGATCTCCTCCCAAGCCTCACGCAGGGCCGTTGAGATCGGTTCCTCGCCGTCCTCACGATGACCCCCGGGGAACACGACATCACCCGGATGGGTGGGCATGTGGTCGGGGCGGCGAGTCAAGACCACGCGCACTTCGCCGGCCTCGTCCTCGTAGAGCGGCACGAGCACGGCGTACTCGGCCCCCGGCGGGTCGATCACGGCCGGGAGCGACCGTAGCGCTTCCCAGGTGTCGGAGGTGCTGCCCATCGGGCGAGCATATCCGGATAGGCTGTGCCCGATGGCGACTTCCGTCCACAGCCAACCGCGCTACACGAAGCGGCTCATGCTGCGGCCCTTCCGTCGACGGGACGTCGGGGCGCTCCACGACGCCATCTCGGTATCGCTCGCCGACCTCCAGCCGTGGCTTCCGTGGGTGGAGGGCTACGACCGCGGCGTTGCGCAGCGGTTCGTCCGCGAGTCCGTGTCGGCATGGGCGGAGCGCCGTGCCTACGACTTCACCGTGAGGACCATCGAGGACCCCAATCGGCACATCGGGAACGTGTCGATCTGGCCGACATCGACCCAGAATGCCATCGGCGAGGTCGGGTACTGGATCCGGTCCGACGAGACCGGGAACGGGTACGGCGCAGAGGCGACCACCCGAGCCGTGCAGGTCGGCTTCGAGGAGATGCGACTCCACAAGGTGCAACTCCGCATCGCAGTCGGCAACGAACGCTCGGAGCGGATCGCCGAGTCCCTCGGGTTCGCCTATGAAGGCGTCCTCCGAGACGAGGTCAAGGTCGGCGACGTGTGGCTGGACCACACCGTGTGGTCGCTGCTCGAAGAGGAGTGGTGGGCCCAGCGAGACCGGCACCGCTCCGGGGGCACGATCGCCTGAAGCGGAGCGGGATCGAAGCCGGCCGCACCGCGGCCCCCGTCACGTCCAGGGCTCCGCTCACGACGATGGGGATTCGGATGGCTCAGAGGTCGAGGATCTGGGCCTTCTTGGCGGCGAACTCCTCGTCGGTGAGAATCCCTTGCGCGTGCAGGTCTGCGAGCTTCTGCAGTTCATCCAGATCGGACATCTCGCCACCGGCCGGAGGCGGTGTCGCACCCCCCGACGCCTGTTCTCGGTCCTCGGCGGTCACGGTCTGCTTTTCGATGCCGAGATCGTCCATGGCGCGAGCGAGTTCCTCGTCGGTCATCTCCTCCGGTTCGACGCCGGTGTATTGCTGGATCCGGTCGGCGTCTCGTTGAGTCATCTTGTAGGCGCCGAATGCGACCAACCCACCCACCAGGAGCACACGCCGCCGTCGACGACGCCGCCTCGTCCTTCTCACTCTCCGTCTCATCGGTGGCATCGCCGCTCCTCCCCGGACCTCAGTCCGTCGTCGTATGCCCAAGTGTGCCATACCGCGTCGCAGAAGTCTGCTGCCCGACGGACCAACTCCACGCACTCCCGTCGTTGGAGACCGTGATCTCGACATCCACGACATCGCCGGGCGCGACCGCAACCGGCTCGAGCAACGGCAGGAGTCCCTGCTCCCAGCTCGGGACAGCGTTCGGGGGTGCATTGGAGATGCTGATGCCGTCCGTCAACCATGCCGTGAACCAGGCGCCGAGACCGTGAATGGTCCCGCGTCGACGAGCCGTGAAGGACACCGCCCGGTTGATGTCCCCCGCATGCCATGCGTCCACCGCCGCCACTGTCAACGGGTCGGAGACCAAGGCCACGGGATTCAGATCGACCCACATGACGTTGTTGGCTGCGAGCCTGCGGAGTGCAGAGAAATCCAAACTGTGCAGAGGTTCCGACCAGCGCTCCACCATCGAGATGTCCCGCGGGATCTCCACCGGAGCGGCCTCGACGGCGATGCGGCACGGGACGAACCGGGCGTCCGGTGCAGCGAATCGACGGCGGGCATCCGCCATCCACGCGCAGATGCCCTCGTCGAGCCCGACATTGCCGACGGTCTCGGAGATGACCACGTCGGCCTGTTCGGGGAGCTCGATGTCGGAGGAGAGGGCCTGGACGAAGGTGATCCGGTCGGCAACACCATTCGAATCAGCGATCTCGCGAGCCACCTCGATGATGGGCTCCTGCTCGATCGCATACACGCGCCGTGCCCCTGCCATCACCGCGAAGAGCGACAAGACACCGGTCCCCGCACCGATGTCGACCACGACGTCGCCGGGACCCACCGTGGTGAGGATCGCACGGAGAAACGCCTCCGTTCGGACCCGATCGGCGAGCATGGAGTGGTGAAAGTCGAACGCCCCGATCGCCGAATCGTCGTAACCGCCCATCTGACATGACCGTAGCGCCCCTTCGCTCGGCTACCGTACGAGGATTCCCGAGTTGATTGTGGAGTCACCATGAGAATCGGCATCCTGACGGGCGGCGGCGACGTTCCCGGTCTGAACCCCTGCATCAAGGCGGTCGTCAACCGCGTCGCAGAGGAGGGTCACGAGGTCGTCGGCTTCCGCCGCGGCTGGGGCGGACTGCTGTACACGAACCCGGATGATCCCGAGTCGATTGCCACGAACACGATCAACCTCACGCCTGCCAACGTTCGCACGGTCGATCGCACCGGCGGGACCTTCCTCCACACCAGCCGTACGAACCCGTCCCGGGTCCGCGAAGCGGAGGTCCCGGAGTTCCTGGAGACGCCCGACGGTGACGGACCGTACGACTTCACCTCGCACTCGCTGCGCGTCCTCGATGCCCTCGGTGTGGATGTCCTGATCCCGATCGGCGGCGACGACACCCTGTCCTACGGGCTCCGGCTCCATCAGGAAGGCGTCCGAGTGATCGCCATCCCGAAGACGATGGACAACGACGTCCACGGCACCGACTACTGCATCGGCTTCTCGACGGCCGTGACCCGGGGCGTGGAGTTCATCCACAACCTCCGCACGAGCACCGGCAGCCACGAGCGCCTCGCCGTGATCGAGTTGTTCGGTCGCTACTCGGGCGAGACGAGCCTGATCACGGCGTACCTCTCCGGCGTGGACCGGGCCATCATCTCCGAAGTGCCGTTCGACATCGAGCGCCTCGCCGAGATGCTCGTCAAGGACAAGGCCGAGAACTCGTCGCACTACGCCATGATGACGATCTCCGAAGGCGCCCAGCTCGAAGAGGGTGCCATGGTGCTCAGCGGCGAAGAGGATGCCTACGGCCACCGCAAGCTGGGCGGCATCGGGGCCGTCACCGGGCAACTGCTCACCGAGATCACGGGAGAACGCATCATCTACCAGCAGGTGGCGTACCTCATGCGGTCGGGCCGCCCTGACTCGCTCGATCTGATGGCCTCGACGAACTACGCGAACATGGCTGCCGACCTGGCGCTCGAGGGAGCGTCGGGGAGGATGGTGGCGCTGCGCAGCGGAACGTACACGAACGTGCCGATCACCGTGACGAGCGACGGTGTCAAGCGCGTCGACGTCGACGAGCTCTACGACCTGAACGAGTACCGGCCCAAGATCCGCCACGTCATGGGCAAACCGATGTTCTTGTATTGAGGATTGAGTCTCGAGTTACGAGCCTCGAGCCTCGAGTACCCCGCAGCGCGCCTCGACGGTCGATTGCGGCGCCTCGGACTCGGGACTCGGGACTCGGGACTCGGGACTCGGGACTCGCAGCTAGATCTTGGACCTAGTTCTCGTCTTTACCCCTGGCAAAGCGACCGCGCACAAGACATGATTGGGTCAGGTGCACAGAACGGAGGCCATGATGCATCAGCACATCACGATCGAGGTGGGGATCGACGAGGACGAATCCACGACCTTGGTTCATGTGACCCTCGACCTGCGCGGAGACCACTTCGATGCCACGGGCAAGGCGAAGCGCAACCCCACCGATCCGAACGTGCCGGTGATCGGCGAGGAGCTGGCGCTGGCACGAGCCCTCGGATCGCTCGAGGAACAGCTCGTCGACCGGGTCTATGCGAGGATCGACGGAGCGTCCATCTTCGACGAGTGACCCGAACCAGCTGATAGCCGCCGGCTCGGCACCGGCATGCTTGCTGTCGCCGAACGTCGGCGAGCCGCCGGTCTGCGCAACGCCAAGGCGGCGCTCGGGCGTCATCCGCTTGACCCTGGATCTCGCCTCCACTGTCCGACTTCCATTCCCGTACAGCGCTGACCACCCAGCCGACAGACCGGCAGTAGCCGAGCCGTAGGCGTTGACAACGAAGAAGGGGCGGCCCATCGGGCCGCCCCTTCCAGTGTCCAGGTACCAGGTACCAGGTACCAGGTACTGCGAGCTGCGCTCGCCTAGAAGTCCATGCCTCCGCCGTGGTCGTGACCACCGGGAACGGCAGGAGCCTCTTCCTTCTTCTCTGCGACCAGTGCCTCCGTCGTGACGACGAGGGCGGCGATGGAAGCAGCGTTCTGCAGCGTGGAACGGGTCACCTTGGCCGGATCGATGATGCCGGCCTTGATGAGGTCCTCGTACTCCCCACTGGCTGCGTTGAACCCGCTGTTGCCACCGGTGTCGGTGCGGACCTTGTCCACCACGACGCCGCCTTCGTAGCCGGCGTTCTCCGCGATCTGGCGCAGCGGCGCCTCGAGAGCCCGACGAACGAGCGAGCGGCCGGCCTTCCAGTCGTCGCTCTTGCCACGGAGCTTGTCCACGGCATCGCCGCTGCGGAGCAGCACGACGCCACCGCCGGGCACGATGCCCTCTTCCACGGCGGCGCGGGTCGCCTGGATGGCGTCCTCGATGCGGTGCTTCTTCTCCTTCAGCTCCACCTCGGTGGCGGCCCCGACCTTGATGACGGCAACCCCGCCCGAGAGCTTGGCAAGACGCTCGGAGAGCTTCTCGCGGTCCCAGTCGGAATCGGAGTTGTCGATCTCCTGGCGGATCTGCTTCACCCGCGCCTCGACGTCGGCATGGGTACCGGCGCCCTCGACGATCGTCGTGTCGTCCTTCGTCACCACGACCTTGCGGGCCGTGCCCAGCATGTCGATGGTGGTGCCATCGAGCTTGAGCCCGACCTCCTCCGAGATCACCGTCGCACCCGTGAGGATGGCGATGTCCTGGAGCTGGGCCTTGCGCCGCTCGCCGAAGCCCGGCGCCTTGACGGCGACCGAGTTGAACGTCCCGCGGATCTTGTTCACCACGAGCGTCGCCAGGGCCTCGCCCTCGACGTCTTCGGCGATGATGAGGATCGGCTTGCCGGTCTGCATGACCTTCTCGAGTACCGGAACGAGGTCCTGCACCGAGCTGATCTTCTGGTTGGCGATCAGGATGTAGGGGTCGTCCAGGACGGCTTCCTGCCGATCGACGTCGGTGATGAAGTACGGCGAGATGTAGCCCTTGTCGAACTGCATGCCCTCGGTGAACTCCAGCTCGACGCCGAAGGTCTGGCTGTCCTCGACGGTGATGACGCCCTCGTTGCCGACCTTCTGCATGGCGTCGGCGATACGGGCACCGATGTCCGGATCGGCGGCCGAGTTGGCAGCGACATACGCGATCGAATCGTGATCGTCGGAGCTCACCGGAATGGCGACCTCTGCGATGTGATCGACGACGGCGTTCACGGCCTCCTCGATACCACGGCGCATCTCCATCGGGTTGGCGCCTGCGGTGACCAGCCGAAGCCCATCGGTCACCATCGCTTGGGCGAGGACGGTGGCCGTGGTCGTTCCGTCACCGGCGACGTCGTTCGTCTTGTTGGCGACTTCCTTGGCGAGCTGGGCCCCCATGTTCTCGTAGGGGTCCTCGAGCTCGATCTCCTTTGCGATGGTCACGCCATCGTTGGTGATCGTCGGGGCGCCCCACTTCTTCTCGAGCACCACATTGCGACCCTTGGGGCCGAGGGTGACCTTGACGGTGTCGGCGAGCTTGTCTACGCCCGCCTGGAGTCCCCGACGGGACTCGTCATCGAACTGGATCTCTTTCGCAGCCATATCTACAGGACCTCCTAGCCCAGAACCGCGAGCACGTCACGGCTGGAGAGGAGGAGCAGGTCCTCGCCGTCGTGCTTGACCTCGGTGCCGCCGTACTTCGAATAGAAGACGACATCACCGACCTTCACGTCAACGGGGATGCGCTCCCCGTCCTTCCACTCTCCCGGACCCACTGCGAGGACTTCACCCAGCTGGGGCTTCTCCTTGGCGGTGTCGGGGATCACGAGCCCGGCGGCAGTCCGGGACTCCTCTTCTTCCTGGGGCTTCACGACGATGCGGTCGCCCAAAGGCTTCAGGTTCATCGACTCTCCTTGACGTCGAGACAGCGATTAGCAGTCGGGGTTTGCGACTGCCAGTATACCAACGCCCGTTAGCAGTCAACATTCCCAACTGCTAAGACCGTCCCACGTCCGAACCCGAGTCCCTACGGCTGGGGCAGCTCCGGCATCAGCTCGACGATGTCCCGCCCCTCGATGACGCCCACCACGACGCCTCGCTCCACGACCACGACTCGCCGCGAAGGCCCGGCCGGCCGCAGGAGGAGCGTGTCGAGCGGTTCATCGGCCTCGAGGACATCGGTGGGCCCGATGGGAGTCATCGCCGTGTTCGCCCGGACTGAGAACCAGCGAGATGGTGAGACGGCGTCTATCTCGGCCTGACCGAGGACGCCCGTCACCCGACCATCGATGTCGACGGGATAGGTGCGGAGCGTCGACCCGAACCCGTAGTGATCCAAGATGTCCGAGATCGTCAAGCGGCCGCTGATCGCCTCCGGCGTCTCGCGCATGGCATCGCGCACGGTGAGGCCATCGAACGCAACCGACAACTGCTCTCGACGGCCGGCGGCGACGGCGGCCGATGCGAGATACCAGCCCGTCACCAACACGATGAAGCCCGCCACACCGAATCGGAAGACGAGCACGAGACCGGCTCCGATGAGGACGTAGCCGACGACCCGCCCGATCGTGGTGACGCGCCGCGTCGCATCCACGCGATCCACCCCGCGTGCAGTCATGATTCCGCGCAGGATCCTCCCGCCGTCGAGCGGGAAGCCCGGGAGGACGTTGAAGACCGCGATCAGGGCGTTGACCGCAGCCAGAGCGAAGAGGGCGCGGCCGATTCCGGTGTCATCGCCGAGGAGCCACGCAGGGAGGGCGAACACCCCCGCCAGGACCGCCGACGCCAGCGGACCCGCTGCAGAGACCCTGAACTCGGCCCGAGCTGTCCGAACGCCATCGATGATCGTGTAGCCACCGAAGAGGTAGAGGCGGATCGCCCGAACCTGGAGACCCAGCCGATGGGCCGCTACCGCATGGGCGAGCTCATGGAGCAGGACCGAAACGACCACCAGCACGCCCGCACCGATGGAGAGCACCGCATCGGACCCCGTCGACCCCACGTCGGCACGCTGGAGGTCGACGAACACGGCGACCCCGAACAGGAGCCCGAGCACGAACACCGACACATCGGCGACGATCGGCGCTCCGTAGATCGAACCGAGACGAATCCCGGCGTTCATGCACCCAGACGGAGCGACGGGTCGACGTCGCCGAGCAGATCATCACCGGGGACACCAGAAGCCATCCGATCGACGGCGACGCTGGCGATCATCGCACCGTTGTCGGTGCACAACACCGGCTCGGGGATGAACAGCCCGACGCCTCGCCGATCCGCTTCCTCCGCCATGCGCTCGCGCAGGCGCGAGTTGGCGAGCACACCCCCGCCGCCACCAACCACCTCGACACCGGTGGCCTCAACGGCGTTGAAGGTCTTGTCGACGATCACATCGACGATGGCTTCTTGGATCGAGGCAGAGACATCGCTGCGGGGCGGCAGCTCATCGGCCTCCTTCGCCTTCTCGAGATAGGTCACGACCGAGGTCTTCAGACCGGAGAAGGAGAAGTCGTACGGCCGGTCCCGCAAGGCCCGCGGGAACGCAACCGCAGCCGCATCCCCGTCCCT
>JASJCF010000076.1 GCA_030066265.1 Acidimicrobiia bacterium | reverse complement strand
CCGAGCCCGCAGATGATCATCAGGATGCTGCGGGAGTAGAAGTAGCCACCCGTCTGTTCGACTGCCTGATCGAGTGTCCATCCCAAGCGTTGTTGACGCTCTGGCGGAAACCAGGACAGCACCATGCGCGCCAAACGGGGCGAGTCGGCCGTGAAGTAGAACGTGAACATCGCGATCGTCGCGACCGAGAACACGAATCCCACACCTGCCGAGGCGATGCCGGTGATCGTCCCAAAGGCGTCATCCGCCCAGTCACCCGCATACTGCGCAATCCCCGACGTCCCCGACTCGGCGACGTCATCGCTGACGACGTCCGTCCCGAACGTCTCCTGGGCCCACTCGTTGAGTGATTCGATCCACCCGGGACCCTGGTCGCCGATGGTCCTCGCCAGTTCGGCGATGGCGGGGATCAGCACGACGACCATCACGACCAGAAATACCAGCAGCCCGACGTAGATCAGGCCGACGCTCGCCGCTCGCGACCAGCCGTAGCGCCTGTGGAGCCAGCGAACTGCGGGTTCCAATGCCAGCGAGAAGAAGAGAGCGATGACGATCATCGCGACGAGCGACCGCACCTGATAGAGCGCCCACAGCAACGCCGCAGTTGCGAGCAATGCGACGATCACCCGCCAGATCGATCGCCACGGGACAACCCCTTGGCGACTATCCGATTGCACGTCGTCACGATCCTCCGTGGTTGCCGATGCGACATCCGGCCGCTCACTCATGGTCAAATCCCCACTCGTCGGTGCACTTGATCATCCACGTCGCTCTCCGCCGGGGAGCGCTTGCTCCTCCCGATCCGTCACGCTGCGATGCATCTAACTCGTCCACGTGGCGTGCCTCCGTCGAGCGGCGGCCAACCTACCCGGTACCGGCATTGCCGGCTTCATCGATGTTGAGCCCGCCCGTCACCTTGATCTCGGGAGAGGGCATGTCGATCCCGGCTTCGTCGAGCGAGCGCTTGATTGCCCGGACCACCCGGTCCCGGGTCACATTCTCCGAGCGCAGGTCGGGATCGTGCCACCAGCGGACTTGGAGCAAAGTCGACCCGTCACCGAACCCTCGGACTCGGACGGACGGCGGCGGATCGTCCAGCACACCGTCGACCGAACGCACGGCCTCCACCAGGACCCCGTCCGCCACGTCGGGATCCACGGCGTAGTTGACTCCGAGTTCGATCGAGGACCGACGTCGATCGAACGCCGTGTAGACATCGATCGGATTGTCGAGGACATCCTGATTCGGGATGTGGATCCTCTTGAAATCCCGGGTCTGAATCACCGTGCTCCGGGCACTGATCAACAGAACCTCCCCGACGTATCCGTTTGTGCTGATCTCATCGCCGACCCCGAACGACGGCCTCGATTGCAGCAGAAGTCCGGCGGCGAGGTTCTCAATGAGCGGCCGAACCATCAAGAATACGATGACGGCGACGAGGGCGACGACGAGGGCAAACCAGCCCACGTCGACTCCAAGCAGGCTCATCGCCCACGCGATGCCGATGAGCACGACGAGCCATCGTGTGGCCCGGCCGACCAGGTCCGGTACGTAGTCCGGCGTCCCCGGCACGCGGCGTGAGATCCGTTTGGCAAGCCGGGCGAAGAGGGCTGATGCCGGCCAGGACAGCACGATGATCCCGATGGCGACCGTGATCTCGAGCGGGGTCGCCGTCGACGTTTCGATCGCCTCGTCGATCTTCTCGATGTCGTCGACCGACTGGGCGACGATCCACTCACTCACGCTGGCCAACACTGGCGTCACCTCCGTGCGGAACACGACTCCAGGATCAAGGCGTCACGATGTTGAACCAGAACTCGAAGTCGTCGAGCAGACCGAGGAAGTCCTCGAATGTCGCACCGTCGCCTTCGATCGTCACTCCGCCGCTTGCGATCTCGTCGGCAAGCGTCGTCTCCTGGAGGACCACGGCGTCCATGGTCGACCGGTTCAGTCTCACGGTTGCGTTCGCTGCATCCGACGTCACACCTTCGGTGTAGTTCAGGACACCGTTGCCGACCTCGAGGAGGTAGGTCTCACCGATGTCCGGGAATACGAGGTTGAACTCATACTGCTTGTCCGCCGCCGCCGGCCCATTCAGGCGCATGGCCAGATACCCGAGGAACATCGGGATCGACATCGCACGCACGGAATCCGGGCTCGCCGTGACCAGGACCTTCGGCGTCTCGACCCCGTCCCGGAGCTCCTTGGCACCCGTCAGGTAGAAGTTCCGCCACGTCCCGTTCTCGGCCTGATAGCCCAACTGCTCGAAGGTGTCCGCCTGGAGCTCACGAGCACCGGCGTGATCGGGCTGTGCAAAGAGCACCTCGTTCAACGCCTGGGCGACCCACCGGTACTCACCCTTCTCGAAATCGCTCCGAGCACGCTCGACCACAGCGTCAGCACCGCCCATGTACTCGACGTACTTGCTCGCAGACTCGGCGGGAGGCAGCTTGTTCAGATTGGCCGGATTCGCGTCGAACCACCCCAAGTAGTAGACGTACGTCGCCTTGGTGTTGTGGTTGACCGACCCGTAGTACCCGCGACTGGCGAAGTGCTGGGCGATGCCATCGGGCACATCGATCAGCTCGGCGATCTCCACCTCGGTGTACCCGTGATTGGCGAGCCGCACGGTCTCATCGTGGAGGTAGCGGTAGAGATCTCTTTGCCCCTTCATGAAGGCCACCAGGTTCTTGTTGCCCCACGTGGGCCAGTGGTGTGACGAGAAGACGACCTCTGCATCATCACCGAACAGGCCGAGTGCGTCGTGGATGTGCTTCGACCAGATCAGCGAGTCGCGGATCTTGGCTCCCCTCAGGGTGTAGACGTTGTGCAGGGTGTGGGTGGCGATCTCCGCCATGCACAAGGCCTTGCGTTCCGGGACGAAGAAGCACAGCTCGGCCGGCGCCTCGGCACCCGGCGTGTGCTGGAAGACGATTCGTAGGCCGTCGATCGTCATCTCCTGCCCCGTCTCCGAGATGATGTCGGTGGGCGGGATCAAGGTGACCGTTCCAGACGACGTCAGCTGCCCGAGCCCGGCACCGACGCTCCCGTGCTCGTCGTACCCGACGAGCTCGCCGTACATGTACGTCTTGCGGCGAGCCATGGCGTTGCCGAGCATCACGTTCTCGCTGACAGACTCCTCGAGGAACCCGATGGGAGCGATGATCTTGACGGCCCCGCTCTCCACATCGGCGCCGTTCACCACCGCACGGACTCCGCCGTAGTGGTCGATGTGGCTGTGGGTGTAGATGACGGCGACGACGGGGAGGTCGGCGACGTGTTCCTTGACGAGGTCGAATGCGGCCTGCATCGGCTCGACCGAGATGAGCGGATCGACGACCACCCATCCGTTGTCGGTGCGGAGGAAGCTCGTCACCGACAGGTCCAGACCACGTACCTGATAGACGCCCTCGACCACCTCGAACAAGCCGGCGATCGACACCAGCTTGCCTTGGCGCCACAGGGAGGGGTTCACCGTGTCGGGCGCGTCACACTCGAGGAAGGACCAGCGATCGATGTCCCACACGACGTTGCCGTCGGCATCGACGACCTGACCGGACGCTTCTGCGATCAGGCCCCGACGGGCGTTGTCGAAGTCCGTCTCGTCGTCGAACGGCAATGCATCGAGAACCTCTCGGTTGGCTGCAACGGTTGCGGGTGTCGCTGGCTTCGGTGACATGTGATTCCCTTCCTCCCGGTCTCACTCATCTTCAGATGCCGACACACACGTGGAGAAACACGTGCTCAGGTCGGTCCCTGAGTTCTAGCGACTCTGCAGGTTGCGGAGAACGCCTACCCGTTCAGTTGTGCCCGCACATCATCGAGCGCAGCCGACAGCTCTGCCTCCTTGGCGGCCCACTCTGCGTCTGCTGCCTCCTGGGCAGCTGCGAGGCGCACCCGAGCTGCCTTCAGGGACTCATTCAGCGCAACAACCGACGGGTCGACATCCGCCGACTGCACCGTCTCACCGGCGAGCGTGCCGACATCGAGCGCCAAGCGACGAAGTTCCGTTCGCGTCACGCCGAGGTCGATGCTCAGTTGGGCGACCTGCTCCACGATCCGTCGCAGAGCGCGCTCTGTCTCGTCGTGCTTGTCGTCGTGCTCTTGGATTCCGAAGATGTCCATTCGTGGCCTCCTTGTGCCATTGCTTGTGTACTGAGAGCTAGCCAATCCCGCCGGCGCGCTTCGAAGCCCGGAGCAGCCGCACCGCAAAAGCTCCGGCGGCGATCGTTCCAACGGCGCCTGGCAGCGAGATCCCGCCGACCTTCGGCGACACATCGTTCGCCCACAGACGAGCCGAGCCGCTGAACAAGGCAGCGGAAAGTGCCGCATACACCAGACGATTGACGTTGCGGTCGAGCCCTCTCACGTTCAGCGGAAGGTCGATCTGGCCCTTGCGAACCCCTTCCAGGATGGCGGCGACCTCGACCGGGAAGGTGTCGATCAGGTTCTCCCAATCGCGCGCGCTTCGCTGGATGTTCCGCGCCAATCGCTGCGGCGCAAACCGCTTCGCGGCAATCTGGGAGGCATACGGGGACAACACCTCGGTGACGGTGATGTCCACCTTGGTCTCGACGAGCATGCCCTGCAGCTGGACGAGGGTCCGGACAAGGAGGGCGACGTCCGGCGGTCTGAACAGACGATGGCGCCGAAGGATCTCGTCGGCTGCGTCTGCAGCCCCACCCATGTCGGTGTTGGCGATGCCAGCGGATGCGTACTGATCCATCCAGCCGACGATGTCCCTCCGGAGCTCCTTGCGATCGAGGGTTGGCGGCGCATCGCAGATGGAGAGAATGCCTTCGACGATTCCATCGACGTCCCACCGCAGAGCAGCGACGACCACGTCGTCGATGACATCCTGGAGGTCGTCATCGATCCTTCCGACCTTCCCGAAGTCCAGGAGACCGATGCGATTCCCCGGCAACACGTAGATGTTTCCGGGGTGCGGATCTGCGTGGAACAGCCCGTCTCGGAAGATCATCTCGATGTAGATGTCAGCTCCGCGTTTGACGAAGGCCAGACCATCGGCGCCCAAACTATCGATCGACTTCGAGAGAGGATCGCCGGCCATTCGACTCATCGTGAGCACCCGCTCGGAACTCAGCTCCGGATACGGCGTGGGGATCTCGACATCCGGTTCCTCGGCGAAGTTCTCCTTGAACTTCCGCAGGTTTGCGGCCTCGAGCAGGAAGTTCGTCTCGGCAACCAGCGAGCGTCGGAGCTGGGCAGCAATCGCCACCGGCCGATACAACGCGAGATCGGGATCGGCATCCTCGGCGAGCACCGCAAGTGCCTCGAGGATGTCGAGGTCCGTTGCGATGATGTCCTGGACTCCTTGGTGCTGGATCTTGAGCACGACCTCGGTGCCGTCATGGAGGGTGGCTGCGTGCACTTGTGCCACCGAGGCCGATCCGAGCGGCGTGTCCTCGAAACCCGACACGAGGTTGTCGACGTCGTCCCCGAGCTGTTCCCGAATCGTCTCCCTGACGACCTCGGGCGGATCCGGGGGCACGTCACCCTGAAGCTCCGCCATCGCCGCAGCGACCTCCGGTCCGACGATGTCACTCCGGGTGCTCAACACCTGGCCGATCTTGATGAAGGTGACGCCGAGTTCGAGACAAGCCCGGCTCAGCCGTTCCCCGTCGCTCATCTCGAGTAGCTCGGGTTGGGAGAGCCCCGACAGCAGGTTTCGATATTGGTCCGGGACACCGACCACCCACGACGAGTATCCGTATTTGACGAACGTCGAAACGATCTCGTTGACCCGATCCGAGTTCCTCAGGAGCGTCCGCTTGGCTTGTGAGACATCAGTCATGCGCGCCCTCCTCGTGGGGCGAGCGTATCCGGCCCGCGCGTGATCTCCGACAGTCTCATGATCGCCTTCATTGCCACTGCCTAGCTATCCACTTCCCGCACGCTCGGCTCGTCGAATCGTGAGCAAGCCGTGGCAGCAGCGCAAGGGCTCGATCTCATCTAGCGCAGGAATCCGGCGCCAATCAGGAGTCGCGCTCGAACACGGACTCGCTCATCGGCACCTCGCTGGGGTACCAGCCGTGCTGGGCCTTGAAGGCTGCGGCGAATCGACCGAGGTGATGGAATCCGAGCTCATAGGCAACCGTGGTCACCCGAGCTCTCCACTGAGATCGGTCGATCAGGCGGCTCCTCGCTTCGGACAGCGCCCGAGTCCTGAAGAACTCCGAGGGGCTCATGTCGTACACGTCACGGAACGCCGTCTGGAGCCTCCGCTCGGAGACACCCGCTGCGCGGCACAATGCCAGGCTCGATGGCAGCCAATCGCCGGTGTCCTGCGAGTAGTCGACGGCGCGACGCACAACGGCCTCGCTGCGGATCCGTCGGCCGGACGCCGACGTCGGGCCGGGACGGATATCGGACACCGCTCTCGCAACGGTGGCAACCAGCTCAGTAACATCCGATGATGCGGCGTTGCGATCGAACGCACGCACGAAGGCTCGTGCATGGTCGTCACGGATCTTGCCCTGCTTCATGGGCGTCAGGTATCGACCGAGGTCGTCAAGCGCCTGCGTGAGATCCCGTTCGTCGATGACGACCATGGCGACCTCCATACCTGGTCGGTCGACGGCCTGATGGTGGCCGCCGCCCGGGTAGAGCCAAGTGTCGCCCGACGAGAGGTCCACCCCATCCCACCGACTACCGGGGGGAGCATCCCGCGCAGCAACCATCGTGACGACGTCGGCATCGGTGTCCACGAACCCGACCTTCGAGTAGCCCATCCGCATCGACACGACAGAGACGCCGGGGTGGTCGCGGAGCATCACGTTGGTTGGCTGTGCTTCGGGACCCGACCGTCGAAGCGCCGCCTGCATGTGGGGCAGCGCGAGGTTGAAATCGTCCACCTCGCTCGACCGGACCTCGAGACTCAGCGGTTCGTGGTGGGGATGCGCATCGACCGGATCAACGGGCGCTGAAACCATCCGCCGAGTGTACCAACCCGACCTGCCTCAAACCGGGTCCACGCGCCGACGCGGACCGCGCCAAACCGACGCACAGAGAAGCCCTACCGGGTGTCCCGCTCCCCACACGGTTCAGGCCCATTCGTGACAGCGAGCAACGTGCGGAATCTGGATAGCGTGGAAAGGCGGAAACGTGCAGGCTGTCAAAGCGATAGCGCGCTGACAGACCCGAGGAGGGATCGATGACCGACCGCCCGAACATCCTGTTCTTCCACCTCGACAACGTGTCCCAAGGCGACTTCGGATGCTACGGAGGCGGCTTCCCGATCGGAGCGAAGACTCCGAACATCGACCGGTTCGCAACCGAGAGCAAGATGCTCACGAACTACAACGTCGAGGCGCAGTGCACCCCGACGCGGTCGGCGCTCATGACGGGCCGGCACTCCGTGCGCACCGGCTGCATCTCCGTCGTCCGGGGTTCCGGCATCGTTGAATGGGAGATCACGATCGCCGACCAGCTCAAGAAGCTCGGCTATCGCAACGCCATCCTCGGCAAGTGGCACGTCGGCAATGAACCCGGCCGTTTCCCCACCGACCATGGGTTCGACTACTGGTATGGGATCGGCGGAACGTGGGACGAGTCGATCTGGCCGTCGGACAAGTGGTTCCAGGAGTCCGGGCTCGAGCCTCGCCACGTCCAGGAGTCGACCGAACCTCGCAAGGTCGAGCTGCTCGAAGTGCTCGACATGGAGGTCCGCAAGAACATCGATCTCACCTTCCTCGAGAAGGGCAAGCAGTGGATGAAGGACTCGGTCGAGGCCGACGAGCCGTTCTTCCTCTACTTCAACCACTCCAACGTCCACTTCCCGACACTCCCGCGTGACGAGTACATCGGAAGCAGCAACGGCGGGCCGGTTGCCGACTGCATCCAGATGGTCGACGGCGACTTCCAGCAGCTGCTCGACACCATCGACGAACTCGGGATCAAGGAGAACACGATCGTGATCTTTGCCGCCGACAACGGCAGGGACACGACGTTCCACGCGCCTGGCAATCAGAACGCTCCCGGGAACTTCAAGGGCGGGTACTTCTCGTCCGGTGAGGGCAACAACCGCACCGTCTGCATTGCGCGGTGGCCCGGGAAGGTCGAGCCGGGGGCGTCCGACGGGATGATGCACGTCACCGACTGGTTCCCGACGTTGATGAGCCTCGTCGACAACGAGGAGAGCATCCCGACGGACCGCGTGCTCGATGGCATCGACCAATCGGCGTTCGTCCGAGGCGACCAGGAGGACTCGAATCGCGAGTACTTCCACATGTTCTTCGACAAGGTCCACGTCGGGTTGCGCTGGAGGAACTTCAAGGTGCTCACCCACCTCGTCGAGAACGGAGCGGCGCCGATTCAGAAGCTGGCAACACCACACATCTACAACCTGACGGTCAACCCCGACGAGAACACCGCCTACGACTACCCGACGGTCCATTCGTGGATGCTGTACGACGTGTACGGCCCGCTCACGCACGAACTCATGGCATCCCTCGCCGAGGACTCGGTGCCATCGGGCGCACCCGCCGACTACGACCCAACCGCCGGCGACGACGAGAAAGACCATCCACTCCTGGAGAAGCTGGGCGAGTTCTTCCACGCGAGGTAGCCATACCCGTGCCTGCGGACCTTCGAAAGGAGTGATCAATGGAAGGCCTGTTCAACGCCATCGTCGCCGTCTTCATCGTCCTGACGATGTTGTCCGCCGGCTTCACGACGACCTTCGGTCAGGTGAAGTCGATCGTGCGCAGACCGGCACTCATCGCCCTCGTCCTCCTCGTCGGGATCGTCATGCGTCCTCTCATCGGTTGGGGTGCGGCGGAACTGTTCTCACTCGCCGTCCCTGCGTTCATCGCTCTCGTTATCACTGCGAGCGCTCCCGGGGCACCCTTCGGCGCCAAGTTGGTGATGATCAGCAAGGGGGACGTGCCGTCAGGCGCCGTGCTTCAGGTGACGCTCGCTGTCGTGATGAGCTTCACGTTCGCCCCCACGGCGAACCTCATCATCGAGGCAGCCGATCTCGGTTCCGACCTCGCGCTCCCGGTCGCGGACATCCTGAAGACGGTCGTCGTCCTCCAACTGGTGCCCTTCGTGATCGGCATCCTCATGCGACATTGGACCGAAGACGTAGCCAGGACGTGGAACGAGTTCGCCTCGAAGGGTTCGAGCCTGCTGTTCCTCGTCGTGCTCGCTGGGGCACTCCTGGGGAGCTGGGAGACGCTGGTCGATCTGATCGGCGATCGGGTGCTCCTGGCTGGCGGCGTCGTGAGCGCCGTCATGATCGCACTTGGCTACGTCGTGTCGACCGGGACGACAGCCACACGAAGGGCAACGGGCTTGATCGAGCCGATGAGCAACTCAGGGCCTTGCTTCGCGGCCGTCGCCATCGCCTTCGACAACGACCCGGCGATCCTCGGCGCCCTGACTGGCATCCTGCTGATTCAGATGGTCGTGGGTGTTGCCACCGCCTCATTCCTCGGCAGAGACCCAGCAGACGAAGCCGACGAAGTCGGCGCTCCGGGAACGTCGGAATCGGCTGAGGCGTAGCGCGCAACAACCTGATGGTCAGGACGCCGACCGGTGCAAGCCACGCCATGTCGGAGTGTGACGGGACGCAGTGCGCCGTCGAATCGACCGCCAGGAAGCGGACTGAGTCCGCGGCAGCTGCCAGGGGCTGATCACCCTCCCGCTCGTCGCAAGCGGTCGAGCTCGGCAACCCGTTCGGTGAAGTCGTCGATCGCTGCCCGATCGTCAGGCGATAGGTCGACGGATGCGAGCGATGCGGCCATCCGGTTGAGGGCATCGACCACAAGGGGGTCGTCCTTGCCGTAGAGCACGATCTGCTTGGTGCCCAGCTGAAGGTACTCAGCGAACGAAGGCGATCTGATCACCGCCGAGCCCGCACTCGACTCCATGGCGTATGACCCGAGCTCACCGGGGGCGAGACCGACGTACAGGTACGTCATCTCCTCGAGGATCTGCACGGCCGTGTTTGGGTCGTTGACGGCAGGCGACAACGCCATGATCGCCGTGTCGACGAGGACGACGATGCCGTAACCGATCGATCCGGCAACCCCGCGCTCTGGTTCGCTCTCGATGACCCGGCCGACCCGATCGGCGGCATCCGGAGCCATCGGGACACCAGCGTCGGCAGGAACCAACCATCCGATCTCCTCCCCCTCGACCACCGGGGCTCCCTGAACACGAGCGATCACGGCAGTCACCCCCGGTTGCGATACCGCACTGACCACGTCGTGAGGGTCGGGCTCGACGACATACCCCGACCGTCGGGCCCGTATCGGCAACGCGTCGTGCGGTCGGTCGAAGGCCGTTTCGCCGGCCGGCACCGTGCCACGCCGGAGGGATTCGCGCACCTCTGCCGCAACCAGAACTCGGCGGGCGATCCGCCGTGCGACGCTGTCGTCCCGGAACCAACGGGTGATGGTGGTGATGTACCAGATCATGGCCACGCCGGTGGCGACAAGGAGGACGAACGCAATGATGAAACCGGTCGCTGGAACCGGATCGCCCGGGTCGGCGCTGCGAAGCAGGATCTGCTCGGTCACGATGTAGGAGGCCGTCATGGCGAACAGCGCCAGGACGTATCTGTCGCGAAGATCCCGCTGATACAGCCGGTACATGCGAACGGAGTACTTGCTGATCACGTTCTGGATCGTCAACGTGGCGAGAGCCAGGATGATCGAGAACGCTGCGAACAGGATCGAGAGCCAACTGAGCAGCGTGCCGCGCCCCTCGGAGATCGTGAGCGTCCAGTTGACCTCATCAGGCGAAGCCTCGACACGACCGAGAGCAAGAGCGAGGAGAACTCCGACAATCGCGCCGAGCAGCGGGAGCAACCATTGCGTCTCTCGCGTGACCTCGACCAAACGCCGCCAGATGCCTTGAACCCCGCTCACCCGGTCATCCTATGTGTGTGCGGGACGGCGGTGCTTGGACCCAACGTTCTCGATGTGGAGAATCAGATACCTAGTGCCCAGGCCCTCACTCCCTAGGCTCGGTCCGTCCCGATCAAGGCCGCGTACATGACCTCGGGTGAAGTCCTGCTGCAGATCATCCTTGCCGTGATCATCGGCGGGCTCGTTGGCGCCGAGCGCGAGTTCCGCACGGGTATCGGTCTACGCACCATGATGCTCATTTGTCTTGGCGCCACGTTGATCACCATCTACGGAAACGAGTACGGGATTCTGGGCAACGACCCGAGCCGTATAACCGCCGCAATTGTCACGGGGGTCGGGTTTCTCGGCGCTGGGATGATCATCACGCATCGGGCAGGTGTCTTCGGGTTCACAACGGCTGCAACGGTGTGGCTGGTGGCCGCCCTCGGTATCGGAATCGGGCTCGGTGAGTACCTCATCGTGGTGGTATCCACCGCGCTCGTGCTTGCGGTCTTGTGGCTCGTGCCCTACGTGAGACGCATCAGCCACGGGACGCAAACGCTCGCGTACGAGGCAACAGGACCGGCCGATCGCATTCGGCAAGACGAGCTCATCAGCCTTCTCGAATCACGCGGGCTCGCCGTACTGCGCAGCACACTGGCGAAGTCCGACGATTCGATCCAGTACACCTGGACCGCCGTCGGACGCTCCGACGACCACCAAACCGTCATGCGTGAGCTGGTTAGCTCCGACATCGTGAGCGAGTTCAACGTCGTCCTCTTCGACGAGCTGAACTGACCGACCTGGGCCTGGGAGGCGGCTCCCGCTGACAGCGAGCACAGGCGCTGGGCATGACACTGAACCCAGCGATCGTCAGACAGTCGCAGGTCGAAGACCTTCTCCTTCCCCCGGGGTGGATCCCCCAGTGGGTGAGGCGACGCCACCCGAGTATGCCGGATGCTGCGCAAACGAACTCGAGGAGGAGACACCATGGGGCTCACGTCACCAGATCTGAAGCCAAGGCGGCGGCATGTGGCGGCGGACCACAGCGAAGGGGGCACACCGTGACTGGATCCATCACAACGGAGCAGGTGTGGGAAGCGATCGACGATGCCTACTTCGACGTCCTTGCGTTCGTGAATCGCAATGGACACCCGAGGACCGCTGGTGTTTGCTACGTCGTGGACGCTCGATCGCTCTACATCTCTACTGACGATGAGATGCGGATCACCGCGCTCGGGACCGGAATGCCGAACCTGCGGCCGTCGCAGGCGTC
>JASJCF010000075.1 GCA_030066265.1 Acidimicrobiia bacterium | reverse complement strand
GGGGTGGATGCAACGCATCCGCCCCGCCCGAGTCTCGGCGTTCTCGCTGGCTTCGGGTCAGGTCGACGGCTCGTTCGGAGTGTCAGGCGGACCCTCGGAACCCTCCGCTGCAGCCTCGCCGGCAGCGCCCGCTTCGGCACCTGATGCCGCCGCTCCAGCACCCGCTTCCGTGGTCGTGCCGGCACCCGTGAGGAGGACCACCCCGATCACGATGGCGACGATGAGGATGCCGCCGAGCAGGAACCACACCCAGGCCGGAACTCCCTCGTCCTCTTCGGGCTCGTCCACGGTCTCACCAACCGGCGGAATCGTGAACGTCTGCTCGTAGTCACTGCCGTCCTCGGCGGTGCCCGTCACGATCAGCTCGTATGCCCGATTGGGATCGAGCCGTGAGGTGTCGATGGTGACCGACCAGAAACCGTTCTCGTCGACGATGTCCCGACCGCTCAGCGGGATGTCCGAGGCGGGGACATCGATCTCGGACACGGTCTCCGGCAGGAAGTTGATGCCACCCGACGTGAGGAACCGATTCGGGTCGAGCTTGATGCTCGTCCACGGGTCCTGCGTTGCGGGGCTCAGCTGCAAGACCACCTCGGAGCCGGCGGGCACGATCTCCCCCTCCGAGGGATCCTGCTCCACGACGATGCCATCCGGGTCCGGTTCATCCGGATCCTCGACGAACGACGCTTCCAGCCCCACCTCCTCGGCCAGTGCGTTGGCCTCGTCGACCGTCAGGCCCAGGAAGTCGGGGACTTCGACGTCAGGAAGCCCGGTGGACACGACCACGACCACCTCGCTGCCGGCAGCGACCTCGAGACCGGCACGGGGATTCGTGGCGATCACGATTCCCTCCTCGACCTCGTCGCTCTCTTGCTCCTCGAGTGTGGTTTCGAATCCAGCTTCCTCGAGCTCGGCAACCGCATCATCGACCGGCAAACCCGTGACGTCGGGAACTTCCACTGTGGCCGAACCCGAAGAGACGAAGAGCGTCACCGTGCTGCCCGCAGCTGCGCTCGACCCCGCAGCCGGCTCCGTGCGGATTGCGATCCCTGCCTCGATCGTCTCACTCGGTTCCTCGGTCTCCGATACCTCGTAGCCCGCTTGGACGAGCGTTGCGGTGGCCTCGGCAGCCGACTGCCCGGCCACGTCGGGGACCGTCGGATCCGGTGGCGGCGGCTCGCCGCCCTCGAGGGTTTCGATCAGGACCGTCATCGATTCCACGACCGATGTCGCCACGGCGAGGGCCTCGCCGTCGTCGACGACGAAGAAGTCGACGTAGTTGTCGGCGCTGGTGGTGTACTCGGCGGTGGCGTTGACGTCTTCACCCGCCACGACGGTCACCGTGGTTCCTGCGGGCACGAGAGCGAGATTCCCTCCCTCACCCGGCAAGAGCTCCCCTGGATCCCCGCCGTTCAGACTGACGAGCACCGGATCGTCGGTCGCGTTCCACACCGTTGACGATGCCTGGCCCTCGGGTATGGGTTGGAGTGCAATGGGGTACACCGCAGCCGTCGCATCGTCCTCCCCGTGTCCGGAGACGGCGGTCCAAGCGGTACTGCCGGGCACGTCGAGGCTCAGCGACGAGCCGTCCGACCATGCGATCTCTGTCGGACCCGGGTCGAAGAGTGAGGCTTCACTCGCCGTCGCGTAGGCGAGTTCACTCGCAACCACGTCACCGTTCACCGTGACCTCGACGGGCTCCGTGCTGGTCCCGTTGACGAACGCCAGTTGGGACTGCGTCGACTGGGCGCTCACGCCTGGCATCGCAACGGCGGCGAGGCCGAGCATCAGGCCGAGGCTGATGAGGACACGGACGAATGTCCTGGGACGGGTCATGGTCTTCTCCCTGTTCGATCCGAGACCGGCGACATGCTATGTCCGTGCAGCTTCACCGCAGCGTCAATCAACGATCGCCGGCCACGGACTAGATACTACGGTTTGCATTCTCATAGCTACTTTCTGTAGTTTCTCGTGCACGGAGGCCATCGATCGTCATGGGGCGACACGCCTGGGCCGTGTGCCGATCGAGGGCCGTGTGAGACCCACCAAGCACACACGAAAGGCAAGTGGATGCGCAGATCAATCTTCGTACTGCTGTCGGTGTTCGCGCTTGCGCTCACGATGCTCATGCCCATTGCGGCGGGGGCGACTGAGGAGGCGGAACTCGGCGACGTACTCGGCCAAGACGTCGATGTCGAACGCAGTCCAACCGGGAGCTACATCGTTGTGATGGCGATCGAGCCGCTCCTGGCCGACTTCGACCAGGACGAACTCGGCACGGCGGCAGCGAGAGCGAAGGCCAGGACTCTGGCCAGGGAGCAGGATCAGACGCTCCGGGACGCAGGTGTCTCGACTTCGAAGAAGGTGAACGAGTACGTCAATGCGGTCAACGGCTACTCGGCGATCATGTCGCACGACGATGCCATCGCCGTCGCCAGCCACAAGGACGTCGCCCTGGTGCTCCCCGACGAGCTGCTCCAGGTGACCACCGACTCGAGCCCGGGCTTCCTCGGCCTCGACGCACGCCGCGGGCCGTGGCGAGCGGGTTACCTCGGCGAAGATGTCGTGGTCGGTGTGATCGACAACGGGATCTGGCCCGAGCATCCGAGCTTCGCCGACGATGGGTCGTACTCCACTCTGAGTGAGTACACAGGGCTCCCGTGCGAATTCGGCAACACGGCGCACAATCCTGCGGACGCGCCCTTCACGTGCAACAACAAGCTGCTCGGGGCGCGACAGGAGATGCCGACCTATCGGGCACTGATCGGCGCCGACGCAGACGAGTTCGACTCGGCGCGCGACGACGACGGTCACGGCACCCATACCGCCTCCACCGCGGCTGGCAACGCCGGTGTCGTCGCCGAGATCTACGGCATCGGCCGGGGCACGGTCTCGGGGGTGGCACCGCGAGCTCGCGTCATCGCCTACAAGGGCCTCGGCAAGCTCGGCGGCTTCGGCTCCGATCTCGCCGGTGCCATCGACCAGGCCGTCGCCGACGGTGTGGACGTGATCAACTACTCCGTTGGAGGGGGCGCGAGCCTGACCGGCGCCGATGACATCGCCTTCCTGTTCGCAGCCGACGCCGGGGTGTTCGTGGCGACCTCAGCGGGCAACAGCGGTCCGGGCGCCGGAACCATCGGTGGCCCCGCCTCGGTGCCCTGGCTGACATCCGTCGGGGCGAGCACGCAGGCCCGGACCTTCGAGGGGTCGATCGAAATCCCGCTCCCCGACGACGATGATGACGACGACGATGACGATGACGACGAGGGAGATGATGACGACGACGATCGGGACGACGACGACGGCGATGATGACGACGATCGAGACGATCGGGACGACGATGACTCGGTGAAGTACTCCGGTGCATCGGTGACGCCGGGAACCGACGTCCTACCGATCGTCGACGCCGCCGATGCCGGCGACGAGCTGTGCAACATCGGTGCGCTGGATCCAGCGGTCGTGAACGGGAAGATCGTGTTGTGTCTGCGAGGCGCAATCGCTCGCGTCGACAAGGGTGAAGCGGTGGCAGTCGCCGGCGGTGCGGGGATGGTTCTCTACAACGCCAACGACGCACAGAGCCAGGTCACCGACACCCACTTCGTCCCCGCCGTGCACATCAACAACACCGACGGCTTGGCCGTCAAGGAGTACATCGCCACGACGCCTGACCCGGTTGGCCGCATCAACGGCGGCGAGTTCACGAAGGCGCAGGGCTCGGTGATGGCTGCGTTCTCGTCCCGTGGTCCCGACCCGGTGGCGGAGGACATCATCAAGCCGGACGTCACGGCACCCGGCGTGAACATCCTCGCAGGGGCAGCACCCGTGAACTACGCCGGCGTGCAAGGCGAGCTGTTCCAGTCGATCTCGGGGACGTCGATGTCGAGCCCGCATGTCGCTGGACTGTTCGCCCTGATCAAGGAGGCACATCCAGACTGGTCCGCAGCTGCTGCGAAGTCGGCGATCATGACGTCGGCACGTCAGGACGTGTTCAAGGAGAACGGCTCGACGTCAGCCGATCCGTTCGACATGGGCGCCGGGCACATCGATCCCGACAGCACGCGCGCCGGTTCGCCGTTCGACCCCGGTCTGGTCTACGAGGCCGGCTTCTTCGACTATCTCGGCTTCCTGTGCGACACGGGACCGGAGATCTTCAGCAACCCGACCGGAACATGCGGATTCCTCGAGAGCATCGGGGTGCCGACGCAGGCGGAGAATCTGAACTACCCGTCGATCGGTGTCGCCAACGTCCCCGGCAGCGTGACCGTGCAGCGAACGGTGACCAACGTGGCTTCGAAGACTCGCACCTTCAAGGTCAAGGTCGACGAGCCTGCGGGGTACGACGTGACGATCACACCGTCGAAGCTCAAGCTCGGTCCGGGCGAGTCTGCGACCTTCGAGGTGACGATCACGAACGTGTCGGCGCCGATCGATGCGTGGCGATTCGGATCGCTGACGTGGAAGAGCGGCAAGTACCGCGCGTACAGCCCGATCGCAGCCAAGGCGAGCCTGTTCAGCGCTCCGGACAGCGTCGAAGGCGTCGGTGTCGATGGGAGCGCCTTCTTCGACATCACCTTCGGGTACACCGGTGACTACACCGCCGCAGCCCATGGTCTCGAGGCGGCCATGGTGACGATGGACAGCGTGGTTCAGGACCCGGATCAGAACTTCGATCCCGACGACGGGTTCAGCAACCCGTACACGTTCGACATCAGCGGTGCCGCGTTTGCGAGATTCGCAATACCGCCCGAGGCTGTCGCCGATGCCGGAGCCATCGATCTCGACATCTTCCTCCAGGATCCCAGCGGTGACATCGTCGCTGCGTCGACCAACGGAGGCACCGACGAGGTCATCGACGTGGTGCTCCCCGAGGACGGGATGTGGACGCTGTGGGTACACGGCTGGCAGACGGCAGGCCCGAGTGCCGACTTCGACCTGTACTCATGGATCATCTCGGCCACACCCGGCGGGAACATGACGGTCGACAGCGCACCGGCGAGTGCGGTCATCGGTGACAGCGGCACGATCGACGTGTCCTGGACCGGAGCCGCTGCGGGTGCATGGCACCTGGGCGCCGTGTCACACGCCGATGGGTCGGGACTGCTCGGCCTGACCCTCGTGGAGGTGGACAACCGATAGGGAGGGCACTCGACCCGAAGGAGCTACACCGGAGGAGGGGCGCCTCGGCGCCTCTCCTCCGCGTGCGGGCCGTGCCCGGTGTCCCTACTCGTCGAGGCTGATCGTCGTGGGCGGCGAGGTGTCGCCTCCCTTCGCGTCCCCTCGGGGCTGCTCGCACAAGAACGGATCCCGGCCGCCGCCGGCGTGGTAGCGGTACTCGACGCCGTCGACCTCGAACACCGTCAGCGTGCCGTTCACGATGGCCTGGGTGTAGACCATGCCGGGTTGAGGACAGCCGAGCGACCCATCGGGCCAGTCGACCTCCTCGTGGGATACCCAGTCGATGACATCCTCGGAGATCCCCAGTCGGTTGGCCAGATCGGCTTGCGCCGTCACCACCTCTCGAGGGATGGAACCGCCGGAGACGAGCGAGTCGGAGTCGTCAGCGGGCGGTGGCGGATCGCCGGGATCGGCGAGCCCGCTCGTGGCAGGGTCATCGGACGGAGCGTCACCGTCGTTCCCGGGGAGGTCGGCGTTGGCGTTCTCGGGCGTCTGATTCTCGGGTATGGGGTTCGGGGGCATCGGGTCTTCCGTCATCGATCCCTCACCTTCGGACCCTACGGTCTCTTCGACGGCCCCGGAAACGCCCGATGCACCTTCGGGCGTCGAAGCGTCATCGGTCGCAGCGCACGACGAGACGATGATGGCGGTCACGACCGCGATCAGGGCGGCTCGATGCATGTCGACTCCTCTCCGTCCCACCTATGACGCCGTGGGTGGTCGATTCGGTTCCCGCAACCCAGCTGCCGGTGGCGACACGGGTGCCAGCGGCGGTGCGGACGGCGCAGACGACAACAGCATCACCTGGAAGGCCCCGAAGCCGTGGGGATCCATGAGCGTGCGCAACCCCACCGCCTCGGAACGGATCTCGAGCTGTCCCATGGTGTCACCCTGCCGTGCCCGTGCGTGCTCCTCAGCAACGAGCTGCTCGAGTTCCCGATCGGCTCCGAGTGATCGAAGCCACGAGCGCTGATCAATGACCTCCACTGTCAGACCCGCCTCGGCGGCCCCGGCGATCACCACGTCGGTGTTGACATCGACGGTGATGTCTGCCCTTCCCGGATCACGGAGGGGGTCGTCGACCGACACGTGACGCCGGAAGCTGCGAACCACGTCGGATCGCCGGTGTCGTGCCAAGGTCTCGGTGTCGCCCCCGTAGTCGATGAGGGCGATCTGGACCGTCGCGAATCTGCGTGCCAGTTCGACGATCCATGCCGGTACCTGCGTCTGTGCCGCGAGCAGCGATCCATCGGGGGTGCGGCCAAGCATTCGATCGCACCACGCAGACAGATCCGGGTCGGCGGTGGTCGTGGACAGTGACAGTCGGCCGTCGTGCAGGTCGATGCGCACCTCGCGCCAGGAGTCGCCGTCGCGTTCGACGAGGCGGGCCGGAAGGTTGTCTATCAGCTCGTTGGCGACGATCACCGCATCGGCTGACGGGATTTCGTCCACATTGGACAGGATCGTCGCCCCGAGAGCCCGCTCCGCGATCGAGGCCCGCGCCCCTGGCGAGATCTCCACGGCGTACACCGCAGCAAAGGCATCACCAGCTTCGGCGATCATCGGCGCCAGGAGCGATCCGGAGCCCGCGCCGACCTCGACGAGGATCGAGTCGCTGGTCGGCTTCGCCGCCTTCGCCCACCTGCCGATCAGGCGCCCGAACCACGGGCTGACTTCGGGGCTGGTCACGAAGTCCCCGTCGGCGCTCGATCGCAACGCCCCGACGGCGAAGAACCCCGCCTCGGGGTCGTAGAGGCTGAGTTCCATGAACCGGTCGAACCTCATCGGTCCCGTGGCCTCGATCTCGGTGACGATCCGATCGCGCATGGGCGCGGAGTGTAGGTTGGGCACCATGAACGACTCCGACTGCGTGCTCTGCGCCGGCACGGCGCTGGACGGGGCGCTGATGGTGGAGGAAGTCTGGCGCACCGACACCTGGAGGCTCACGACGGCCACGGTGGGCGAGCTTGCCGGCTACAGCTACCTCAGCCCCCTGCGTCATGTCCCGCATGTGACCGATCTCGACGGCGAGGAAGCGAGGAGCCTCGGCGGCGTCCTCGCCGCCGCGACCCAAGCCGTCAAGGCCGCCACCGGCGCAGACCTCGTCTATGTGTACGTCTTCGGAGGCGGGCTCGACCACCTGCACATGCACCTCGCGCCGCATCGTGAGCCGGGCAGCCCGCTCCAGGACGATCCCATCAAAGGTGCCAAACATCAACAGACCCTCTCCGACGGACGGGAGGTGTGGGTCAGCGATCGTTACCCCCTCCAGGACCGGGAGCTCATGCGGGCCGCGGTCGAGGGCATCCGGGCGCGCCTCAACCCGACGGCGTCAGAACCCGAGCGAAGCGAAGATCTCGGTTGAGAAGTCGCCGATGTTGGCGGCGAGGCCGGGGAAGATGCCGATGATGATCACACCGACGGCGGTCAGACCGAGAGCGAACCCGATCGGGCCAGGAACCTCGTAGCGCTCTTGCGCCTCGAGATCCACCGAGGCGGGTACCGGCTGGAACCAGGTCGTCATGACGACCCTGCCGTAGTACACGAAGGCGATCACGGCGTTGACCGCGGCGATGATCGAGATGCTGTAGCCCCACCCGTCACCGATGCCGATGGTCGCCTGGAACATGGCGAACTTGGCGAACCAGCCCGCCAGTGGCGGAATGCCGGCGAGGGACATGAAGAAGATGGCGAGTGCCGCTGCGAGGCCGGTTGCGTACCGGATGAGGCCGCCCCAATCCTCCAGCTCGTACGAGCCGACGCGCGATCCGATGAGGATGACGGTCGCAAACGCCCCCAGGTTCATCACTGCGAAGATCACGAGGTAGGTGACGGTTGCGTAGAAGGCCCCCGATAGGTCACTCACCGAGTCCGATGCCGCTGCGGCGCCGAAGGGAGCGAGCATGAAGCCGGCCTGGGCGATGGACGAGAATCCAAGCAGGCGCAAGACGTTGGTCTGCTTGATGGCGACCACGTTGCCGATGGTCATCGTCAGCACGGACACCAGCCAGAGGATCGGGCCCCAGATGTCCGTGACCGTCGGAAGCGCCAGGTAGCAGACGCTCAGGAGTGCAACGAAGCCCGCCGCCTTCGATCCCACCGACAGCCATGCCGTGACCGGTGTGGGCGAGCCCTGGTAGACGTCCGGGGTCCAGTAATGGAACGGGACAGCGGAGATCTTGAAGCCGAGCCCGAGCAGGACGAACAGCACGCCGAGGTTGAACAAACCGATGTCCGAGGCGTCCGAGGCTGCCGCTGCGAGCTCGGAGAACTGCTGGGTCCCGGTGAGGCCGTACAACAACGACACCCCGAACAGGGTGAGCGCGAGCGCGAGAACGCCCACTACGAAGAACTTGAGGGCTGCCTCGTTCGAGCGTGGATCGCCTTTGCGCCACCCGGCGAGCAGGAAGCCCGGTATGGAAACCAGCTCGAGCGCCACGATGAGCGTGATGAAGTCGCGAGACGAGGCCATGACCACGGCGCCGAGCACGGCTGCGACGACGAGGAAGTAGTACTCGCCTTCGTAGTATCGATCCGTCTCGAGGTAGCCGATCGACAACAGCAACACGACGAAGCCTGCGAAGACGAACAGCATCTTGAACACGAGCGCGTAGGAGTCGACGACGTATGACCCGTCGAACAGCGAGCGCGTACCGGTGTCCGTGCAGAAGTCGAGGACGTCACAGAAAGCGAGCGTGAAGATCGCGATGGAGGCGGCGAACATGCCGATGACCCCGACGATCGCCACGATGTGCTTGCGGCGGGTGTTCAGGTCGACCGCCAGCGTCACGAGGAGCGTCACCGCGAGGATGATCTCCGGGAGTAACGCGTGAAAGTCGATGTCGAGCATCAGGCATCAGCCTCCGAATGCGCGTTCGACGAGGGCGATCACTGCATCATTGGTGGCGCCGAACACCACCCGTGGCCACACGCCGATCACGAAGATCGCGATGACCAACGGCACCCATGCGAGCCACTCGACGGTGTCGACATCGTGGAACTCCTTGTCGGCGAACTCGGCTGAAGGCTCGCCGAAGTTGACGCTCTTGAGCATCCAGAGCATGTAGCCGGCGGTGAGCACGGTGCCGATGGCGCCGATCACCATGTACCAACGGAAGAGGACCGTCTCCCCGATCGCCTCGAGCGGGTTGAACGACGCCATGAGCGCCATGAACTCACCCCAGAATCCAGCAAGGGCCGGCAGACCGAGGGACGCCATTGCGGCGAGCCCGAGGAGAACACCCATCTTGGGCATCAGCGACTGGTTGCCGCCGAGTCGCCGCATGTCGCGCGTGTGGTAGCGATGCGACATCGAGCCTGCGAGGAAGAACAGCAGGCCGGTGATGACGCCGTGAGCGACCATGCCGATGATGGCGGCGTTGATGCCGATGTCAGTGAGGGTCGCGATGCCCAGCATCACGAATCCCATGTGCCCGACCGACGAGTAGGCGATCAGGCGCTTCATGTCGTTCTGGGCGAGACACGCCAGGGAGCCGTAGATGATCCCGATGACGGCGAGCAATCCGATGAGCGGGGCCCACACGACGAACTCGTCGGGAAGGATCGGGATGGCGATCCTCACGAAGGCGTAGGTCCCGAGCTTCAGCAAGATCGCAGCGAGGATGACCGAACCGACCGTCGGTGCCGCCGTGTGCGCGTCCGGCAGCCACGTGTGGAGCGGCCAGATCGGCACCTTGACGGCGAACCCGAGGAACAGGCCGAGGAACACCAAGGTGGCGAAGGTTCCCGTGAACGCGCCGGTCGAGCCGAGCACGCTCAACTCGATCATCGAGAACGTCCGCTCGTCGAGGAAGTCGCCACTCCTCCAGTGCAACGCGAGGAAGCTGAGCAGCATGAACACCGAGCCCGCCAGCGTGAACAGGAAGAACTTGATGGATGCGTAGAGCCGCATCTCGACCTTCCAGCCGAACACGGGGACCTCGCGGATCGACCGGTCACCCCAGATCCCGATCATGAAGTACATCGGGAGCAGAACGACTTCGAAGAACACGAAGAACAGGACCAGATCGAGGGCGACGAACGTGCCCGCCATGCCCGTGGCCAGGATGAGCACCAGACCCAGGAGGAGCTTGGGGTTGTGGGGCTCGGGCCAGTGGTTCCACGAGTAGATGATGGCGAGGACCGTGATGATCGTCGAGAGGACGACCAGAGACAGCGAGATGCCGTCGATGGCGATCGTGTAGCGGGCGTTGATGACTTCGATCCACGGCAGGTCCGTACCGAACTGGTACGTGTCCGCCGCCGAGTAGTCGAAGTTTGCCGCCATGACGATCGCGAGCACCAACGACGCACCCGCGAAGCCGAGAGCGGTCCACTTGAGGGCCGCCTCATTCGCTCGCGGGATGGCCATGAGCGCCAACGCGCCAAGGAGCGGCAAGAAGACGATGAGGCTCAGGCCCCAACCGCTCTCTAACCATTCCATCTCGTAGCTCCTCCTAGAGAATGAACAATCCGTACGCCACGGCGATCACGACGACGCCGAGGAAGGCAAAGGCCGCGTACTGCTGGACGCGGCCGGTGAAGTTGCGACGCAACGCCGAGCCGGTCGCATCCGTCCCTGCGCCGATGGCGTTGTACACCCCGTCGACCACGTACTCGTCGGTGGCGCGAGTGAACCGGGCGAGCTGCATGTTGACGGCACCCACCCCGTTGACGACGCCATCGACGACATGCTGATCGAACCACAGGACGGCCCGTGCGATCGGACCCATCGTGGGTCGCACGATCGCGTTCATGTACAGGTCGTCGATGTAGTAGAGATGCTCGAACAAGGGCCACAGGCCCGGGATGCGGAACGTGTCCCGCGCCGCCTGGGTCTCCTCGTCCTTTCCATAGAGCCACCACCCCACGGCGATGCCGAGCAGGGCCAGCGGCGTCACGATCGCGATCAGTTGCCAGTCGAACGTCTCCGGGTGGTGATCGCCGATCCCGGTCAGCGGGAAGCGGGTACCGACCCAGTCCGTGAACGGAGTGAAGATGCCGGGCATGTTGAGCCACCCGGCCGTCACGGCGAAGAACGACAGCCCGATGAGCGGCAGGGTCATGATCGAAGGCGACTCGTGCGGGTGGGCATCGCCCTTGTACTCCCCGTAGAAGGTGAGCGCCACCGCTCGGGTCATGTAGAACGCTGTCACGAAGGCGCCGGCGATCGCCAAGACCATGATGACGTTGGCGATCTCCTGGCCGTTGCTGCCGGCATACCGAAGCGAGGCGATGATCTCGTCCTTCGAGAAGAAGCCGGAGAACGGGAAGATGCCGATCAAGGCCAGCGTGCCGATGATGAACGTCCAGAAGGTCCTCGGCATGTACTTGCGGAGACCACCCATGTCGTCCATGTCGTTCGAGTGCACGGCATGGATCACGGACCCGGCCCCGAGGAAGAGCAAGGCCTTGAAGAAGGCATGGGTGAAGAGATGGAAGAGACCTGCGGTATAGGCCCCCGCTCCCATCGCAGCCATCATGTAGCCGAGCTGGCTGACGGTCGAGTAGGCCAGCACCTTCTTGATGTCCTTCTGGACGATGGCCAGGAAGCCCATCAGGAACAAGGTCAGGCCACCGATGACGATGATGACGTCGCGGACCTCCCAGCCGAACATCTGGTCGAGGTCGAGGTAGAACGGGAAGAGTCGAGCCACCAGGTAGATGCCCGCTGTGACCATGGTCGCTGCGTGCATGAGCGCCGATACCGGCGTCGGACCGGCCATGGCATCCGGGAGCCAAACGTGGAGTGGGAACTGGGCGGACTTGCCCATCGCACCGATGAACACCAGGAGGCCGGCCCAGAAGGCATATTGGCTCAGCAGCCCGGCTTCACCCCGCACCACGACGTCGATGATGTCGTTGAAGCGGAACGAGCCAACCGAGACCGCCATGACGATCGCACCGAGGAACAGCGCCGCATCGGCGATCTTGTTGACCATGAACGCCTTGTTCGCCGCGTCGACGTTCTCCTGATCCTCCCAGTAGTGCCCGATGAGCAGGTACGACGAGACACC
>JASJCF010000074.1 GCA_030066265.1 Acidimicrobiia bacterium | reverse complement strand
GGCGATGAGGCTTGGCAACAATCGACTCGCTCAACTCCCCGTGTCGAAGCGACTCATCGAGGAGATCCACGAGACGCTCATGGAGGACTCTCGGGGAGGCGACGCGGTTCGGACTCCCGGGGAGATCCGAAGATCTCAGAACTGGTGGGGAGGAACGTCTCCAGCGAACGCCCGTTACGTCCCTCCGCCGGTGGATGACATGAAAGAGGCGTTGAGCGAATGGGAGCGAGCAGTCCACAGCGACGACTGGGCGCTCCCACCGTTGCTTCGTATCGGGGTCCTCCATGCTCAGTTCGAGACTATTCACCCCTTCCTCGACGGGAACGGCCGAGTAGGCCGACTGTTGATCACATTCCTCTTGATCGCTGAGAGCATCCTCTCGAAGCCATTGCTGTACCTGTCGATCTTCTTCAAGCAACATCGCGACGAGTACAACGCACGCCTGCAAGCCGTGAGGGATGAAGGCGACTGGGAAGGCTGGCTCAGGTTCTTCGTAGAGGGCGTCCACACGGTTGCCCATTCAGCCTCCGAGTCCGTCAGAAGCATCCTTGAACTGAGGGAGCGCGACCGGGCCATCCTCGGGAGTCTTGGCGGGCGCAGCGGCAATGCCTTGAAGCTGCACGAAGCTCTCTTCTCCAATCCAGTTGTCAACTCAAAACGCGCACAAAGCCTGCTCGAAGTGAGCCAGCCCACGGCGGACGCGCTTCTCGCATCGATGGAGGATCTCGGGGTCCTGACTGAGTGGACCGGCCGACAACGTGGCAGGTCGTGGCTATACGCCGAGTACACACAGCTCTTCTCAGGAGCCGATGCCCAGAGTCAGTCGTGATCGCATGAGGATCGTTCTCGTCGAGCCGTACTACGGCGGAAGCCACAAGGCGTGGGCTGACGGGTATGCCTCGAGCAGTCGCAACGACGTCACGGTCATCAGCCACGAAGCCCGGTTCTGGAAGTGGCGCATGCATGGCTCGTTCGTCACGCTTGCGGCCGAGCTCGAGAACCACGTTGCGGAGCACGGGCCACCGGACGTCATCGTGGCGTCGAGCATGATGGATGTCTCCGCATTTGCGGGTGCGGTGAGGTCGCTTGCCCCTGGCGTGCCCATCGCCGCCTACTTCCACGAGAGCCAATTCACGTACCCGCTGTCGCCGGCCGACCGCGTCGACCAGACCTATGCGATGAAGAACTGGGCGTCCGCAGCGACCGCCGACCTCGTGATCTTCAACTCGGAGTTCCACCGGTCGGTCTTCCGGGCTGAGGCCAGAGCGCTCCTCAACAGCTTCCCCGACCACAAGCACATCGAGCTCGTCGATCCGGTGGTCGACCGATCCATCGTGCTCCCGGTGGGAATCGAGGCATCGCAGTTCGGCCCGCCGGCCCGGGCCTCGGACGAGCCGCCGTTGATCGTCTGGAATCACCGGTGGGAGCACGACAAGGGACCCCATGAGCTGCTCGCCATCGTCGAGGGACTCATCGAGGCAGACGTCGACTTCACGATGGGGATGTGCGGTGAGGTGTTCGTCTCGGTTCCACCTGCCTATGACCTGATCATCGAGGCGCTCGGTGATCGGCTCGTCCACGCCGGCTGGCTCGAGCGCACCGACTACATCGACACCCTCAACCGGGCGAGCGTGGTCCTCTCGACTTCGATCCAGGAGTTCTTCGGAATCGGTGTGCTCGAGGGCGTCGTGGCGGGTGCCCGCCCGGTCCTGCCAGATCGGCTCGTGTATCCCGAACGTGTCGAGTCCCTCGGGGCCGACCCGACAGAGGTCCTCTACGAGTCGCCTGAACACGGTGTCGAGCTGATCACAGCCTCCCTCGATCGGCCGCCGGACCAACGGCTCCAGGAGGTTGCTGCTGCCTACGACTGGGAGAGCGTGGCCGACGGCTACGACGACGTGCTGGAGACGCTCGCCGCCCGGGAGTGACGTGTGCCGATTCCCCTCCGGCCGGCCGACGGTTGTGAGACGATGGCGCCATGGCTGGCGACATGCAACCGCTCAGGCGCAGGGGCCGCATCATCGTGTCGATCCTCGCGTGGCTGATCATCGGTCCCCTCTGTTGGGGCTTCGGTCAGATGGCCTGGTGGCTCGGTGTCGGTCTCGCCGTCCTCCTGCTGTGGGTCACCTACGACTACATCCGCAAGGGCGACATGGCCGGCAACATCGAGGAAGGGCTCTCCCGCGGAGCCGGGATGATCGGCAAGGGAGCAGAAGAGGCCCTCGGTCACGACGAGAAGTGACGCCACGACGAGAAGCGATCTCGACAGATCGCTCGAGGGTCGGTTCTCGGGCTACGGCTTGATGTCGCCTTCCACCCACTCGACGCGATGGCGTGCATCCACGAAGCGGATCGTGCCCGACTGCGATCGCATGATCACCGAGTGCGTGGACGTGTAGTCCGGACCGAACCGGACCCCCTTCAGGAGCGGACCGGTCGTCACACCGGTGGCTGCGAAGAAGGTGTGGTCTGAATCGACCAGGTCCCGCGTGGTGAGCACCTGTGCGAGATCGAGCCCGTTGTCGATGGCATACTGACGCTCCGAGTCGTCCCGTGGCCACAGTTTGCACTGGATCTCGCCGTGCAAGGCGGACATGGCGCATGCGGTGGTGACGGCCTCCGGGGACCCGCCGATCCCCAGCATGATGTCGATGCCGTTGCCGTGGACGCAGGTTGCGATCGCCGCCTGGATGTCGCCGTCGCCGATGAGCGAGATCCTCGCCCCGGCTGCTCGCACCTGCTGGATGTACTCCTCGTTGCGCGGCCGGTCGAGGATCACTGCGGTGATCTCGTTGATCTCCTTGCCCACAGCCTTGCCGACCTGCTCGAGGTTGTGCCGTACCGGCGCGTTGATGTCGATCGTGCCCGCCGCCTCTTCCCCGACGGCGATCTTGTCCATGTACACGAGGCTGCCGGGTGCGTACATCGACCCCCGCTCGGCGAGGGCGATCACGGCCAGCGCACCGCCGCGCCCCTCGGCCGTCAGGCGCGTCCCGTCGACCGGGTCCACGGCCACATCCACCTGCGGAGGGTTGCCGTTCCCCACCTGCTCGCCGTTGTAGAGCATCGGCGCTTCGTCCTTCTCTCCTTCACCGATCACGACGATTCCGTCGATATCGGTTCGGGCCAGGACCTGCCGCATTGCGTCAACCGCCGCTTGATCGACGGCATCCTTGTTGCCACGGCCTTGCTCCCGCGCAGCGGAGATCGCAGCGGCCTCAGTGACGCGGACGAGCTCGAGGGCGAGGTTCCGGGACGGGAGATAGCTGGCTACTTGCATGTCACACCCTCTTCACGATCATGGCGTCGCCTTGCCCGCCGCCTCCGCAGAGGGCGGCGCCACCGTATGTTCCTCCGGTCGCCCGGAGTGCGTTGACGAGACTCACGACGATTCTCGCTCCCGTGGCACCGAGCGGGTGCCCGAGCGCAACGGCACCGCCGTGCACGTTCACGCGGTCCTCGTCGATATCCAGCATGCGGGCCGACCACAGTGCCACGGATGCAAAGGCCTCGTTGATCTCCACGACGTCGAGATCGGACGTATCCAGGGACGCCCGCTTCAGTGCGACCCGGAGTGCCTCGGCGGGCCGCTCGTGCAGGGTCGCATCGGGTCCTGCGACCTGGCCGTACGACACGATTTCGGCCACCACGGGCATGCCTGCCGCCTCAGCGGCGGTGCGATCGGCGACCACCACGGCCGCTGCGCCGTCGCTGATCTGGGAGGCGTTGCCTGCGGTGATGGTCCCGTCGGGGTCGAATGCCGGGCGGAGCCGTCCGAGGCTGTCGGTGGTCGTGTCGCGGCGGATGCCCTCGTCCGTGGTGACGGCGATCGGTTCGCTCCGGCGTTGCGGCACGTCCACAGGGACGATCTCGGCCTCCAAAGCACCGCTGTCGGTGGCGGCCGCGGCCCGGGCATGGGATCGCGCCGACCACGCATCCTGCTCCTCGCGCCCGATGCCGAGATCGCCGTTCTTGCGATCGGAGGACTCGCCCATCATGCAGGAGTCGAACGCGCAGAAGAGGCCGTCGTGGGTCATCGAGTCGACAAGCCCAGCGTCCCCCATCGTCAGGCCCATCCGTGCACCGGGGAGCAGGTACGGAGCGTTCGTCATCGACTCCATCCCGCCCGAAACGACGAAGTTGGACTCCCCGAGGCGGATGTGATTTGCGGCTTCCTGGATCGCCGTCAACCCGCTCAGGCACACCTTGTTGATGGTCACGGCGGGCACGGACATCGGGATCCCGGCACGCACCGCCGCCTGACGGGCCGTGATCTGGCCCTGGCCGGCCTGGAGAACGTGGCCGAAGATGACTTCGTCCACGTGCTCCGGCGCGAGCCCCGCCCGGTCGAGCGCTCCCCCGATGGCGACGCCTCCGAGGTCCATCGCCGTCAGGGTCGAGTATGCGCCCCGGAATCGGCCAATCGGTGTCCGGGCGATCGAGCTGATGACCGGGTTCATCGATCCTCACTGGTGGCTTCGGATCCGATGGTACTTGGGGGTGGTTCCGCCCGGGAGAGATCTGTCGAGGCTTCGCCGATGGCCTAGATCACCGGTGGTACGTCGTCGGGAGCCTGGCCGGGTCGCTTCGCGTACTCCTCGGGAGTCACGGGGGCCAAGTGCTCGTTGGGGTGGCCCGCCTCGACCCACTGGCTCCGGTGGATCGGTCGGCGGCGGGTGGCGAGCGCAGCCTTCTCCTCGGCGGTGATGGCAGCCACCACAGCGGCGATGGCAGCGGCGATCTCGCTGCTGGCGCCCCCGGTGATATGGATACGCTCACTCATGTCCCACCTCGACGAGCTCGATCAACGTGCCGGCGGTCTCCTTCGGATGCACGAACGCGATCTTGTGACCTCCGCCGCCGGTCCGAGGTTTCTCGTCGATGAGCCGGGCGCCCTCCGCCCGGAGGTGCTCGAGAGCCGCATCGATGTCGACGACGGCAAAGGCGATGTGGTGCAGGCCTTCGCCGTTTCGCTCGACGAATCGCCCCACCGGCGAGTCGGCTTCGGTCGCCTGGAGGATCTGGATGTGCGATCCGCCGACGGCGATCATCGCCTCTTCCACCGCCTGGTCGGCCACGATCTCGCGCGAGAGCGGCTCCACGTTGTAGAGGGTGCGGAATCCGTCGAGAGCGGCATCGAGATCCTCGACGGCGATCGCGACGTGATGGATGTTGTACGGGAGCACATCGGGAGCGTACCGGGTGGCGCCCATCACGACGAGCCGCATCACGACGAGCCGGGTCGGTGTGTCCCGGTCAGTCGCTCAGTCGTCGGGTCTCCATCGCCGAATCCGTTGGGGACTCGACTTCGGGACGCGCTCGACCTCACAGCGAGCCTCGAGGTCGACCTTGGTGTAGCGAACGTAGTTCGTGAGCCTGCCGCCCGGGAAGAGCGGGTGATCCCCGTAGCGATCCTGGGCTGCGTCCACCACCTCTTGGAGCTTGATGGTTCCGTCGGGACCGGCCCCCTCGTCGATCATCCCGAGGATGTGTTGTCGCATCAGCTCGTACTGGTCTACGTCCATGGTCCAGTTGTCGAGACCGTTCGGCCGGGTGGCGTTGAAGATCTCGACCCGCCCGCGAGCGCGGGCCTCGGCGTCGGCGGCCCAGGCAGCCTCGGGTACGGGTCCGGAGTGACGATCTCGCTCGATGTCTGGCATGCCAGGGATCGTACCGATCGAGGGAGAGGCGAGCCGTCGTCGGCACGCGAGCCCCACGCGTGTCGAGGCTCTTCAGTCTCCGACGGCCATGCCCGGCGAGAGCTGACCGGCCGCACCGAGGTCGGGGGTGCCGGCGTGCGCGAGTGGCAGGGAGAATCGGAAGGTGGCTCCGGTCGGGAACCGCCCCTCGTACCACAGGTCGCCGCCCATGGCCCGGCACAGCTTCCTGGCGATGGGAAGGCCGAGGCCCACGCCTTGAGCCATCCGGCCGTCTCCGGTCGAGAGCTGCTCGAAGTGCTCGAAGATCCGCTCACGATCTGCGTCGGGGACACCAGGGCCGTTGTCCGACACCGCCACGTGGAATGTCCCGTCTGTGGAGCGTTCGCCCTCGATGAGGACCTCGTCGCCGCCGTACTTGCGGGCGTTCTCCAGCAGGTTCCGGAGGACCTGGTGAAGCCGCGTCCGGTCCGCATCGACTCCCACACCGGCAGGGATGCCGACGGAGAGCTCCGACTCGTCGAAGACCATCGCGCTGACCGCATGGATCTCGACGGCGAGATCGAGCTCCTCGACGTCCATCCTGAGCTGCCCCGCCTCGAGCCGTGGAATGACCAAGATGTCCTCGACGAGGTTCGACAGGTGGTTCGTCTCGCGTCCCATGATGTCGAGGAACTCGTCCACTTCGTGTTTCGGGAGCCGCGGCCAGGTCTCGGCCAGCGTTTGCGTGAATCCGGAGATACCTGTCAGCGGCGTCCGCAGCTCGTGGCTGACCATCGAGACGAACTCGTTCTTCAGTTCCACGGCACGCCGTTCCTGGGCGAGGGCTCGAGCCGCGCGATCCTGCTGGGCCAGCACGATGCGCATTCCGAGGAAGACGATGGCTGCCGCCGCAGCGACGAACCAGGCCACGAACACGGCATCGAGGACCGCTGTGTTCGATGTCTCCTGGAGGGCTCCGACGAATGGTGCGCCCATGGCATCGAGCCATATCGAGATCCCCATCAGGGCCACCATGTAGGCGACCAGTCCCAGTGACCGGATCGGAGGCAACATCACCGCACCGATGAGCAACATGATGACCAGGGTCAGCCCGTAGAACCCGGGATCGGGGCCGTGATAGGCCAGACCGAGGCAGATGACCGTTGCGTCGAGATACAGGCTCGGAACGGGATCCGTTCCCGGTGTCGATCGCCGGTAGGCGGCATCGCCGATGACGAGTGCCACCGGGAGCAGGAGCAGCAACCCGATGCGCTCGTCTGCGACGAAGGAGCGCACGATGATCGTGAGGAAGAACGCAGAGGCAGCGAGGAGCCGCACGGTGTTGTACGGACGCCGAAGTTCCTCGTAATCGATTGGCGCGCGGTTGGTGGCGGCAGGCATCGGTCCTCGGGTGTTTCTATCGGCGCACGACACCCGTGAGTTGATCGCTTCGAGCGATTTGCGGTGGCTCGAGGCCCCGAAAGTCCGAAATCGGAAGCTCGATCAGGCGATTCGCTGCTCGTCGAGCTCCTCGACGGCCGAAATCGGAACTCGGAGGTCTCCGGTTCCCCGTGCGATCCGGTAGTCCCGGACCTCTGCGCCGTGGTAGTCGGACCCGCCGGTTGCGGCGATGCCGAGCTCGTGAGCGAGGTCGGTGAGGTGCTCTCGCAGACCGGGCGCGTGCATTGGATGATGCGCCTCGATCCCGCCGAGGCCCGCGGCGACCAGGTCTTCGAACAGCCTGCGGTACCCCTGCGGAGGGACGGGGATCGTCGCCGGATGTGCCACCACCGGAACCGCTCCCGACTCCCGGCTGAGTTCGATGGCCTCGACGGCGTCCAGCCGGGGCCGTGACACGTAGCCGGGGCCGCCATCGTGGAGCACGCCTGCGAACACCTCGCTCCGTGACCCGAAGTACCCACGCTCGACGAGAGCGTCGGCGATGTGGGGACGCCCAACCGACGGTCCTCGGGCGTGACGGCGGACGTCGCTGAGGGTCACCTCGTATCCGAGCTCGTTGAGCCGGCCGATGATGGCTGCGTTGCGCTCGTCGCGGCCCGTCCGGAGACTCGCAAGGCGTGAGCCGAGCGGCCCCTGCTCATCCTCGATGAAGTAGACGAGCATGTGCATCTTCGTGCCGGAGAGATCGACAGAGAGCTCGGTGCCGGGAATGAGTCGCATCCCGGTGGCGTGCGTCGCATCCATCGCCTCGGGGATGCCTGCAAGGGTGTCGTGATCGGTCAACGCCAACACTTCGACGCCCGCCTCCGCGGCCAGCCGGACGACCTCGCGTGGATCGTCGACGCCGTCGGACGCAGACGAGTGGACGTGGAGATCGATCAATCGCGTCAGTTCGTGAGCCAGAGCAGGATCAGGATGGCGATGATGAAGATCACCGCATACATCGCCCAGCGCTTGGCGAGGTCGAACCGGTGCTGGCGCTTTGCCGCCTTCTCCTCGGCGGCCCGCTTCTCCTCACGGTTGGCCCGCTGGCGTGCACGCTTGTCGGTTGCCATGGGCAGAGATTACCGCTCGATCGAGACCGACTCGATGAAGACCGACTCCAAGGGGGTGGAGGGTGTCGGGTCGGTGCTCTGTGCAAGATCGATCTGCTGGATCGCATCCAACGTCTCGAATCCGGACACGACCTCCCCGAAGATCGTGTAGGTCGGAGGGAGCCAGTCTGCGTCTCCGAACAGGATGAAGAACTGGCTGGTCGCCGTGCCGGGGCCGCGGTTGGCCATCGCCACGACGCCAGTCGTGTAGCGCGCCTCGTCCGGATACTCGTCAGGGATCGTGTACCCCGGGCCGCCCAGACCGGTTGCCGTGGGGTCGCCTGCTTGCATCATGAACCCGGGGATGACCCGATGGGTGACCGTCCCGTCGAAGAACCCCTCCTCTGCGAGGAACACGAAGGAGTTGACCGTCTCGGGCGTGGCCGACGGATCCATGGCGATCGCAATGGGACCGCAGGACGTGTTGAGGGTGACGATCACCGGAGCGGATACCCCCGCATCTCCGGGCTCATCGAACTTCATGTCGACGGCCGGGTCGGGTTGGTCCGCTCCGCACGCCGTCGGCTGGTGCAGATACCCGACGTAGTTCTGTGGAATCGCCTTGAGGGGAACCGTCGTAGGCGGCGTCGACGTCGCGGTGGTGGAGGGCGGCTGCGACGTCTCCGACGGCGGATCCGCCGTCGCCGACGAGCACGCAGCGACGACGATCGAAAGCACGACGACGACCACGATGGCCGGGGTTCTGGGCATGCCGGAAGGGTATGGGTGGAGAGCAGGTACACCTACAATCCGTCGATGCCACTCGTCGTCCAGAAATACGGCGGGACTTCGGTTGCGGACGCCGACCGGATCCGCAACGTCGCTCGCAGGATCGTCGACACCTACAACGCCGGCAACCACGTCGTTGCCGTCGTGAGCGCCATGGGCAAGGGCACCGACGAGCTGCTCTCGCTCGCCGGCGACGTCTCGCAGACCACGTACCCGCGGGAGCTGGACATGCTGCTCACCGCCGGCGAGCGCATCACCATGTCGCTCGTGGCCATGGCGATCCAGGACCTCGGCGTGCCGGCGATGAGCCTGACCGGCTCCCAGGCCGGCATCCTCACCACCGGCAGGCACGGACAGGCAGAGATCCTCGAGATCAAAGCAAACCGGGTTCGCGAGGGAATCGAGGAGGGCCACGTCGTCATCGTGGCCGGATTCCAGGGTGTCGACCCGGACACGAAGAACGTCACGACGCTCGGACGTGGTGGATCCGATGCCACGGCGGTGGCCCTGGCTGCGGCGCTCCCCGCCGACCTCTGCGAGATCTTCACCGACGTCGACGGCGTGTTCACGGCGGACCCTCGCGTGGTCGATGATGCGAGGAAGCTCGACGAGGTGACCTTCGAGGAGATGCTCGAGCTCGCGTCGGCCGGAGCAGGGGTGTTGATGCCCCGATCCGTCGAGTTCGGCCGCCGCTTCAACATTCCCATCCACGTGCGCTCCTCGTTCCACGAGGGCGACGGCACGTGGGTCAAGGAGGAGACCATGGAACAGGCCGTTGTGCGCGGCATCGCCCACGACGTATCGGAGGCGAAGGTCACCGTCTACGGGGTGCCGGACACCCCCGGCGTTGCGGCATCGCTCTTCGAACCGCTCGCATCGGCGGGCGTGAACGTCGACATGATCGTCCAGAACGTGTCACAGGATGGCCTGACGGACATCTCGTTCACCGTGCCGTCGGCCTCGGCGGATCTCGCTCGCCTCGAGGCTGAGGCGGTTGCCTCGGCTGTCGGAGCCCGGGGTGTATCGATCGACGACACGGTCGGCAAGGTGTCGGTCGTCGGCATCGGCATGAAGACCGAGTCGGGGATCGCCGCACGCATGTTCCGGATCCTCTCGGACGAGGGCATCAACATCGAGATGATCTCGACCTCTCCCATCCGGATCTCATGCGTCGTGAGCCAGGAGGCCGTCGACGCGGCTGTGGAAGCGCTGCATGCCGGCCTGTCGGTGGGTCAGGTGAGCGTGTCATGAAGACCTTCACGTCACCCTCGGTAGCAATCGTCGGCGCAACGGGCGCCGTGGGAACCACCATGCTGTCGATCCTCAGCGAACGGGACTACCCGGTCTCGGATCTGCGTCTCCTGGCCTCGTCCCGCTCCGCCGGCAGGACGGTCGAGACGAAGTGGGGTGCGGTCGAGATCGAAGACCTCTCCGTGGCGGACCCCGCTGGCATCGATGTCGCACTCTTCTCGGCCGGTGGTGCGCGATCGAAGGAGTTCGCTCCGGCGTTCGCCCGAGCCGGTGCCACGGTCATCGACAACTCGTCTGCGTTTCGCATGGATCCCGATGTCCCCCTCGTGGTCGCGAACGTCAACGATCACGCCATCGGCGACAACACGGGCATCGTGGCGAACCCGAACTGCACGACGATGGCGGTCATGATGGCTGCCGGTCCCCTGCATGAAGTGGCGGGCCTGCGGACGATGCTCGCCACGTCCTATCAGAGCGTCTCCGGGTCCGGCCAGACCGGCATGACCCAGCTGATGAAGGAGATCGACCACTTCGGCGCCAATCGAGAAGGTCTGGCGGTCGGCGACTGGGAAGACCCCGGGGGAAACCTCTATGCCCGGCCCATCGGCTACAACGTCCTCCCGCTGGCAGGTGCCATCACCGACGCCGGGTACACCGACGAGGAATGGAAGCTCGTCAACGAGACCCGCAAGATCCTGGAGCGAGACGACATCAAGGTGGAACCGACCTGCGTGCGCGTTCCGGTGATGGTCGGTCATGGGATCGCCACCACCATGTGGTTCGACCGAAGGGTTGATCTCGATGAGGCAGTCGCCGTCCTCGGCGCCGCCCCCGGCGTGCAGCTGTGGGACGACACCAAGGTGCCGACACCGCTCGATTCGGCGGGTATCGACGATGTGTTGGTGGGAAGACTCCGCGAGACGGTCGGCCATCCCGGCGGCATCAGCCTCTTCGCGATCGGTGACAACCTCCGCAAGGGAGCAGCCCTCAACGCCGTCGAGCTGGCTGAGCTGTTGCTCGACTGAGCGCTCGCGAAACGTCTCGCGCGAATCTGGTTGTCGGCGGCACGAGTCGGCGAGACGATGGGTCCATGGCGCACACGTCGTACGTCCGTCCCACGCTCATGGAGGTCGTCGGGCTCGTCATGGCTGTGACCGCTGCTGCCCTCCTGGTGTGGGGATCCGAGGAGGCGACCGGGTCGATCGTGCTCGGCGTCATCGGCATCCTCTTGATCGCAGTCGGGAGCCGTGATCGCAGGGGGTCGATTCACTGACGCCGCCCTCTCGGCGGAAGTCATGGACCGACGTCGTGACGGATGGCTGTTCGGCGGTCAGCAGATCACACCTTGAAGCCTCGCGCCTCCTTGTAGCTGCGGATGGCCTCTCGATGGTCCACGATCGGGAGCGGATAGCCCGTGCTCGCCCGTGTGAGTGGGCTCGGGTCGTGGACCTCGGCGTCCTCGACGTCAGCCAGTTCGGACACCCACCGCCGGATGTAGGCGCCGGTGGGATCGAAGCGTTTCGACTGGATGGTCGGGTTGAAGATCCTGGTGGGATTCGTGTCCGTTCCAGTCCCGGCAACCCACTGCCACCCGAGCTGGTTGTTCGCCACGTCGCCATCGGTCAACGACGAGAGGAACCACCGCGCTCCTCTGCGCCAGTCGATCATCAGGTCCTTCGTCAGGAAGCTCGCCGTGATCATGCGAGCACGGTTGTGCATCCAACCCGTCTCCGCCAGCTGTCGCATGCCGGCGTCGACCACGGGGAATCCCGTCAGGCCGGAGGTCCACGCAGCGAAGCCCTCGTCGTCGCGGTTCCAGGCAACCGAGCCGCCGCGGTAGTTGCTCCACGAGGACTCAGGCCGGTGGTAGAGCACCTGGCTGTAGAAGTCCCGCCACGCCAGCTGGCGCACGAAAGCCTCGGC
>JASJCF010000073.1 GCA_030066265.1 Acidimicrobiia bacterium | reverse complement strand
GTGTGTCCGTCCGGGAGCCCGTGTCGAACGCCACGAGCTCGTGTCGAAGCCAGGAGACGAAAGGTCCATGAGGCGCCCGTGAGCCGTCCATGAGGGGCCGATGAGACCGGATCCTCGACACCCGTAGGCTGACGATCGTGCCTGACCGAACCGTGCCGCCCGAAGTTGTGATCCTGCCGGGAACGGACATCGACGGTGAATGGGAGCGGTTCGAAGTGTTCGAGGCACTCCATCACGGCATGCACATCTGCAACCCGATGACGAGTGAGCACCTCGATGCGCTCATCGACGCCCTGGGGCCGACGCCGGGCGATCGCATGCTCGACATCGCCTGCGGACACGGAGAGCTGCTGATTCGAGCGGCCGAACGTGCAACTGTTCGCGCCGTCGGGGTCGACCTGTCGCCATGGGCGCTGGTTCGTGCCTTCGAGACCACGAAACAGCGGACCACGATCGGCACCATCGAGTGGCTTCTGGGCGACGCCAAGCGAGCGGGCGGGGATGAGCGCTACGACATCGTCACGTGCTTGGGGGCCTCATGGATCTGGCACGGCTTCCTCGGAACGGCGCGCGCCGTGGCGGATCGGTCAGTGCCGGGTGGCCGGGTCGCCATCGGGGACTTGCGACTCGCCGAGGATGTCGATCCCGCCGCCTTCGCCGATGCCCACGGGTCGTTCCCCACGCTCGAGGCGCAAGCTCAGATGCTCGAATCGGCCGGCATCGAGGTCGTTGACCGCATCGAATCCGGTCTCACCGGGTGGGATGCCTACCAGGGCCGCATCATGCGATCAGTCGAGGCCTGGCAGCGCGCGCATCCCGGCCCTCGGTCCGACGACTATGTCGCTGAGCAACGGCGATGGCATCAGGATCACCTACGAGACCGGGAGTTCCTCCGGTGGACGGTGTGGGTGGGTCGCGTCGCATCGTGACGGTCGGGTCACGATGCGGTCGACGGTTCACTCGTCGAAGATCTGCTCGAGCAGGTCGTCGACGGCCGAGTTCGCCACGGTGCCGCCGTACCGATCGTCGAGAATCGTGCGCATCTTCGCAATCACGATCTGGCGTTCCTCCTCGTCCTGCTTGGTCGAGACAGGGATCACCTCGGTGCCGTCGATCCACGGCTTCCCGTCGGATGACCACGGAACGAGGATGAGCCACGACCACAGGTTCGACTTCGCGGTCGTCCCTGTCTTGCGCACCACACCCGAGCACGAGAACGGGAGCGAGATCCAGCCCATCGTGTTGATGAGATCTCGGCCGTCAGGCATGTTCGCTGCGTCGCGATCGGACACGATCCTGGTCCTTTCCAAGGTCACGGGACGGTAGTGACGCCAACGGGATACGGCGCCGGTGTCAGGGGGTGGAATGGCTCGAACGAGGGGTAGCGTGACCCGAGGAGCGCGAGGAGGTGCTCGCCCGATGAAGCGCAGCGTCTACGAAGCCGAGCACGAGCTGTTGCGGGACTCCGCCATGCAGTTCCTCGAGCGTGAGGTCCTTCCCCACGTCGACCGATGGGAGCGCGAGGGAAAGGTCGACAAGTCCATGTTCCGAGCGGCGGGGGAGGCCGGTTTGTTGGGCATGGCGATCCCCGGGGAGTACGGAGGAGGCGGGGTCGACGACTTCCGGTACAACGCCGTCGTCGACGAAGTGCTCGTGGGGCAGGGGGGCGGTGGTTCAGGGATCTGCATCACCCTCCACAACGACGTCTGCCTCCCGTACTTCCTCGAGTACTGCGACGAGCCGCAGCGCCGTCGCTGGTTCCCGGGGCTCGCCTCCGGTGAGCTCATGACGGCGATCGCCATGACCGAGCCCGGCACTGGATCCGATCTCGCGGCCATCGCCACGACCGCTCGGAGAGAGGGCGATGGCTACGTGATCAGCGGATCGAAGACGTTCATCACGAGCGGCATCAACGCCGATCTCGTCATCGTGGTCACCCGCACGTCGGACGATCCTCATGGCGGGCTGACGTTGCTGGTCGTCGAGGACGGCATGGACGGCTTCGAGCGGGGTCGGAACCTCGAGAAGATGGGCCTTCACGCCCAGGACACCGCCGAGCTGTTCTTCCACGATGTGTACGTGCCCGTGGAGAACCGATTGGGCAGCGAGGGCGCAGGCTTCGTCCAGCTCGTGAACAATCTCCCTCAGGAACGGCTGTCGATCGCCATCGGGGCCGTCGCGGGCGCTGAGGCTGCGCTGCACCTGACACTGGAGTATGCAAGGGAACGCCGCGCCTTCGGGCGGCCCATCGGATCGTTCCAGCACAACCGCTTCCTCCTCGCCGAAGCCAAGACCGAGGTGGACATCGCCAGGGTGTTCGTCGATCAGCTCCTCGCAGAGCACGTGGCCGGCGAGTTGACGATCGAACGGGCGGCAGAGGCGAAGTGGTGGACGACTGAGATGCTCAAGCGCATCGTGGACATGGGCGTGCAGATGCACGGCGGGTACGGCTACATGGTCGAATATCCGATCGCCCGTGCGTACCTGGACGCCCGAGTCCAGACGATCTACGGCGGGACGACGGAGATCATGAAGGAGATCATCGGCCGTGGCCTCGGCGTGTGACCCACCGGATCGGCCGGCTACGAAGATCATGCATCAGCGACGAGGATCATGACACACACTGATGTGGCAGTGGTAGGTGCCGGGCCCAACGGGCTGTCTGCGGCCGTGACGCTTGCGCGAGCAGGCGTGGGGGTACGCGTGCTCGAGCGCGCTCCGGTCATCGGTGGAGGCACGCGCACCGAGGAGCTCACGCTTCCGGGGTACCTCCACGACGTTTGCTCAGCGGTTCACCCGACGGGCATCGCCTCTCCGTTCTTCTCCAGCATCGACCTCGACGTCGAGTGGGTACAGCCGTCCATCCCGGTCACGCATCCCCTCGACGGCGGGGATGTCGTGGCGCTCTTCCGAGGCGTGGGTGACACGGCAAATCAATTCGGCGCCGAATCCGGCCGGTACCTGCGGCTCGTGAACGGCCTGCTGCGGTCCATCGACGACGTCGTCGCCAGCACCCTCGGTCCGATGTACGTCGTGCCACGGCGTCCTGCTGCATTCGCAAGGGTGGCCACCGCAGGTGCCTTGCCCGCCACCGTCCTGGCGCGCAGGCTCGGTCATCGGAAGGCTCGAGCCCTTCTCGCGGGCCTGAGCGCACATGCGATTGCACCGCTGAACAGTCCGGGCACTGCGGGCGTGGGGCTGTTCCTCGGGCTGCTGGGGCACAGCCACGGCTGGCCGGTCGCCCGCGGCGGGAGTGCAGCGATCGCCCGCGCACTGGAGGCGGATCTCATTCGGCACGGCGGCTCGATCGACACCGGTGTTGACGTCACGGACATCGCCGAGTTGGATGCGGATCGGTCGGTTCTCGACGTGATGCCACCGGCGGCCCTCGCCATGGCAGGGGACCGTCTCGGCTCGGGGAGCGTTCGTAAGCTGAGCAGGTGGCAGCCCGGTCCCGGGGTGTTCAAGGTCGATTGGGCACTCGACGCGCCGATCCCGTGGGCAGACCCACTCAGCGCATCGACAGCGACCGTGCACATCGGCGGCACCTTCGAAGAGATCGCGGAAGCTGAGCGCCTGGTCGTCGCCGGAGAACACCCGGAACGGCCGTTCGTCCTGCTGTCCCAGCCGACCCTGGTCGACCCCTCGCGGGCCCCTGCCGGGCGACATATCGCCTGGGGCTACTGCCACGTCCCCAACGGCTCCACGGTCGACATGACCGATGCGATCGAGCGCCAGATCGAGCGGTTCGCCCCCGGCTTCCGTGATCGCATCATCGCTCGGGCGACGATCAACACCGAGCAGTACCAGGTGCACAACCCGAACTACGTCGGGGGCGACATCGGGGGTGGTCGCTTCGGGCTCGGGAAGGTGCTTCAGTTCGGCGACGAGCGCCCCTTCACCCTCGGCGGAGGTGTCTTCCTCGGCTCGTCCGCCGTCCCCCCTGGTGGGGGCGTGCACGGTATGTGCGGCTACCTGAGTGCCCAGGCGGTGCTGGCTGGCTGAGCAGCGTCCGTTCGAGGTGTCGCCGGGAGGCGGGCGCTACGACGGCTCGGGGACCTCATCGATCAGCGCCAGCGTCGATCGGTAAGCACCTTCTTCGGCCGGGTCCCACACCAGCCCCGCCGATCGGATCCGGTCCTCTGCCTCGCCGAGCAGCGCCGCCCCGGCCGGGTCCCCGCGTTCGAGGCCGATCCGGGCTCTCGTGAGGAGCACGAACGCAGCCATGTAGGCATCCTGATCATCGGTTGGCTGGCCGTGACTCTCCACGAGCCGTGCGGCCTCGTCGTGGTGGCCGTCTTCGATCTCGACCCATGCGAGATTGAGTGATTCGACGGCGACCATGGTCTCGTTTCCCAGGCTCCGATTGAGCGCGATGCTCGCTTCGTACGCCTCCCTCGCCTCCCCGAGCCGGCCCTCCATCCGCAGTCCCTCGGCCTTCATGTGGAGCGGGAATCGCATGAGCGACTCGTCTCCGGATGCTCGAGCCAGCTTCTCGCCCTGCTCGGTCAGCACGGCGAGGCCTGCGAAGTCTTCTGTTCGGAGCGCGACGCGCATGAGCCCTGCGAGGGCTCGAGCGGTCGCAACAGGGTCACGTGCGGCACGAGCAAGGTCGAGGCTCTCCGCGTGGAGGCTTCGAGCCGCGTCGGTGTCGCCGGCTTTGAAGGCGGCGAACCCTTCAGCATCGAGGCGCTCCGCTTCGGAGGAGTGTTCGTCGTCCATGGCCGCAGTATGCCCGAGCGGGGACCGCCGAGTCACGCAGGCGTGACCGGATCTGTCGACACGGCGATGGCGACGGCAGGCGGTATCGTCGGTCTGTGGCCTGGGATCCGGACACGTATCTGAGATTCGCCGATCAGCGCATGCGGCCGGGTATCGAGCTGATCGCCAGGATTCCCGACGTCCGAGCTTCCCGCATCGCCGACCTCGGTTGCGGGACTGCCGACCTGACCGCCATTCTGGCTGAGCGCTGGCCCAGTGCATCGATCACGGGCATCGACGCAAGCCCGGAGATGGTCGACCGGGCCCGGGAGCGTCATCCGGAGCTCGACATCCGGCTGGGCGATGTCGAGACGTGGCTTCCCGATGGCCCGGTCGACGTCATCTACTCGAACGCCACCTTGCATTGGCTCGACGATCACGAACGGCTGGTTCGCCGTCTGCGCTCCCATCTCGCTCCGGGCGGGGTGTTGGCCGTGCAGATGCCGGACAACTGGGGAGCCCGCACCCACCAGGTTCCCGCCACGATCCTCGACGAGGGTTATTGGCGGATCGAGGCCAGGCAAGCGTTGATTCGGGACCGGCTCAGTGCGCCGGACGACTACCGCGAGTGGCTCACTCCGGCTGTGGTCGACATGTGGCGCACGACCTACTTCCAGGAGTTCACCGGTGATGATCCGGTGTGGGAGTGGGTCAATGGTTCGCTGCTGCGGCCCGTGCTCGAAGCCTTCGACGACATCGAAGCGGAGCGATTCTCCGCCGTGTGTCGACGCCGATACCGCGAGGCGTACCGGCAAGGGTCCGATGGCATCACGGTGGTGCCCTTCAGCCGATTCTTCTTCGTCGCCGTTGCGCCTGGCCACGGCAACGGGTGACATCAGGCGAGAGTGGGCTCGACCGGGATTGCAGCACCGGAGAGACCGACCTCAGCTCGCTGCCGGCTCGCCCTTTGCGAAGCCGTCGAGCAGCTCCTCGTCACCGGACTCCTTGACCGAGTCCTGCCACCGGTTAAAGGCCCATCCTCCGAACGGGATGGGGAGCAGCCAGGTGAGGATCCGGTAGACGAACACTGCTGCGGCGATCTCGTCGGAGAATCCTGAGCCTGCGTAGCGGGTCAGCGTCCCGATGAGGATGACCTCGGTGATGCCGGGCAGGTTGAAGATCGGGATCACACCGATCGCCATCACGAACGCGAATGCGGCGAACACCACGGTCCACGAGACCTCGTCAGCGCCGATGCCGACGAACCTCACGGCGAGGATGAGGACCAGGAAGGCGGCAATCCGCGCAGCGAGGCCGGCGGCGGCGCCGATGTGGGTGCGGCTGCGAAGAACGTCCGAAGCCTGGTCGCGGAAGTCGTGGAGCAGCTGGACGAAGTCGGTCTGCACGTTCTTCCGGAAGAGCCCGGCGACCCACCGAACGACATTTCCTAGGAGGGTGCCCACCCAGTCCGCCAATTTCGGTGACCGGAGCAGCAGCGTGATGCCGGCACCGGCAACCACCACGATCACGAGGGCCAGGATCGCAAGGGCGTCCAGTTCGTCCTCACGGATGTTGTCGATGGCGAGCAACGCCACTGCGATGACGGGCAGCACGATCTTCGACAGCGAGGCGAACACCCAGCTGGCGATCGTCGCAGACGTCGAGCTCGCCGCTGAGAATCCCCAATATCGGGTCATTGCATATCGCGAGATCAGGTCCAGGCCTCCGGGCGGGACGTTGGCCATCGTCTCGGCCACCAGGAAGAGCTGGACGCCCTGGCTCGTCTTGAGGCCGGGCTGTGCCGCGACATAGATCCAGCCCTCGGGGAGGAACCGGAGCACGGCGATGACCAGCAGGATCAGCCATTGCCACCATTCGATGTTGCCGATCGACCGGAACACCGCCTCGTAGTCGATGAACTGGGGGAGGACCCACCCGAACAGGAACACGACGATGCCCACCCCGACCGCCAACGGCAGGATGCGACGCCACAGCGGCTGCTTCTCGGGTTGCTGTTCTGGTGCTGTCGTGGCTTCGGCGTCGTCGCTCATGGCAGGTCACCCTACCCGCCGGTGCCCCGTGGCCCGGGGAGCCGAAGCGGCTACCGCTCGCGAAGGACTTCGAGCACGACGCGCATGATGAGGATCGCCCCCGAGAACAGGCCGATGAACGCCAGCAGATCGAACAGGCCGACGTTGTCGGACAGGGCGGGCCCTTCGCCGATCTGGAACAGCATCGCCGACACGATGCCGAGCGCAGCTCCGATGAATGCGAGAACCGCTCGATTCACGAGGCGAGACACGACCCGCACGTCGGTCTCGTTCGAGAAGAGGCTCACCCGGACGTTCAGCCGCCCCTGTTCGATCTGCCCGGCGATCCGATCGAGTTGCACCGGTGCCCGGCGCAGGAGGGGAGCGAGGCGGATCGTCTCGCGCTTGACCTCTTCGGCGAGGTTGTCGGGCGTCAGTTCGGCCTCGAGCTGGCCCATCGCCACCCCCTGGGCGGCGTCGATGATGGGATACCCGGGGCTCAGACGCTCGAGCGAGCCCTGAAGCGTCGCCAGCGCTCGGAGCATCTCCGACACCCCTGTCGGCATTCTGAGCCCGAACTTGTTCACGATCATCAGGAAGTCAGCGAGCAGCTCGGCTGACGGCTCGGCTCCCGGCCCGAGATGGTCGGCCATCAGCCGTGCGAACGCACGATCGAGCTGGCCGGGGTCGACTTCGTCGCCTTCCATTCCCACCCGGAGTGCGGCCTCGCGGAGGAGACTCGGATCGTTGAGAGCCAGCGCCGTGAGGATGTCCGTGACGGCGGCACGTTCGAACGTGTCGAGCCTCCCTGCCGACCCGAAGTCGATCAGGGCGAGGGTGCCGTCGGTTCGGATCATCACGTTTCCCGGATGCGGGTCGGCATGGAACCGCCCTCCCTCCAACATGGCGCCGACTTCGAACTCGAACAGCTCATCAGCGAGGCGGCGCCCCCGTTCGCCGCCGACGACGCCGTGGCGCCCGAGTGTCTCCCCTTCGATCCACTCCTGGACGAGGACCGCATCGCTCGAGTACGCAGCGAAGACCTCCGGGACACTGATCGATCCGGTGGGATCGAGAGCCATCGAGACCTCGACCGTGTTGCGGGCTTCGATGGTGTAGTCCATCTCGTCACGGAGCTGCGCCGCGAACTGATCGGCGACGCTCTTGACGCCGAGCTTCTGCGCCTGCTCGCTGCTCTGTTCGACCAGGTCGGCGAGTTGCAGGGCGAGGCCGAGATCCCGATCCACGACCTCGGCGACATCCGGTCTACGCGCCTTCACGACCACCGGCTCGCCGCTCACGAGGCGGGCCCGGTACACCTGGCCGATCGACGCCGCTCCGATGGGCGACCAGTCGAACTCGGCGAACACCTCGTCGATGCGTTGCCCGAGCGATGCCTCGAGCGCGGGCTCGACGGCCGAGCGAGGTGCTGGTTCGACGTCTTGGTGCAGCTGTGCGAGCTCGTCAGCCGTCTCGGCAGGAATCAGGTCGGGGCGGGTGGCGAGCAGCTGACCGAGCTTCACGAAGACGGGGCCGGCCTCCTCGAAGGCGGCGCGCAGGTCGGCGCCGTAGGCGGCGGCTTCGCCCGGCGTCATGGTTCCGCCAGTGGCAAGGCCGAAGCCCTTCGACAGGCCGTGGCGAGAAGCGATCCGAGTCAGCTCCACGGACCGCTGCGTGCGGTCGATGCCCCGCCGCACGGCTCGATACGGTCGCGGGATTCCCGACCGACGGGACGCGCGTTCCGGGTTGCTGGTCGCCTCGAAGAGCAGGATCGTCACCATCGTGGCGATCAAGCCGAGCACGACACCTGCCACCGTGGCGAGATCGCGATCGAATCCCCCGCGAACCTCGAGCAGTCGTTCGATCACGAGGCCGGCACCGATTCCCACGGCTGCAGCGATGACGGTCTTGGTGACGGACAACCTGCGTACGCCGAGAAGGCGGCGCGCGATCCAGGCGAAGACGACGAAGAACGCAATGGCGAAGATGATCCCCACCAGCGCAGCCATCAGCAGGTGCTCCGAGTCGGGCGCGGCGTCAGGGAATCGGACGCGGACGAGGTGATGAGTCTGGCTGAGGCCACGAAGCCATTATCGCAGCCTCTTCCTCATCGACGTGACGCCGACCCACATGTCGGGAGCCGGCCGCTGGCGACCGTTCCTATGCTGGCCGGGTGATCATCGGATTGGTTCATCCCGGCGCCATGGGCTCAGAGCTGGGGCGAACGGCATCCGCCGACGTCGTGTGGGCGAGCCAGGAGCGTTCGCCGGAAACCCATGAACGGGCGAGCCTCATCGGCCTCGAGGATGTCGGGTCGATCGAGGAGATGGTCCGGCGTGTCGAGATGATCGTCTCCGTCTGTCCTCCCTCGGCTGCAGAGGATGTCGCCGGAACGATCGCCGGCACCGGCTACGAAGGCATCTACGTCGACGGCAACGCCATATCGCCCGCGACCTCGGCGCGGATCGCACAGCATTTTGACCGATTCGTCGATGGGTCTCTGATCGGCCCACCCCCGACGACGGCGGGCACGACACGGTTCTATCTCTGCGGTGACGACGCCGACGTGGTCGCCGAAGTCTGGGCAGGGTCGGATCTCGCTCCTGTCGTCATCGAGGGCCCGGTCGGTGCAGCGTCGGCCCTCAAGGTGGCCTACGCGGGCTGGACCAAGGGGAGCGCTGCGCTGCTCGTGACCATGGCTGCGTACGCGCGAGAAGCCGGCGTCGGGTCGGCCTTGCGGGACGAGTGGGACCTGTCCATCCCCGGTCTGTCCGACCGCCTCGCCCGCACTGCCGCCGGAGTCGGACCCAAGGCCTGGCGCTTCACCGGGGAGATGGATGAGATCGCCTGGGCGCTCGAAGAGCTCGATCTGCCTGCCGGATTCCACGAGGCGGCAGCGGAGATCTACACCCGGATGGCCGACCTCCGAAGAGTCGAATCGCCCGACGTGGAGACTGCCATCGACAGCCTGTTCGACGCTTGAAGGCTCAGGCCGACGCGCCGGCCCAGGCCGTCGCGCCAGCTCCGGCGCTGGCTTCCTCATCACTCCAAGGGCCGAAGAAGCCGAAGCCCCGACCACGCCCGAAGCCGAACTCTCCCTCGGCGATCGCACCGATGCGACGCTCGAGACGATCAATGAGATCCTCGGCTTGCTCCTCGGAGATGGTCCCGTCCTCGACGGCCTGTTCGATCTGCTCGATTGCCGACTCGAGGACGGATTCGAGATCGATGAGCTCGTCGAGCGTGCCCTCCTCGAGCGCATCGCGCAGGTCGTCTGGGGTGACGTCATCCCAGATGTCGCCCCATGCGTCCCCGAAGGCCTCCCCGAAGGCGTCCCCGTCGAAGAACCAACGGCCGGGGCCGGGCAGTTCTCGCAGGTCGAAGTCCTCGCGGAACCGATCGAAGCGATCGGGCAGTTCGCCTTCGATGAGGGCGTCGATCCGATCTCGAAGTCTCTCGAGCATCGCCTCGCCCTCCTCGGCGGTGATTCGACCCTGTTCGACGGCTTCGTCGATCAGCCGTTCGGCCTCGTCGATTACGGCGTCGAAGTCGACGATCTCGTCGAGGGTCCCGTCCTCGATGGCATTGTGGAGTTCGTCCGGCGTGAGGCCTTCGAGGGCGTCCCTCAGGATGTCCCGAACCGCTCCTGGGCCCGCTCCGAATCTCTGGCTGAGCTCGTCGAGGCCGTCCACGTCATTCGGGAAGCGGAAGGGCCGGCGGAGGAAGTCTCGTGCTTCGTCCGGGACCTGTTCTTCGATGTCTTCTGCCTGTTCGGGGCTGATGATGCCCTCGTCGACGAGGCGATCGAGCAGTGACGACAGCCATGCGCCCGGCGAGCCCGCTTCGTATTCTTCGGCCGGTGCTTCAGCGGCGAAGACGTCCGGGGGGCCGAACGTCACGAAGCTGAGCACGCCGAACAGGAGGATGCCTCCGGCGGCGATGGCGATGAGACGGTTCTTCATGAGCAGCAACTCCTGGGTCGGAAGCTCCCTGTGCGCAATCTCCCTGTGCACACTCTCCCTTGGGTGAAGGTATATCCGGTGTCTGTTTGGTGCACGTGAGAGCAGTCTGAGAATGCTCAGATCACCCGTGTGGCTTCCCGGCCACGAATGCATCGGAAGGCGACAGGAGTTGACGTGACAGTGATCGTGTTGGGATCCGGGATGTCGGGCCTCACAGCGGCCGGTGAATTGACGCGTCTCGGCCACGAGGTCGTGGTCCTGGACAAGGGACGTTCACCCGGTGGGCGGATGGCGACACGGGCCGTCGGTGATCGTCGATTCGACCATGGTGCGCAACACTTCAGCGTCCGTTCCGAAGCCTTCCGCGACCGCGTTGCGACCTGGGCCGATGAGGGGTGGGTGTCCGTGTGGTACCAGGGACAATCGGTGACCCAGCCCGATCGGGGAGTTGAACCGCGCTACGTCGCCCCGACCGGCATGAGCTCGCTCATGGCACATCTGGCCGACGGACTCGATGTCCGCCAATCCACGACGGTGAGGGCCGTCACGACGGAAGCCGGTGGTGTGACCGTTGACATCGGGGATGCGACGCTCACCGCCGACGCCGTCATCGTCACCGCACCGATTCCGCAGTCGATCGCGCTCCTGTCCAGGAGCGGCGTGGCGATGTCCGATGACGATCGAGCAACACTCGGCCAGATTCGATACGAACCAAGCCTCACCGTCATGGCGACACTCGATGGCCCGGCGGGCCTCGCCGACGGCCACCGTGCGCTCGGCGGCCCCGTGGCGTGGATCGCCGACAACCGCCACAAGGGTGTCTCCACGGAATCCACCGTGACGATCCAATCGTCCGCCGACTATGCGACGCGGCATTTCGACTCGCCGCCAGATGCGTGGTCCCCCGAGCTGATCGAGACGGCCCAGCGCCACCTCGCGTCACCGATCATCGACACGATCCCTCACCGCTGGCGGTACGCGCAGCCGGCACAGGTGTTGGACATCGGAGCTGTGCAGATCGATGCCGATGCGCCGATCGTTCTTGCGGGGGAGGCCTTCGCAGGTGCGAAGGTCGAAGGGGCGTTTCTTTCAGGACTCGCCGCCGCCGAGATCGTGGCCAGCGGGACCTGAGGGCCGGTCGATCGCACCGGCCACGGTGAGCCACACGTCGGGATCGAGGCCCATCCCGAGATGCGTACTACCGACCTCGACGTTCACGGCGTGTGGTGTCTTGCGGTCGACACACGTCCGCCAGTCGACGACGCCATCCTGTTTGCTGTAGATCGCCGTGACGGGGACGTTGATGGGCTCTGTCTGTGCGTCGGCGATTTCGCGCTCGATCGCCAGCAGTTCATCGGGTGAGTACAGACCCGATGCCGACGTGAACCTGGGGCCACCGAGCGGGGTGCC
>JASJCF010000004.1 GCA_030066265.1 Acidimicrobiia bacterium | reverse complement strand
CAGCCTCTCCAGCCGACCGGGATCGTCACCGCCGACAGCCTCTTCCGGCCATGGGGCACGGTCAACGGCCTCACGATGTTCCGCGGCAATCCCACACGGACCTTTTTCGGGACGGGCCCCGTTCCCGCATCGGCTCCGGAACGACTCTGGAGGTACCCGGATCGGGCGATGACCGGCGACTCCCCTGTGGGGAACCAGCCGAAGACCTGGTCGGGCACCGGATGGACCGGGCAGCCCCTGGTCTACGAGCGCAGCGACGGCCGGACCGAGCTGATCTTCGGGGCCTACGACAAGCAGATCCACTTCCTGGACGCAGAGTCCGGGGACCAGCTCCGATCCGGCTTCGACATGGGCGACATCATCAAGGGAACCATCACGCTCGATCCTGATGGATTCCCGCTGCTGTACGCGGGTTCTCGCGACCCTCGCTTCCGCATCCTCGCATTGGATGGCGACGAGGTGCGCGAGGTCTGGTCCCTCCATGCCAAAGCCGTGGAGGGCATGTGGAACGACGACTGGGACTCCAATCCCGTGGTCATCGACGACATGCTCTACGTCGGCGGCGAGAACAGCTGGTGGTTCGCCATCAAGCTCAATCGCGGCTACGACGACGAGGGCATGGTGACGGTCGATCCCGAGGTGGTCTATCAGATGCCGGCATGGACCGACGAGCTCTTCGAGCTGCTCGGACGCCAGCACTCAGTCGAGAACTCGACTGCGGTGTTCGACGAGAAGGCCTACTTCGCGACGAGTGGCGGACGCGTGGTGGGCGTCGATCTATCGGACATCGAGAACGGGACCGCCGAGGTGTTCTTCGACTTCTGGATGGGGGACGACATCGACTCGACCATCACGATCGACGATGAGGGCTACCTCTACGTCGTCGCCCACGCCGACCACGAGAAGAACAACAACACCGCAGCACGGCGAGTGCGCGAAGTGGGCCAGCTCGTCAAGCTCGACACCTCGGTCCCGGTGGGTGATCCACTGACCTCACTCGAACCCATCGTGTGGAGCGTGGAGATCCCTGCCGCGCGAGGTCAGGACACCGGGGTGTGGGCGACTCCTGCCCTTCACCCCGCAGGTCTCCTCTTCGTCCCCACCGACAGCGGCAACCTGCTTGCCATCGACACCGATTCGGGCGTCATCGTCTGGGAGGACGACGTCGGCGTGAATGCGTGGTCGTCGCCGGCCATCGTCGACGACGCCCTCGTGGTCGCCGTCGACTGCTTCACGGAGGCGCCGGGCTTGCGGGCCTATGACCTCACCGATCCGCTCGCACCCGTCGAACTGTGGCAGCTGCCGATCGGCACGAGAGGCTGCGTCGAGTCCACGCCGGCCGTGTGGAACGGCGCGATCTACGTGGGCTCTCGAGACGGTTTCATGTACGCTTTCGGTACGTGACGACGTCGACGGGAATCGGGTCAGGACTCAGAGCCGCCGTCATCATCATGGCGCTCGGCTTGGGAGTGATGTCCGCCATCGCCACCGTTGCCTCATTCTTCGGTGGCGCTTGGTGGGGGTTCGACCTCGCCGCAAACTTCCGGTGGCAACTCATGTGGGCCGCCCTCATCGCCGCTGTCGTCTACGCCCTCACGTCGAGAGGCTGGTCGACGATCGTCTTCCTGGTCGTCGTGGTCGTCAATGCGTTCCTCCTCGCTCCTCTGTGGTTCGGATCACAACCTGCAGGAACCGGTGAAGACGGCACGACGGTCGTGGCAGTCGATCTCTACGGCGGATCGTCGGACGAGACCGAGACCCTGCGGTGGCTGTTCGATTCGGAAGCGGACCTCATCATCGCTCAGGGAGTCACCATCGAACGCATGGCGCCCCTTGCGGTCGACGGCTCCCCGTACCGGGTGCTCGCCCGCCCCGAGTTCGAGGATCGCAGTGGCATCGTGGTGCTCGGGACCCAGGACTTCGCCGTGCGAGAGGTCTCGACGCCCGAGTACGCCCAGCAGGTGATCGTGGTGAGCGTCCCGTCGGACGGTGGATCGGTCGACATCGTCACTGCGTGGGGCGAATTGGCAACCGACAGCCGTAAGTCAGAAGCACTCCAAGAACGCCTCACGGTGATCGAAGACATCGTGAACGAATCGTCCTCGCCGGTGGCCGTCGTCGGAAACCTCGGCGCCACACGATTCGCATCCGACATGCGGAACCTCCTCGGATCCACCGACTTGCGCGATGCCACAGAGGGGAAGGGCTATCTGTCGACCTGGCCCGTGACCGGAATCCCCCTGATCGGCGGCTGGATCGGGATCCCGATCGATGTGGTCCTGATGACGCCGGCGGTCACCCCCCTGGAGCTGTCGACGGGGCCCGACATCGGCGCGGATCACCTGCCGGTCACCGTGGTCGTGGGCCCGGCCGACCTCGACGTCTGAACCGGTACCCACACGCCCGATCCACTCACACGTCGGCCGGTACGCCTGCTGAGACCCGGCTTGGTGGCGGTACGCTCCCCGCCATGATCTACGACCTCTCCGCCGCAACGGCGGCTTCGATCCGAGACGCGACCACCCGCGCCATCCAAGACGCCGAGGATCTCGTCTCTGAGGCGACGGCATCGTCCTCGACGACCTTCGCCGAGCGGATCGCACCCTTGGACTCCGCTGTGGGCACGATCGAAGATGCGAACGGATACGGGCCGTTCTTGTCCAACTTCCATGTCGACAAGGACGTGCGGGATGCAGGAAACGAGGCCGAGCAGCTGCTCTCGAAATGGATGACCGATCTCGTCGCCAGACGCGACGTCTACGAAGCCGTCCACGCCGTCGACGGCACCTCGCTCGACGGGCTGGAGCGACGCTCGTGGGACGAGTGGTGCCGTGACCTGAGACGTGCAGGGCACGAGCTGGCCGAGGCCGATCGCAATCGCGTCCAGGAACTGCGCCAACGGCTGATCGAGCTCCAGGTCGAATACGCCCGCAACATCGCCGAGCACAAGGACCACCTCGAGGTGGCGATCAACGACCTGGATGGGTTCCCGCCGACGTACGTCGAAGCCCTCGAGCCGGGAGACGCACCACACACGGTGAAGGTCACCTTGGACTATCCCGCATACGTCCCGTTCATGGAGCAGGCGCCGATCAGAGACCAGCGCAGGGTCCTTCAACACAAGTATCAGAACAGGGCCGTGGATGCGAATCGGGTGCTCCTGGAGGAGGCGATCGCCATCCGTTCCGAGATCGCTGACATCCTGGGCTACGAGACGTGGGCCGAGTACTCGATGGAGGTCAAGATGGCAGACCCTGCCGCCGTCGAGGAGCTCTATGCGTCGGTCGTCCCCTCGTTGACGGAGGTCGGTCTCGCCGAGCGCGCCAAGCTCGAGGAACTCCTTCGCAAAGACCATCCCGGCGCAACCCTCGAGTTGTGGGACCGCGCCTACTACCACACCCTCCAGCAGAAGCTGGACTATGGCATCGATCAGAACGAGGTCGCCGAGTACTTCCCGCTGGAGGCCGTGATCGGCGGGATGCTCGACGTCACCGGCGAGGTCTTCGGCCTCACGTACTCGACGGTCGACGACTATCCGACCTGGCACGGCGACGTTCTGACGTACCGCATCGATGACCGCGCATCGGCCGATCCGATTGCATTCTTCCACCTGGATCTCCATCCACGGGACGGGAAGTACACCCACGCGGCCTGCTGGTCGGTGGTCAGCCGACGAACCGAAGCGGATGGCTCCGTCCGGCTGCCGGTCGCCGCTGTGGCGGCCAACTTCACCAAGCCGACGGGCGACACCCCCTCGCTCCTGAAGCACGACGAGGCGCTCACGCTGTGGCATGAATTCGGCCACGTGCTCCATGCGTGCCTCACGGAGGTCGACACGCAACGGTTCGCCGGGTTCGACACCGAGTGGGACTTCGTCGAAGCGCCTTCCCAGATCATGGAGAACTGGATGTGGAACGCCGAGGTCCTCGAGCGTTTCGCAGCGCACTACGAAACGGGTGAGCCCATTCCCGGAGAGCTCGTGGAGCGATTGGTCGCGGCGCGGGACCAGAACATCGCCCTTCTGACCTTGCGTCAGGTGTATCTCGGCAAGTACGACCTCATGATGCACACGGCCGGGTCGACACCAGATCTCGAGCAACTCGATGTCGCAGCGAGTGAGTATTCGCTGCTGCCACACCACGAGGGCACGTTCATGGCTGCGAGCTTCGGCCACCTCATGGGTGGGTACGACGCCGGCTACTACGGCTATCTGTGGTCACACGTGTACGGCGACGACATGTTCTCGGTCTTCGAGGAAGAGGGGATCCTCTCTCCCGAAGTCGGGAAGCGGTATCGAACCGAGGTCATCGGTGCCGGGAGCTCCCGCGACGCCTGGGACCACCTCCGTGCGTTTCTCGGCCGCGAGCCGAATGCCGAAGCGTTCTTGCGCAAGCTCGGCATCGCCCAGGGGTCGTGACCGGCCGCCGGGATCAGAGGTAGCGATCGATCGGCAGGAGCCCGAGCACGCCGTCGGTGAGACGTTGTCCGAACCCTCGCGCAGGCTGGCGGGTGAGCACCTCATCCTGGGACTCCCACGTGACGCCCGACCCGTCGCCCGCCGACACGCGCCATGCGTTCTGCGGTTCCATGAGGCGCTCGATGCCAGCCGCCATCTGCTCGGCGAAGCCGGTGTGCGAGAGGACGACACCGATCTCCGTGTTGATGTGCTTGGACCGTGGGTCGAGGTTCGTCGATCCGATCAGCGTGCGCTGACGATCCACGACGTAGATCTTGGCGTGGATCCCCAGGTATCGGCCTGAGACCGGTGGTGTCTCCCAGTGGGACTGTGCCGCCGGATGGGGCTTGAGCTCGTGCAGTTCGAAACCGACATCCACGAGCGACCTCCGGACCTTCTTGAGACCGGCGTTCGATGCCGTGCCGGGGTTCGTCGCAAGCGAGTTCGTGAGGAGTCGCAGACGAACGCCGGAGTCCACGACTGATCCGTACCACGCAATGTCATCGGCTGTCGGATCGAAGAAGGCGGTGATGGCCACCACCTCGTGCGTTGCACCTTCGACGAGCGCTCGGAGGGCGTGGTGCACCTGCGAGGGACTGACCGATCCGACTTTCGGTGAATCGGTGACCACCGTGATGTCGTCTCGGTCGAGCGGGATCACTCGTTCGTCGAGTGAGGCGGCAAACGGGCCCTCACGGGCGAGAACCTCGCTCAGGCGCACGGCATGGTGCGCGAGGTCCTCGCTCACGCCTGAGCGCACGTCCGGGACGGACGTGGCTGCCGGGCCTCGCAGTGTCGAAGCGTCGACCGCCGTGTCCGCTCTCCAATAGCGCTCGAACTCCTCCGTCAACCGGGTCAGCGGCTCGGCGTCAGCGAGCACGTCGAAGTCGATCAGGTTGTACGAGTCGCTGAGCCCGAAGTACGGCTCGGCGAGGTTCCTGCCCCCGAACACCGCGCGGCGGCCGTCGACGAGCAGCAGCTTGTTGTGCATCCGGTGGTCGAGCCGCCCGAAGCGGCGGAGGCCCTCGTACACGATGGCCGCAGCGCCCGACCGGCTTGCCCACGGATTGAACACACGGACATCGATGTTGGGATGCCCGCACAGAGACTTGATGCGCCTCGTCGACTTCCACAGCTTCAGGTCATCGATCAGGAGACGGACGCGGACACCACGATCGGCCGCTGCAATCACACGATTCATGACGAGCAGACCCACTGCGTCGGCGTCCCACTCGTAGTACTGCATGTCGAGGGTCTCATCGGCCCGGTCGATGAGGTGCAACCTCGCGCAGAGTCCGTCGATCGGTGCGATGAGGGGGACCAGGGAAGGTCCTCGAGCGTTCCTGGAAGTGTCTGGGGTGTCGGCGCCGGAACTCGTCACGTGATCGCTCGGATGGTCCCGCCATCGACCTGCACCGTCGCGCCCGTGATGTAGGACGCCGCTGGGGACACGAGGAAGGCAGCAGCGGCTGCGTACTCGTGTGGCTCACCGTAACGGCCGAGGGGAATCGCATCCTCGTTACGCCTTCGAACCTCGTGTACGGAGATGCTCTGCGATTCGGCGGCGGATGCATCGAGCGACGCGACCCGCTCGGTCGCGATACGCCCCGGAATCAGGTGGTTGACCCGGATGCCATCCGGGGCCCAATCGTCGGCGAGCAGCTTCGCCAGCGATGCGACGCCTCCCCGGAACACCGTCGACATCGATAGCGCCGAGATTGGCTCCCGGGATGAGATCGAGGTCATGAACAACAGAGCGGAGCCTGTGCTGAGGTGCGGTCGAGATGCCGAGGCGAACGTCATGGCCGAGCGCAGCGTCAGTGCGTAGGCACTGTCCCAATCGTCCGGGCTCGTGTCGTCGAACCGTGCTGCGGGGGGGCCTCCGGCGTTGGGGATCACGATGTCCAGGCCACCCATGCGGACGGCGGCCGCGTCGATCCACGAGGAGATCGCATCGATGTCGGTGACATCGACGGCTGCTGCGTGGACGTCGCCACCCGTGTCTGCAGCGATCCGTTCCGCCGCAGCCTCGGCGCGATCAGCTGACCGCGACGAGATCCCGACGACGCATCCCTCGGCGGCGAGCACTTCCGCGATGGCCGCACCCAATCCGGCGGAGGCGGCTGCGACGATGGCGCGCTTCCCGGTCAGTCCCAGGTCCATGCGTTTCACCCTAGATCTGTGTCTTCACCCAATCGGCGCTCCGGACGGGTCATCGAATGCTGTGCGAACCGCAGCGAGGTCCGGCTTGCCGTTGGCGAGCAGCGGGATCGCGTCCACCAGGGCCCATCGTTTCGGCCTCTCGAACCCTGCAAGGCGCGACGTGGCGGCCTCGGAGATGGCGTCGACTTGCGTAGTGCCCACGACCATGGCGCACACCGCGGTCCCCCACTCGGGATCGTCCACACCGACGACGGCGACATCGACGACACCGTCGATCTCGCGGATTGCGCCCTCCACAGCCTGAAGTGACACGTTCTCCCCGCCTGACACGACGACGTCGTCCCGTCGTCCAACGACGATCAGGGATCCGTCACGTTCGAGTCGTCCGACATCGCTCGTGACGAACGGGCCCGATCGAGGTTCCTCTCCTGCGTAGCCGTCGAAGACGGCGGGCCCGTCGATCGAGATCACACCGACCTCGCCGAGGGGAGCGCTCACGGACACGGTGAAGCCATCGAGGGCGGGACCCACGTAGCCGGCGATGTCTGGCCAGTCCGCCGAGCGAGCCGTTGCGACCTGCGAGGAGGCTTCGGTCATCCCGTAGCTCGGAAGCAGCGACGCCCCGGCAGCGTGCGCCTCGACAGCGATGTCAGGGGCGAGGCGTGCGCCGCCGACGAGGATGCGGCCGATTGTGCCGGCGGCCTCGGGATCCCAACGCACCAGCCTGCGGACCATCGTGGGAACCATGGAGGCGATCGTCGGTGCGGTCGCTGCGATCACCGAAGGCAGTTGTTCGTCGAAGGGTGCGATCACCGCAGCACCGGAGGTCGCAAACGTCCTCAGCAAGACGCTGAGGCCGCCGATGTGATGGAGCGGGAGGCAGGCGAGCCACCGATCATCGGCGGAAGTGGACAAGCGGAGCTTCGAGGCGGTGATCGATGCATCGAGGTTGTCCAACGTCAGGGGTGCCAGCTTCGGCACGCCCGATGTGCCCGAGGTCCGGATGGCGACTGCGGCATCGCTGCGGGCTCGAACATCGGGGATGGCACCGTCTGGAGAAACGGGGAGCGGGCATTGGCCCGCGCGCATATGAGCGAAGAAGTCAACGATGCTCGGGACATCGAGCGCCATGCGGACGGGGACGATCTCGCCGTCCCGTTGGGGCAGGCTCGAAGCGCGCGCGTCGACCTGAGCGTCGAGTGTCCCATAGTCCACCACGCCGTCGTGCACGATGAGCGCTGGCTGGTCTCCCGCTTCGCGAGCGGCGACGGCGATCCAGTCTGCTGGGCCGGTTCCGTGCATGTCGGGGACGATAGGAAGTGGCGACCGTCGACGCGACCGAGCCGCACAGCGCGTGGGCCCCGGCGCGCCCATCACTACCCTGTCCGCTGCGGCCAGCCAGCGGAGGAGACCGTGGTTTCAGAGATCTTCGATGCCTCGAAGTGGCACGCTGTCGAAGGCTTCGACTTCACCGACATCACCTACCACCGCGCAAACGACGTTGCGGCCGTGCGGATCGCCTTCAACCGTCCCGAGGTCCGCAATGCCTTCCGACCGCACACGGTGGACGAGCTGTTCTCGGCACTCGATCACGCCCGTATGTCGTCGGACGTCGGATGTGTCTTGCTCACCGGCAACGGGCCCTCACCAAAGGACGGAGGTTGGGCGTTCTGCTCGGGCGGCGACCAGCGGATCCGGGGCAAGGACGGATATCGATACGAAGGTGGCGACGGGGGCACGATCGACCCTGCGCGACTCGGAAGGCTCCACATCCTCGAGGTCCAGCGGCTGATTCGCTTCATGCCCAAGGTCGTCATCGCGGTCGTCCCGGGTTGGGCGGTCGGAGGGGGACACAGCCTCCACGTGGTCTGCGACCTGACCCTCGCTTCGGCCGAGCACGCTGTCTTCAAGCAGACGGACCCCGACGTCGCCAGTTTCGACGGCGGCTACGGCTCAGCGCTCCTCGCCCGCCAGGTCGGCCAGAAGCGCGCTCGCGAGGTCTTCTTCCTCGGCTTCGACTACACCGCCGAGGAGGCGTTCCAGATGGGCATGGTGAACGCGGTCGTGCCTCACGATGAGCTCGAGACGACCGCCCTCGAGTGGGCAGAGAAGATCACCACGAAGAGCCCGACGGCGCAGAAGATGATCAAGTATGCGTTCAACCTCCCTGACGACGGCCTGGTCGGTCAGCAGCTGTTCGCCGGTGAGGCGACCCGGCTCGCCTACGGAACCGAGGAGGCGCAAGAAGGGCGCGACGCCTTCCTCGAGAAGCGGCCGCAGGACTACTCCGAGTTCCCGTGGCACTTCTGAGTCTGTGAGCGAACCGGCACCGAACCCGTGGATCATGGCTGCGCGTCCGGCGACGCTGTCGGCTGCGATCGGCCCGGTCCTCATCGGTTCAGCGAGCGCCTGGAGGGACGGCGACTTCGCGCTCCTGCCCTTCGTCGTGGTCATGTTCAGCGCCCTCGCCATCCAAGTCGGCGTCAACTTCGCCAACGATCTCGCAGATGCCCAGAAGGGTGCGGACACCGAAGCGAGGATCGGGCCACAGCGAGCGGTGGCGAGCGGCGTGATCTCGGAATCCGACATGAAACGCGGGATCGCGATCGCCTTCGGTCTGGCCGCCCTCGGCGGCGTCTACCTCATCTGGTACGCAGGGTGGCCGATCTTCGTGATCGGAGCCGTTTCCATCATCGCAGCGCTGGGGTACACCAACGGCCCCATCCCCTACGGCTACTACGGCCTCGGCGAGGTGTTCGTGTTCATCTTCTTCGGCCCGGTTGCCACCGTGGGCACGCGATACGTGTTCTCGCCCTCCATCCCCTCTGCCGTCTGGACGGGCGGCGTGGTCATGGGATTGTTGGCCGCTGCGATCCTCGAAGCGAACAACATCCGTGACATCGACACCGACCGCGTTGCGGGAAAACGCACGATCGAGGTGGTGATGGGGCGAGACCGTGCACGCCGGTTGTTCGCCGCCACGGTCTGGGGGGCCTTCGCAATCATCCTCTTCGGCGTCTTCGTGGGCTGGTTGCCGGTGATGTGCATCATCGCCCTCACCGTCGCTCCGCTCACGATCCCTCTCGTCCGGACCGTGATGACCGAGACTGCGGGTCCGCCGCTCATCGGTGTGCTCAAGGGAACCGCTCAGATCCAGCTCTTCACCGGCCTCCTCCTCGCCCTCGGTATCGCCTTCTGAGTGAACGCAACCCGTCGGACGTCGTCGTCCCGGCTTGCTACGGGCCGCGTAGACGGCGGGGTAGCCTCGTCACTCGTGAGCACCGCCGACGACTCCGTCCGATTCTGCAGTGACCTCCTGGCCGGCATGGCAGATGTCGGTGTGACGCGTGCATTCATCTCCCCCGGGTCGCGCAACACTCCCTTGGCCCTCGCCGCAGTCGCCGAGCCCAGGATCGACACGACCAGTGTCCGCGATGAGCGATCGGCAGGCTTCATGGCCGTCGGGTGGGCAAAGGCAACCGAGACTCCGGCGATCGTCATCTGCACGTCGGGCTCCGCCGCGGCGCACTACTACCCGGCCATCGTCGAAGCAGATCAATCGGGCGTCCCGATGATCGCCCTGACGAGCGACCGGCCACTCCGTCTACGCGGCACCGGGGCCCCTCAGACCATGGATCAGCATGCGCTGTACGGGCCCCATGTCGTCACCTCGATCGACGGTGAGACGATCGATGATCCCCGTGATGCCGGACGAACCGCCGCTGGCATCGCCCTGGGCGCCGCCGACGAAGCGCCCGGCCCCGTCCACGTGAACCTTCCCTTCGATGAGCCGTTGGTTCCCACGACGGTCGCAGAGCCACCTGCCGCCGCTCCCATCGATCGAACGCACGCAACCCATGTGCCTTCTGGGCTGTTCGCCGATCTCGCAGGGAAACGGGTCATGATCGTGGCCAGCGGACGCAACGGGCCGGGCTTCGCCGATGCGGTCGACCGCTTCGCACGCACGGTGGGCGCCCCCATCCTCGCCGACCCCCAGGTGACGGTCACGGGCCCCAACGTGATCCAACACCCCGACCTGCTGATCGGTGCCCAGGATGACGAGGGAAGCCGCTTCGTCCTCGATGCCCTTGCTCCGGACGTCGTGATCCGGCTCGGGCCCCTCCCAACGTCGAAGCCGCTGTGGGAATGGATGGAACGAGGCGGCATTCCCCAGATCCACATCGAGCGCAGCCGGCTGCGTGATCCGCTCGGCTCGGCCACGACGACGGTGCTGTCCGACCCGGGAACCGTGCTCCTGAGCGAGCCGGCGCCGCAGAATCCCGAGACCTATCTCGGGAAGTGGAAGGCGATCGACCACATCGCCGGAGATGCCCTCGACGCCGCCCTGGCTCGCTTGTCCTTCCCGAACGAGCCCGAGACGGCCCGCATCACTGCGGATCACGCACCACCGGGTACGACGCTGTTTGTCGCTTCCTCTCGGCCGATCCGGGACGTCGATGCGTTCGGACGCCGACGGGACGATCGCATCGTGTTGGCGAATCGAGGGGTCAACGGCATCGACGGGACGATCTCAACAGCAGCCGGCGTGGCTCTGTCCTCAGGACCTGTCGTGCTCTTCATCGGCGACGTCGCCTTCCTCCACGACGCAACGGCCGTTGCCGAAGCCAGCCGGCTCGAGCTTCCCATGAGGATCGTGGCAGTGAACAACGACGGCGGCGGCATCTTCGAGTTCCTGCCCCAGGCGCGCTCGGATGCCCTGCAGCGCAGCGACTTCGAGCGATTGTGGGCCACACCACATGGCCTCTCCCTGGCTGCAGTTTCGGAAGCTCTCGGAATGCGCTCGCAACGTATCGAGGACCCCGCCGACCTTCGCGCAGCGGTGGCAGCACCGATCGACCGACCTGAGATGATCGAGGTCGTGACCGATCGTTCGCACCTGGTCGACGATCACCAGGCTGTGAGACGTGCAGTGGCAGAGGCGCTACGTCGAGGCGACGAGATCCAGTAGCGGTCGGAGCTTCAGCCTGGTCTCGCCGACCTCGTCTCGCGGGACCGAGTCTCCGACGATCCCAGCGCCGGCGAACAGGGTGGTCCGAGACCCGTTGACGATCCCGCAACGCAGGCCGATCGCGATCTCACCGTCGCCTCCCGGGGTGATCCAGCCGAGACCTCCCGTATACCACCCTCGGTCGAGTCGCTCGTTGGCTGCGATGTACTCGACGGCGGCCTCCCTGGGGACACCGCCCACAGCCGGCGTCGGATGGACGGCGGCGACGACGTCCAATACTCCGGTTCCGGCCCCAACCGTGCCCGAGAGCGTGGTCGACAGGTGTTGGACCGTCGCCATCTTCTTGAGGATGGGATGCTCGGGCACGTGGAGATCCGTGACCACGTCCCCGAGGCGGTTCCGCATGTCATCCACGACCAGCCGGTGCTCCTCCTGGTCCTTGACCGAACCGAGGAGTGCCCGCCCGATGGCATCATCTTCGTCTTCGCCCTCACCTCGAGGAGCGGAACCTGCGAGGGGATTCGACGTGAACACCCCGTCCTGGACGCTCGCCAGCAGCTCAGGGCTCGCCCCCATGAAGACGCTCTTGTGAGACTTCCAGGCGAAGTTGAAACACTGCGGGTAGGACACGGCGAGTTGCCGGAACACTCGGAGGATCGCGACCGATTCCGAGCTGTCGACCCGGACCGACCGGGCGAGCACGACCTTGTCGAGCTCGTCGGCGCCGATGGCCTTGACGGCAGATTCGACGAGTCCCGCCCACTCGGCCACCGTCGGGTGCGACTCGATGGCATGATCGCCGAAGTCGACCACCGGGAGCCACTCGGGGCGCTTCATCGAGGCGAGGAGGTCCAGTGTCGGTGCGGGATCCTCGCCGCGGGGAATGGCAACCGAGAGCCGCGAGACACCCTCTACGCGTTCGATGCCGATGCGCGGCAAGAAGGCCTCCGCCGGTGCGTAGTCACGCCACAGGCCGTCGGTCCTCACCTCATCGAGGAACGAGTAGCCCGCAAACAGCGTGACGTCACGATCCCGGAGGGCACCGAGGGAACGAGCGACATCACCGAATCGACCGGGACCCGAGGCCTGCGTGTGCCAAGCGGTACCCAATCCGACTCGCCGGTCACCGTTTGGCGTCGAGAGCGCAACGGCGCGATCCACGAGGGCGGCCCCGGTGCGAGCGAAGTCGAAGGGATCGATGTCGACGTCGAGCCGTGCGATGCGAAGATCGCCGGTGCTGGAGAGCTGATCGGCGAGCTGGGCAACCTGATCGGACGTGACAATGTTCACGACGGGAGGGTACCGCCGAGCACCGTGGAGCCGGGTGGGATCTACGCCGTCTGTGGCATCGACGCCAGGTGGCGCTCGTGCGGGTCGAGCCGGAAGCGGACGTAGAAGATGAGGAGGAAGATGACGACCGCCATCACCGGCCAGCCGATGAGCGTTCGATCGATCAGGAACTGCGCGCCGGTGACGTTGCTCAGATGCCACGCCTCCCACGTCGTCAACGCCAGCTCAGCGATGGCCCATACGACGGTGATCTGTGCGGCGACTCGGCGATAGAGCGGGTGATCCATCGAGAGGTGGCGATAGCGCACGACCAGCGGCAGCAGGTATCCGGCGATCGGATGTCGTGTGAACGCGGACACGCCCACGGCTACGGCGACGGCCGCGCTCGTGGCGACGCCGAAACCGAAGAACACGTTCTCAGACCCGGTCATCACCCCGGCGACGCCACGCACCATGACGTACCCGAGTGAGATCGGGAGGAGCCAGCCCACCGCCTGGCCTCGACCTCGGCGGATCGCAATCAACGCAGCCGAGAGCACGGTCGCCGCCACCATGCCGGCAACCAGCCCGAACCAGTTGTTGGCGGCCAGGAAGCCGATGCTCGGCGCCAACGAAGCGACGATGCCGGATGGACTTCGGCGCTGCTGCTCGATCAGGTCGGGGATGCGGTCGGGAATGCTGCTCGTCATGAGGGTCCGGAGGCGGAAACCGGATGTGCGGCCCCGGTATTCCTGCGGATCGACCCTCGGTCGATCCGTTGGACGAGCCCGCGCATCGGCCTTCGGCCGATGCGTTGACCAATCCTGCGGATTGGTCCGCGGATTACGCATGGACCTTGCGCATCGACCTTCGGTCGATCCGTTGGACGAGCCCTCCGGGCTCGTCAGCGGGTCATGCACATCCAGCTTCGGCCGATGCGCATGATCACGCCACTCGGTCGATGATCTCGGCGATGGATCGCGGCGATTCCATCGGCACGAGATGTCCGTGGTCCTCCACCACCACGAGATCGACCGCAGCGAATCTGCGCTCGAGCGCATGTAGATACTCACCGGTGTGAGTGTCCGACTCGGAACCCGCAACGAGCGTCACCGGCGCTTGGATCTCTGGCAGCCGATCCCACGTATCGACGTTGTTGCCCTCTCGGTAGTAGTCGGCCTCGACGGCGGGGCCACACTTGATCTCCCACCCTTCGGGCCCGGGTCCCCATGCGTGGTCGACGTAGAGATCGAGGACGAAGGGATCCCATGCCGCATACGGCCCGCCTCGGGAGAACCTCCGATGCGTCGCATCGCGATCGGGGAACACCGAGCGCCGATGCTGGGCGAGGTCGGCGAGCGGGATGTTCGTACGGCCGTGCGGTGGCGGGAACAAGATGGGCTCGATCAGGACGAGGTGACGGAACGTCCCTGGCTCCAGGATCTCGGCTCGTGCCAGCGATGCAGCCCCCATCGAGTGACCGACACCCACCACATCGCGGGTGTCGCCGAGCACCGCGAGGATGTCGAGTGCGAGGACGTGCCAGCCATACGGGAAGGACCCACCGCCCGTGTCGCCGTGACCGCGCAGATCCATGGACCACCACGATCGGGAACCGCCGACGTGATGGGCGACCGGTCGCCACAGCTCCTTGCAGAAACCATTTGCGTGGGCGTAGAGGAACTCTGGATCGCGCTCCGTCGTGCCGTCGAGGGCGATGGGGAGGCCCCCATGTCCCTCACGCCTCGTCGGCATCGGACCCCGTGTCGTCGATACGCCATCCAAGGCGATTCTCCACTCCGACGACGCCGTCCAGGCGAACAGCCAGCTCCTCGACCAGCCGAGCCTCGGTGCGCGTCCCGATGGTGCCGACGAGCGTCACGACGCCGTTGGACACCCGGACATCGACCGTCTCGGGATCCACGAACAGCACGCGCCGAATCAGGTCCTCGCGTATCTCGTCCTCGATCAGATCGTCGGGTCTCGTGAAGGCGGCGACGATGTCGAAACGCGAGAGGATCCCGACCATCTTCCCCTCTTCGATCACGAGGACGCGCTTCACACCGTGTGAGTGCATGTAGCGGGCAGCCTCCATCACCTCGAGGTCGGGTGAGACGGCGAGCACGGAATGCGACATCACATCGCCGACGAGCTTCGGGCCGTCTCCCTGGTCCACACGCTCGAGTTCCATGGCGAGGAAGTCACCCTCGGTGATGATTCCCAGGACGTGATCTTCGGCGTCGACCACCGGCAGCCCGGAGATGCGATAGCGGAACATCATGCGTGCGGCATCGCGAGTCGACGTCGTCGGGGCGACGGCGACCACGTCCGTGGTCATGAGGTCCCGCACGTGCATCGACTCACCTCCTCACAACGCCGATGGCAGGTCCGTCCTCGATGGGATCCAGCTCCCCGTGACCGGCCTGACCTTGATGCGTGCGTCCACGATACGCACACCGTCTCCAGGAGTGCCGACTTTGACCGGGTTGAGATCCATCTCGAGGATCTCCGGGATGTCCTCGATGAGCTGATTGACCCGCAGCAGCGTGTCCACCACCGCATCGATGTCGCCGGGCTCTCCCCCGCGATACCCCTCGAGGAGCCGTCCCGACTTCACCTCGGCGATCATCTCCCTGGCATCGACGTCGGTGATCGGGTGGATGCGGAATGCGACATCGCCGATCAACTCCACGAAGACGCCGCCCAGACCGAACACGATCAGCGGGCCGAAGTTCGGATCCTCGACCATGCCCACGAGCACCTCGTGGCCGCCGGGCACGAACTCCTGGATGAGCACACCCTCCGGATCGGGAACGGCGCCGGTGACCTGCTCATACGCCGCCCTGACGGCTTCTGCGCCGCTCACGTCCAAGGCCACTCCGCCCACATCGGATTTGTGCACGGCCGATGGCGAGATCACCTTGAGCACCACCGATCCGCCGAGGTCCTCGGCAAACGCAATGGCATCGTCTACCGACTCGACCACGGCGGCCTTCGGGATCTGCACCCCATAGGCGGCCAGCAGCCCATCCACGGCATCGGGATCGAGCCAATCCCCTTCCGGATCGATCGACTCCAACGCGGCGTCCATGATCGAGCGCGCCGCGTGCGCATCGACATCATCGAACTCGACGACCGAGCCCACCGGCTCCTCGAGCCACTCGGAGTACACGACCGCCTTCCGGAGGGCCCTGGCGGCCCGCTCGGGGAACGAGAACACCGGGAATTTGGCCGTCTTGCTGTTGAGCTCCGTGGGAGCGCCGCCGCTGTGCATGTAGACCGCCAGGAAGGTCTTCTCGTGGGGTGACTGCTCGAACGCCTCTTTGATGGCGGTCGCCGTTTCGGGAACGCCGACGTTCGATGCCGGGATGAAGAGCGTGATGAGCGAGTCGATCTCGTCGCTCTCCATGAGGAGTTCGATCGTGCGCCGATACTCCTCCGGTCCTGCGGCCGCAATCATGTCGACGGGATTCGTCGGGGATGCATCCGCCGGGAGGTACTCGCGCAGCTTGGCTTGGAGCTCTTCGGACAGCGGTGGCACTTCGAGGCCCTGAGATTCGAGGGCATCCACGGCGAGGATCGCGGGCCCACCGGCGTTGGTGATCAGCCCCACGCGACGGCCAGTCGGGGCCGGTTGGTTGGAGAGCAACGACGTGACATCGAACAGCTCCTCGAGCGTGTCGACCCGAACCACCCCGGCTTGGTTGAACAGGGCATCGACGGCGACGTCGAGGCTGGCAAGCGAGCCGGTGTGGCTCGAAGCCGCACGAGCGCCCGCTGCGGTCCGGCCGGACTTGACCGCCACGATGGGCTTGCGTTTGCCGATGCGGCGGGCGATCCGCCCGAAGCGCCTCGGATTCCCGAACGACTCGAGGTAGAGGAGGATCACGTCGGTGTTCGGGTCGTCCTCCCAGAACAGCAGGAGGTCGTTACCGGACACATCGGTCTTGTTGCCGACCGAGACGAAGGTCGAGATGCCGATCCCGAGCTCTCTCGCATAGTCGAGGATCGCAAGGCCGAGCGCTCCGGATTGGGATGACATCGCCACGTTCCCGGGGATCGCAGGGAGTGGCCCGAACTGCCCATCGAGGCTCACCGCCTGATCGGTGTTGAGCAGCCCCATGCAGTTCGGTCCGACCATGCGCATGCCGCCTTCGCGCACGACCTCGAGGAGTTCGGCCTCGGCCTGTGCCCCCTCCTCGCCGGTCTCGGAGAACCCAGCGGAGATGACACAGAGACCACGCACCCCCTTCTCGGCGCACTCTCGGACGACATCGAGCACATGCGGCCCAGGCACGACGATGAATGCGAGATCGATCGGCACCGGGATGTCCTTGACCGATGCGTACGTGGGAATCGAGCGGACGAACGGGGTCTTGGGGTTCACGGGATACACCGGCCCGCGATAGTCGGCGTCGATGATGTTGCTGAAGAGGCGGCCACCGATCGAGGCGCGATTCCGGCTTGCGCCGATGACGGCCACCGATTGGGGATAGAAGATGGGCATCAAGCTCGCTGCCGTCGCCCTCCGCTCGGCCTCGCCCTCGGCCTCGAGCACAGCATCCGATTCCTTCGTGGGGAAATCGACCGTGTACACCCCTTCGTCGATCTCTCGCGTGAGGATGAAGCCTGCGTTCCGGAACACGCGCATCATCGCATGGTTGTCCGCAAGGAGGAAGGCGCGGAAGCCGGTGATCCCTCGCGTGCGGGCGAACGCGGTCAGCCGGAACAGCAGCATGGTGCCGATGCCCTTGCCCTGCAAACCGTCTGCAACCGTAAACGCCACCTCGGCGCGGCTCGGGTCGCCCTCGACTGCGTTGTAGCGCCCCACGCCGGCGATCCGGCCATCGACGATGGCCACCAGGGCCATCCGGGTGTCGTAGTCGATGTGCGTGAACTCCTCGAGCTCCTCGTCCGAGAGCTCCTTCTTCACCCGGAAGAATCGGAAGTAGCTGCTCTCCGTCGACATCGAACGCACCAGGTCCTGCAACCCTTCGGCATCGTCGGGTGCGATGGGGCGAATCCGAACCGTCTCCCCGTCCTTCAGGATGACGTCCTGCTCCCAATCCATCGGATAGCCCGGCGGAGGGGGGTCGACGGTGACGGACACGATCGTCGTGGTCATGAGTCCTCTCTGATGGTCCAGAGGATTCTCCCACGCCGGAGGACCATCCTGTCCAATGAGCCCCTCGATGCCGTCAGTCGAGCCCGGAATCGTCCGGTTCGCTATGCCAACCCCGTGTTCGCCGGTCCGCCGAGTCAGCGGACGAGTCCGAATCAGTCGGGCCGAAACGAGAGGGTCCGGTCGTAGTCATCGACGAACTCGAGTACGTCCTGGGGCCTCAGCGGGCGGGCGACGAGGTATCCCTGCACTCGATCGCACCCGATGTCTCTGAGGGCTTCGAGCTCCTCGGCGGTCTCGACACCCTCGGCGATGACCTCGAGGGAGAAGCTCTTGGCGATGGCGATGATCGCACATGCGATGGAGCGCGCTTCGTCGCGTCGATCCACATCGCGAACGAACGAATCATCGATCTTGAGCGCTCTGACCGGCAGGCTCTGGAGATGCCTGAGCGAGGAGTACCCCGTCCCGAAGTCGTCGATGGAGACCCGCACGCCCATGTCGGCAAGCCGCTCGATGGCCCGGGACGCTCGCTCTGCCTCCTGGGTGATCATGCGTTCGGTCACCTCGATCTCGAGGTGACGGGGATCGAGGTCTGCGGCGGCCAGGGCGACGGCGATCGACTCGACCAGGTTGGAGTCCCGGAAGAGGCGCTCCGAGGCATTCACCGCCACACGCATCGGGCGCATCCCCTCGTCGAGCCACCTTCTCATGTCGAGGCATGCCTCGTCGAGCAACCATTCGCTCATGGGGACGATGAGATCGGATTCCTCCGCAAGGGGAATGAAGGTGCCAGGCATCAAGAGCCCACGCTCGGGATGGTCCCAACGAATGAAGGCCTCGAGTCCGATGACGACGCCCCGCCGCGCGTCGACCTTCGGCTGGTATTCGACACGAAGCTGGTCGCCACTCTCGAGTGCTGCGCGCAGTTCATCGAGCAGCTCGAGCCGATCGGCGGTCCGGTCGCGGAGCGCCCTCGTGAAGTACTGATAGGTGTTCCGACCTGCCGCCTTGGCCTGGTACATCGCCGTGTCGGCACCCTTGACGAGGTCCTCTGCGGTGTTTCCATCGACCGGGTACACCGCAATGCCGATGGAGGTCGTGACAGCGAGCTCCCGATCGCCCACCAAAAAGGGCGTTCCGATGGCGCGGAGGATCTTCGAGGCGACTTGCCCTGCGTCCTCGACCCGCTTCCCTCCTTCGAGGACCACCGTGAACTCGTCACCGCCGATGCGTGCCACCGAATCGGACTCGCGCAGAACCGACACCAGTCGTGCGGCCACCTGACGGAGCAACTCGTCACCCACGGCGTGGCCGAAGCGATCGTTGATGCCTTTGAAGCCGTCGATGTCGAGGAACATCACGGTCACCAGCCCGCCATCCCGCCGGGCGCGCGTGAGCGCCCCGTTGAGCCGGTCGTGGAACAGCGTTCGGTTGATGAGACCGGTCAGCTGATCGTATTGCGCGAGGTAGCCGAGCCTGGCATCGGCGCGCTTCCTCCGGATGGCGACAGCGGCCAGCACCACCGCACCCACGAGCAGCATGCTTCCGACGATGGCGAAGATCAGCATGGGATCCGCTTCGAGCGGGACATCCCCAATCCATCGGCACATCACCCCCGAAAATGAAGGAGCTTCGGACATGTCGAGCTCGCTCGTTACGATGTCCCGGCATGGACGACTCGGTCATCTACATCGCCGCAGTGGCGCTCCCCCTACTTCTGCTGCTGGTGGCCGCGATCGCCGACATCTACGCTCGCCAGGACCTGAGCTGGGCCAAGCGGCTGCTGTGGACGGCAGTGGTGATTCTCTTGCCGTACATCGGGGTTGCGGCGTACTACATCACCCGGCCACTTCGTCAACCCGAGGGCAAGAAGTACGACGACGAGGTGGCGAGAACCGACGCAACCGTCGACCATCTCGAGGCGCTCAAGGAGCGGCACGAGTCCGGCGACCTCGACGACGAGGGCTACCTGGCTGCGAAGAGGAGCGCCCTCGGCCTGGAGGACGGGACGGCTGACCCCGCATCGTGATGCCTTCCCCGATGTCTTCCCAGATGCCTTCAGGCAGGGCTTCAGACACGACCTCAGGCAGGGGAGGCAGAGGCGAATCGCCGGCGAGCGCACATCAGATGCGTGCCCGGGGTGAGATTCGAACTCACACCCCCGAAGGGAGCGGATTTTAAGTCCGCCGCGTCTACCGATTTCGCCACCCGGGCGCTCCGCGAGGGTACTCGGGACCACGGAACGTAGGCCTGACAGCGTTTGTAGGCTTGTCCGACAGTCACGAATCGCAACAAGGAGCTACTCGGTGAACGTCTTCCCTCCTGAGAAGATCCGCAACGTCGCCATCGTCGGCCACTCCGGAGCCGGCAAGACCACCCTCGCAGAAGCTCTGCTGTATCGGGCCGGATCGATCGGGAGGATCGGAACGGTCGAGGCGGGGTCGACGGTGACCGACTACGACCCCGAGGAACACGCACGGACCATGAGCGTGTCCCTGGCATTGGCGCCGTTCGAGTGGCGGGATCACAAGGTCAACCTCATCGACACGCCCGGGTACGCCGACTTCGCAGGTGAGCTGCACGCGGCGCTTCGCGTTGCGGATCTGGCTGTCTTCGTGGTGAGCGCCGTCGACGGCGTTGAAGTCCAGACGGCCTATGCCTGGCGGATCGCAGAGGAGTTCGGTGTTCCGCGCATGGTGTTCATCAACAAGTTGGACAAGGAACGCGCATCGTTCGACCGCACGCTCAAGGAGCTGAGAGATCGATTCGGCGCCGGCGTCGCCCCGATCGAGCTTCCGATCGGTCAGGAAGCGAGCTTCCACGGCGTCGCCGACCTCTTCCGTGACAAGGCCTATGTCTACGACTCGGGCAAGGCCGAGGAAGTCGAGATGCCCGAGGAAATGGTCGATCGCGAGCACGAAGTGCACGACAACCTCGTCGAAGGCATCGTGGTCGCTGACGACGACATGCTGGAGCGGTATCTCGAGGGGGAGGTCCCGTCCGTCGAGGAACTCGAGCGCACGATGGCGATCGGAGTCGCCGACGCCAAGGTCTTTCCCGTCGTGTGCGGCTCCGCGACCGGGCCGATCGCCGTCGACCGGCTCGCCGACTTCATCGTCGAGCTGGGGCCGTCGCCACTCGATCGGCCGCCGGCCGTCGTCACGGCGGGCACGGAAGAGGTCGAGATCCCACGTGATCCCGCGGGCGATCCGCTCGCCTTCGTCTTCAAGACCATCGCCGACCCATACGTCGGCCAGATCTCCCTGCTGAAGGTGGTATCGGGAACCATCAAGCCCGACACGAACCTCACGAACACGCGGTCGGGCCAGGATGAGCGCCTGGCGAAGATCGCCACGATGTTCGGGAAGGAGACCACGCTGGTCGAGGGCGCCCCGGCAGGCGACATCGTTGCGGCAGCGAAGCTCTCGGACACCCTCACCGGCGACACTCTGGCGCCCAAGAACAAGCCGGTGAAGGCGCAGCCGATCGACCGACCCGATCCCGTGCTCGCAACCGCCTTGGTGGCGAGAACGCAGGCCGACGACGACAAGCTGAGCACGTCACTCGCACGAATCCTCGAGGAGGACGCGTCGCTCCGCGTGGAGCACAACGACGAGACGAAGCAGACTCTCCTGTGGGGCATGGGCGAGACGCACGTGTCGATCGCCATCGAGCGGTTGGAGCGCAAGTTCGGTGTTCACGTCGATCAGGAACCGGTGCGCGTCGCCTATCGGGAGACCATCTCGCGTCCCACCGAGGCAGAGGGGAAGCACAAGAAGCAATCCGGTGGTCACGGCCAATTCGGTGTTTGCCATCTCCGCTTCCGCCCCCTCCCACGCGGTCAGGGCTTCGCCTTCGTCGACGAGATCAAAGGCGGGTCCATCCCGCGCCAGTTCATCCCGGCAGTCGAGAAGGGGCTCGTCGAGACGATGGACATGGGCGGCCGATACGGCTATCCGGTGGTGGACCTCGAGGTCACGGTCGACGACGGCAAGTACCACTCGGTGGATTCGTCGGAGATGGCGTTCAAGCTCGCAGCCAGGGCAGGGTTCAGGGAGGCGTTCCCGAACGCAGGGCCCATCGTTCTCGAGCCGGTTTCGAAGGTGGCGATCACGGTGCCGCCCGAGTATCAGGGCGACGTGATGGGCGACATCGCTTCCCGCCGGGGATCGGTGCAGGGCTCAGTCGCCAATGCGGACGGCACACAAACCGTCGAGGCCGAGATCCCCACGAGCGAGATCGTGCGCTATGCCATCGACCTTCGGTCGCTGACCCAAGGATGGGGGAACTTCAGTGCCGAGCTCGATCACTACCAGGAGCTCCCCTCGCACTTGGTGGAGCGCACGATGGCCGAGGCTGCGGTCGACGACGACTGACCTCTCAGGCCGGAGACGAGCGCCGGCCTGCAAGCACGGCAGCGGCGAGCCCGTCGAGGAGATCGTGTTCGCTGATCACGATCTCGGCTGCGTCGACCATTCGCACACAACGGGATGCGATCACCGAACCGGCGAGGATCACCGGAGCGCGCTTGGGATCCAGTGAAGGGATCTGAGCGGTCTGGGCGACGGTCAACGGCGAGAGCCGCTCGGTGAGCTGGTCCAGATCGTCGCTGGACAGGACGGAGCCATGCACCGCATCGCGGTCGTAACGATCGAGTCCGAGGGCGATCGCCGACAGGCTCGTGAAGGTGCCCGCAACGCCAATCACCGTTCCGGTTGCGCTCGGAGGGCTCGGCGAAGCAAGGATGTGGTCCGTAGCGTCCTGTGCGGCTCGTAGCTCTGCTCCGGTGACGGGACGATCAGGGAGCACGCGGTCAGTCAACCGGACCGAGCCGATGTCGTAGGAATGCGACCACGCGATCTCGTCGCCTCCGACGATGATCTCGGTCGAGCCCCCACCGATGTCGATGACGGTGGTCGAGGTCCCACCAGACCCTGCGGTCGCACCGGAGAAGGCCAATGCCGCCTCCTCATCGCCTCTGATGATCTCCGGCCGGAATCCCATGGCCCGCGCCAGCCGGTCCATCACCTGCTCACCGTTCCTGGCATCCCTGCAGGCCGACGTCGCGACGGCGGCAACGGCTTCGACGCCGTCCTCGTCCATCGCTCGGGCATAACTCGCCAGCACGTTGGCGGTCCGCTCGACGGCATCCGCCGACAGCACGCCGGATCCGTCAACCCCGGCGGCGAGACCTGTGATTGCGACCTCTCGGCGAATCTCGCTTCCATCATTGGTCACTGTGAGGAGGCGAACGGTGTTGCTCCCGATGTCGATCGCAGCAACGATCACGGCTCCGTCCAGTCGGGATTGAGCATCGGACCGCCCTCGTCATCGATGACGCACGGGCGCGCACAATCCAGCGGCTCGACGTCGAGGGCGACCCTCTCCCCGATCGGGTTCTCGTTCCCGGCTGCGGTATCCGCATATTGGGCGTGGAGGCACTTGACCCCCCACCGGGACCCCGCGACGCCACCGCCCGGAACGGCACCTTCCCAGTCGTCTGGGATTCGGTCGTCACGTTCCGTGCGGTATCGGACCATCGTTCGGGACCAGCGCTCGGCAAGAGTCTCGTCGGCGGCGATGTCGGCATCGGCGGCCTTCACACCACCCTCTGCCTCGAGTCGCGACACGCGCAGGGTCGCAAGCGGGCATGTCAGCCAATGCGACGTCGGGAAGGGTGTCCCATCGTCGAGCAGGGGAGGAACCCAGATCACGACCGGAAGGCCGAGGTGGCACCTCGCTTCGACGGAGACCTCCGAACGCGGCGGGCGCCCGATCTGGATCGCAACGACGGCCCGATCATCCATCCGACGCGACGTCACGTCCCGTGATGAAGTCCCAGATGCGCTGGAGGAAGCTCCGTGGCTCGGTCACGGGCTCGGGTTCGGGCGTCTCTTCGACGATCCCTTCGAGCCCCTCGGGCGGGATGACCACATAGCCGATCTCTCCCGGCTGGACGAAGCCGTATTGCTCGCGCGCTATCCGTTCGATTTCCTGGTCGGTGAGCAGGGCTCCCGCCTCCTGCTCGAGCAGCGCATTCTCCTCCCGCAACGCATCAAGCGCTGCCTGTGCGTCGTTCACCTGGGTCTCCCGCTCGAGATACTGCTGAACGGGAAGGACACCGGAGGCGACCAGCCCGAGCGAGATGAGCAGCACGACGAACATCACCGTCGCCCAGCGAGACGTCCTGCGCCTTCTGCGCGGCGCCCTCGGTGCCCGCTCTCGCTCGAGCGTGTCGGTCATCGGAACTTCCTGAACCGATCCCAACCGGCGTATCGCGCTTCGGTGCCGAGCCGCTCTTCGATGCGCAACAGCTGGTTGTACTTCGCCGTGCGCTCCCCGCGTGCGGGTGCGCCGGTCTTGATCTGGCCGGCATTCGTGGCGACTGCGAGATGGGAGATGAACGAGTCCTCGGTCTCGCCGGATCGATGGCTCACCATGGTTCCGTAGGCATTGCGCTCGGCCAGTTCCATCGTGTGAAGCGTCTCGGAGAGAGAGCCGATCTGGTTCACCTTGATGAGGATCGCGTTGGAGACCCCGAGCTCGATCGCCTTGGCGAGGAGCTCGACGTTGGTCACGAGAAGATCGTCACCGACGATCTGGGTCTTGTCGCCGAGCTTGTCCGTCAACACTTTCCAGCCGTCCCAATCGGCCTCGTCGAGCCCATCCTCGACGGAGACGATCGGGTAGTCCTTCACGAGTCCGGCGATGTGGTCCACCATCTCCTCGGACGTCAACGTGGCACCGGACAAGTGGTACGAGCCGTCGTCGTAGAGCTCGGAGGCCGCAACGTCCAACGCAAAGCCGATGTCCTCGCCAACGGTGTATCCGGCCGCTTCGATGGCCTCGGAGAGCACGTCCAAGACGTCGCGGTCACCGTCGAGATCCGGGGCGAACCCGCCCTCATCGCCGACGTTGGTGGGCAGCCCGCGATCACCGAGGACGCCCTTGAGGGCTTGGTACACCTCCGTACCCGCTCGCAGCGCCTCGGAGAACGACGGAGCGCCGCCGGGGACGAGCATGAACTCCTGGGTATCGATCGAATTGGCGGCGTGGGCGCCGCCATTGACCACGTTGAAGCAGGGCGTGGGCAACGTCCGGGCACCCGTACCGCCCAGGTACCGGTATGCGGGCAACCCTACGCCCGCTGCAGCGGCACGGGCCGTGGCCAGGGACACGGCGAGCACCGCATTCGCTCCGAGCTTTCCCTTGTTGGGAGTCCCGTCCAGGTCGAGCATGGTCTGGTCGATGAGCTCCTGCCTGGTTGCGTCCATGCCCTCGAGCGCAGGTGCGATCTTGTCGTTGGCGTTCTTGACGGCCTTGAGCACGCCCTTGCCGCCATACCGCTTGCCTCCGTCACGGAGCTCGACGGCTTCGAGAGCGCCAGTCGATGCGCCCGACGGCACGATCGCTCGACCGAATGCTCCGCCGGCGAGGTGTACATCGGCCTCGACGGTGGGATTCCCCCGCGAGTCGAGGACCTCGCGTGCGTGAATCGACGTGATGGTGGTGTGTGTGCCCATGATGCTCCGAGGGTAGACGGTGGCGCAGGATGCCAGAGGCTTTGTCGCCCGGCTCCATGCTATCTACTCCGCGCGGGTTGCCCGCTTGGCCGCTTCCCACGCCGCATCGAGTTCCTCGGGCGACGCTTCAGCGATGGCTCGGTTCTGCGAGGAGAACGCAGATTCGACATGCCGGAACCGATCGATGAACCGATCGACGCTGCCACGCAGCGCGATCTCCGGATCGACCCGGAGATGTCGTGCGAGGTTGATCACGGCGAACAGGATGTCACCGAGCTCCTCGGTGGTCGCCTCCCGATCGTCGTGCGCTGCGGCCAGCTCGTCGATCTCAGAGCGCACCACATCGAAGATCGGCGCCACCTCCCTCCAATCGAAGCCGACCGAAGCTGCCCGCTTCTGCACCTTCATCGCCCGTCCGACCGCCGGCATGCCGGCGGGAATGTCATCCATGAGGCTCGCACGGTTCTTCTCCGACTGCTTGATCTGCTCCCAGTTGGCGAGCACCTCGTCGGCCCCTGCGACGTCGACGTCACCGAACACGTGGGGATGACGCCGGACGAGCTTCCTGCGGTTGTGCTCGGCGACGTCATCGATGTCGAACGCGCCGGCCTCGGCCGCCATCGTCGCGTGGAACAGCACCTGGAGGAGCAGGTCTCCGAGCTCATCCTCCACTTCGGCATAGGCGCCGAAGTCGTGAGTGCCGGCCGGCGATGCCATCGGGAGTCGTCCGATGGCATCGGCCGTCTCGTAGGCCTCTTCGATGAGATGCGTCAACAGGCTGTGGTGGGTCTGACGCATGTCCCACGGGCATTCCGCCCGCAGGATCCGGTTCGTCTCGACGAGACCCAACAACCCGACCGGCTGCGCCTCGACGAACAACGTCGTCCTCGGCCCTGCGGCGTGCTCTGCAAGAGACGCCAATGCGACCGTCCGCACGACCTCGTCAGGATCCGCCAGCCGATCGAGGATCGTCACTGCAGCCGTCGGCTCGAGGAGCCGGCCGAGCTCGACGGCGACGTCGGCCAATCGCAGTGGAGAATCGACCTGCGTGATCAGCGTCGGCAGGTGCAAGGGCAACGGATCCGGCAGCGCATGCGCATCGACGACCTGCAATCCGTCCCGGATCGGATCGATGGCGGTGACCTCGAGTGCACGATCGAGAAAGGAGGGGGCGCCCACGACGTCCACATCGATGCCCTCCTCCGCCGCTGCCGCCAGGATCATCGAGGTCGTCTGCTCGCCGACGTGAGGCGATCCGGGTACCCCATACACGACATCCCCGGCTCGAGCCGCCTCCATGACTCGATCGACGATCGACGCATAGAGGTCGGTGAACTCGGCAGCCGACTCGTAGAGATCATCGCAGCTGGCCACGGTCGTCGAGCCTGCGATCTCGGCCGCAGCGGGATGAGACAGCGTGCGGAGGATCACCGTTGCGTCTGCACGCAGCAGAACGTCCCGATTCCGCGCCGGGAGGTGATCGAGTCCGGCTGGACCGAGCCCGACGATCCTGATGCTCATCAGGGACGTGCTGAGGCGTTCGCGACGTCAGGCGAGTCGGGTGGCGGGAGGATGCCATCCCCTTGAGGAAACCATCGTCCGATCTGGGACCGCACGGCGATCTCGGCGCGGGACACGGCTTCTTCTCGCCACGCCGACCATGCACCGAGGGCCACCTGCTGGGGCACCCAGCGCTCTGCCTCGGCGACGAACTCCTCGAACGTTGCAGGGAATGCCCGCTCGTCCACGATCACGATGTGCCAACCGAACTCGGTCTGGAACGGCTCGGTGAGCTCACCGATCTGAGCGGTGGCGACGACGGTGCCGAACGGCTCGACGTAGTCGGCGGGGCTGGAGGGGCAGGCCAGCACACCTCCGGGCGAGAAGGTGTCCAGCGAGACCTCGTTCGCGACCACGGTGAACGACTCGCCGCCATCGATCCTGGCCTTCGCCGCAACGGCTTCTTCCTCGGTTTCAACGAGGATGTGCCGCGGGCACACCTCGACGATGAATGGCTGCTGGTCTTGCCAGACGCTCTCGAGGAGTACCGGATCGTTGACGAGCTCGTCGATGACTGCGGCGCGAACGGCGAGCTGGGTCAGAACGACGTCGACAGCAGCTTGCGAGAGACTCGGCTCCTCTGCGACTCTCGTCACCACCTCGAGCTCCGGCTCGGAGGCTTCGGCCACGTACGCGTTCCTGCCTTCGGGCGTGTCCACCCCGGTGATGCCGAAGTCGGCCTCGGCGGCATCCACCGTTGCCTGTGTGACGATCAGCGTCGTGAGGTCGTTGCGGAACACCTCGCCGTCCACGACGTCACCGACCGGGTCCGTCCGAAGCGCCACCACCTCCTCGTTGGTGATCTCGCCGTCGTTCACGGTCGCCGCTACGTCGTTCGTTGCGCATGCTGATAGGGCGAGGGCGCCGGCAGCCACCAGCGCGGTGATCAAGAAGCGTCGATTCACGTGACGGCAGCCTCCTCGGGACTGCGCCACAGTGTACGGAGGAAGTGCGATATGGCCTTGGCGGGATCACCGTCCGGCGGGGGGAGGTACAGCACCGATCCCCGCAGCACAGCGTCCGGCACGAGTCGCTGCAACCGAACCTCCTCCGACGTGCGCAGCGTCACGGGACTCACCTTGACCTCCCTCCGATTCTGGACGATCTCCTCGATTCCAAGCCGAAGCGCATCGACCCGCAACCTGGCGAGATCGATCAACGCCTGCGCTGTGGGAGGGAGTGGCCCGTAGCGATCCTCCCACTCCTCCACCACGTCGTCGATGCCTCGATGATCGTCAGCGGCGGCGAGCCGCCGATAGGCCTCCAGTCGCGCTTCACCTCCCTCGACGTAGTCGGCCGGCAGATGCGCGTCTTGCAGGAGGTCGAGCCGCAGCGTGGCCTCGGGCTCGTCCTGCGGTGCCTCTCCCTTGAGCTCGAGCACGGCATCGGCAACGAGCTCGGTGTACAGATCGAACCCCACCGCAGCGATGTGACCCGACTGGGTCTCGGACAGGATCGACCCGGCTCCGCGGATCTCGAGATCGCGCATGGCCAACTCGAATCCACTGCCGAGATCCGAGAACTCTCCAATGGCGCCGAGCCTGCGATATGCCGTCTCCGATATCCGTTCCTCGGGGGGATGGAACAGGTAGGCGTACGCACGCTGGCTCGAACGTCCCACGCGTCCCCGGAGCTGATAGAGCTGGGCGAGCCCGAGCCGATCGGCGCGCTCCACGATGAGCGTGTTGACCTGCGGCACGTCGAGCCCGGATTCGATGATCGTGGTTGCAACGAGCACGTCGTACTCGCCGTTCCAGAAGTCGAACATCACTTGCTCGAGCTGACCCTCACTCATCTGCCCGTGAGCCACACCGAACCGGGCGTCCGGCACGAGCTCCGTGAGCCTGGCCACGGCATGGTCGATGGACTGCACTCGATTGTGCACGACGTACACCTGCCCTTCCCGGAGCATCTCGCGTCGAATCGCAGCGGCAACCGCCTTCTCGTCATAAGGACCGACATAGGTGAGGATCGGATGTCGATCCTGGGGCGCCGTTCTGATGTTCGAGACGTCTCGAATGCCGGTGAGAGCCATTTCGAGCGTCCGGGGGATGGGCGTCGCTGTGAGCGTCAGGACATCGACGCTCGTGCGCAGCTCGCGCAGCTTGTCCTTTGCGGCCACTCCGAAGCGTTGCTCCTCGTCGATGACCACGAGGCCGAGCGCGTGATAGGAGAGGTCCTCGGACAGAAGCCGGTGCGTGCCGATGACGATGTCCACCGATCCGTCCGCGAGCCCATCGACCACGGCACGCTGCTGCTTCTGGGTCAGGAATCGGGACAGCATCTCGACGCGCACCGGATACGGCGCGAAGCGCTCTTCGAAGGTGGCGAAGTGTTGCTGGGCGAGCAGCGTCGTGGGCACGAGCATCACGGCTTGCTTGCCGTCCTGGACCGCCTTGAACATCGCGCGAATCGCCACCTCGGTCTTCCCGAAGCCGACGTCGCCGAAGATGAGGCGATCCATCGGCACCTCAGCCTCCATGTCGTTCTTGACGTCGGCGATCGCTGTGATCTGATCAGGGGTCTCCTCGTAGGGGAAGGCGGACTCGAACTCGCTCTGCCACGGGGTGTCCGTCGGGAAGGCGTGGCCCGTGGCGGCCGAGCGCCTCCGATGGAGCTCGACGACCTGGTCGGCCACGACGGCGATCTCCCGACGCACTCTGCTGCGGGTTTGGCCCCAGTCGGTGCCGCCCATCCGCGACAGCCTCGGTGATTCCCCGCCCGTGTATCGGGCGACCGCTGCGAGTTGATCGGTTGGAACGTACAGCTTGTCGTCACCTGCGTACTCGACGAGGAGGTAGTCACGCTCGACACCCGCCAGATCCCGGTGGACCAAGCCGGCGAACCGGCCGATCCCATGGTGGTGGTGCACCACGAAGTCGCCGGGGTTGAGGTCGCGATAGGCATCGGCGACCGGTTTCCTCGTCCCGCCCCGGGCGGTGCGATGGGCACGACGGCGCCCTGCGACTTCCCGCTCGCCGATGACACCGAATCCGGCGACGGGGAAGATGAACCCGCTGTGGATGCCGATCGGGGTGACGGCTGTCATGGCCCGGTCGAGGGACTCCAGGACGGGCAGATCGGCTCCGTGCTCGGTGAGGACGGTGGCGACCCGATCCGCCGCCGCACGGCCATCCATCGCCACCACGATCTCCGTCTTGCGATCCCGCCACCGCACGATCGCCTCGGCAACCGATGCCGCATCGCCGGGAACGGCGTCGAAACCACGGACTTCGTATCCATCATCGGCAGGCCCACCCGGCTGAGGCGGTGCCTCCACCAGCCGCTCGGAGCCGCCATCGAGGTCGAGAGGGAGGTACAAGGGTGGGTGCTCACCGGCGGTCGGCGATCCCGAGCCCCAGGTGTCCGACAGTGCCTCGGCAAGGTCGTACTCCTCGTCGATGAGGTCGCCTGCCCGGTCGAGACATCGTGCGACGTCGAACACCACCACGATGCCCGAGAACTCATCGAGGATCGTGCGCGGCGGGGCAAGCCACGGCAACCACGATTCGAGGCCTTGGAAGCTGATTCCCTCGGCGATCCGATCCCATGTGTCCGATGCCCACGGTGCGTCCGCCCTGAGCTCGCCGGCGCGACGGCGGATGTCCTCGCCGAGCAGCACCTCCTTGGCCGGATACAGCCGGATCGAGGCAATGGGCTCGGAGGACCGCTGCGATGCGGGGTTGAAGGGCCTGATCGACTCGAGATCATCACCCCAGAAGTCGAGCCGCACGGGTTCATCCTCGTGCGGGGGGAAGACATCGATGATGCCACCGCGAACAGCCATCTCGCCCCTGCCTTCGACGCGTTCAGTGCGCACGTATCCGAGGTCCGACAACGATGCGACGAGCTCATCGAACCCTGCCGAGTCGCCCTCCAGCAGCAGGAGGGGCTCCACCGAGGTCGGCGAGACCCGCTGGGTGACCGACCGAACCGAGCCGACCACGACGGCGGGACCGGCACCGGAGAGCCGATGTCGGGCAACCACTCGATTCGCCATCGTCACCACATTGGGCGAGACGTGCTCGAACGGCAGCGTCTCCCACGCGGGGAGCTGGATGGTGTCGTCGAGGAACAGGGCAGTGTCGTCCGCGAGATCCTCGGCTTCCCGCTCGCCCGAGACGATGCCCAGGATCGGGGCATCGAGCGTGACCGCCATCGTCGCCAAGACGTATGCCCGCAACGGCGGTGGGATCACGATGCGGCCAGGAGCAGGCAGATCGAGACCCTTGGGCCACTGATCGACGAGGGCGTGCAACGGTGCGCTCACGAAGCGATGAGCCCCTCAGCTCGGAACCAGGCAATGGTGTCCGCAAACGTCTCGGCCGCCGGTGTGTAGTGAATCCCGAGTTCGCGCTCGGCCAGACTGCCATCGAACCGATGGCCGTGGAGCAACGTGCGGACGAGGTCCGGGCAGACGTCGGCCCCGAAGAGTGACCCCAAGGCCGCTGACGGTGAGCCGAGCGCCCTCACGGCCCCCTCCGGCAACCATCTCGGCTTGATCGTGCGGCCGAGGAGATCCGCTGCCATCGCCACAGCCTCGGAGACCTTGAGCGAGGCACCGGAGAGCAGGTACCGCTGCCCCGATCGCCCCCGCTCGGCGGCCGCCATGTGCCCACGACTGCAGTCACGGACATCGACGATGGAAATGGTGGTGTCGAAGAGCACCGGGCGCTTGGCCTTCAACGCATAGAGCAGGATGCGAGCCGATCCCGTCGCCCGGCCCGGCCCCTGCACAGAGGATGGGTTGACGACGACGACATCGACGCTGCTCGCTGCGCCTTCCTCGAGCGCCGCCAGCTCACCGAGGTGCTTGGAGCGCGCATACCGGGAGACATACTCGCCACTGTGGGTGATCGTCTCCTTCCCGATGATGCCCTCCTGCTCACCGATCGCCGCTCCCGAGGATGTGTACACCACCCGCCCGACGCCTGCGTCGCCCGCTGCGCGCACGACGCTCCGGGTGGCATCGACGTTCACACGGTCCATCCAGTCGGGATCCTTCGGACATGTCTCGTTCACACCGGCGACGTGGAAGAGGATGTCGGCACCCCATGCGGCATCACGAATGGCGTCGTGGTCGAACAGATCTGCCTGAACGGATTCCGCTCCTCGCTCCTCGACGACTCGCGCCGCGGCATCGCTGCGGACGAGGGCTCGCACGGAGTCGCCTCGCGCAACGAGGTGCGTGATCAGGTCGCCGCCCACCAGTCCGCTCCCCCCGGTGAGCGCGACGTCAGCCATCCCGGCTCCTGGTGAACACCGAGCGGAACCGGGAGAAGTAATCACCGGCGGACACGACCGTCACGACGACGGCAGCGCCCATGAGCCACTGATCGAGCCGGAACGGGCCGATGACGACGTCGAGTTTGAGGATCGCAAACGTGATCGCAACGAACTGAATGGTCGCCTTCCACTTCCCCCAGATGGATGGCGGCACGGTGCCGGCGTCCAGAGCCGCTACCGATCGGAGCCCCATGATTGCGATCTCTCGGCCCACGATGATGAAGGCGACCCAGCTCGACGTGGTGCCGATCTCCACGAGGGCGAACAGCGCGCCGGCAACGAGGATCTTGTCCGCAACGGTGTCGAGGAAGGCCCCGAGCGTCGTGGTGATTCGCCACCGTCGTGCCAGGTAGCCATCTGCGAAGTCCGTCAACGCTGCAATCACGAACACCACCGCCGCGGCGACAGCCATCGCTCGGTTGCCCGGTGAAGCAAGGATCATCGCCATGACAACGAGCGTCAGGATGAGCCGTGAGATGGCGAGCAGGTTCGGAATCGACATCGTGAGCGAGCCTATCGGGACCGTGTGGTCTGCGACATCGGCCGTCGATCAGCTCTCGATCCAGCCCATCGAGCGCTGCACGGCCTTCTCCCAGCCCGCGAGCAGACGGGCGCGTTCGGCCTCACCCATCGACGGCGTGAACCGGGCGGCCTCACGCCAATGGGCGACAACGTCGGCGGTCGACGACCAGACGCCGGTGGACAGGCCGGCCCCGAACGCTGCGCCGAGGACGGTCGTCTCGACCACCCTCGGAACCACGACATCCATCTCCAGGATGTCAGCTTGGAACGCCATCAGCAGGGCGTTGGCCACCATGCCGCCGTCCACCTTGACCTCATCGAGCCGACGACCCGTGTCGTGCTCCATGGCGGCGAGGACGTCGCGCGTCTGGAAGGCGGTCGCTTCGAGCACGGCTCGTGCGAGGTGCCCCTTGTCCGTGAAGCGCGTCAGCCCCGCGAACAACCCTCGAGCGTCATCTCGCCAGTAGGGAGCGAAGAGGCCGGAGAACGCAGGCACGAAGTAGACGTCGCCGTTGTCCGGCACGGAGCCCGCCAGCGCTTCGACCTCAGCCGCCTGGGAGATGAGCCCGATGTTGTCCCGCAGCCATTGCACCGAAGACCCGGCAACGGCGACGGATCCCTCGAGGGCATAGACCGCAGGGTCGCCTGCGATCTGATAGCCGACCGTCGACAGCAGGCCGGCGGTCGAGTGGACGATGTCGGTCCCCGTGTTCGACACCAGGAACGCCCCGGTGCCGTACGTGACCTTCGTTCCGCCGACGTCGAAGGCGGCCTGCCCGACCATGGCTGCGTGCTGGTCGCCCAAGATGGTGGTCAGGGCCGTCCCATCGAGGACACCACCGCAGGGGGCGATCTCACCGATCGACGGCACGATTGCCGGGAGCATGGACTCGGGCACGCCGATTGCCTCGCACAGCTCGCTGTCCCACGTCAGCGCTTCGAGATCCATGAGCATCGTGCGCGACGCGTTGGTGACGTCGGTCACGTGTCGGCCGGTGAGACGGTGCGCGAGCCACGAGTCCACCGTGCCGAAAGCCAGTTCGCCGTTGCGAGCGCGCTGGTCCAGGTCGGGACGTCGGTCGAGGAGCCACCGGACCTTCGGACCCGAGAAGTACGTGGACGGCGGAAGGCCGGTTCGCTGGCGGAAGAAGTCCGCACCGTGACGATCGATGAGCCCTTTGGCGATATCGGCTGTCCTGGTGTCCTGCCACACGATGGCATTGGCAACGGCCTGCCCCGTCTCTTTGTCCCAGATGATCGCCGTTTCCCGCTGGTTCGTGATCCCGACGCCGGCCAGATCGCTCGGTCTGAGGTCGGCTTGCTCGAGCGCCCGACGGATCACGGTCTGGGTGTTCTCCCAGATCTCTTCGGGACGGTGTTCGACCCAGCCGGGCTGGGGAAGGACCTGCTCGTGTTCCATCTGGGCGAGGGCGACGAAACTGCCTTCCTCGTCGACCACCACGAAACGGGAACTCGTCGTCCCCTGATCGATGGCTCCCACGTATTGCGGCATGCACCCCTCCCTCGAGTCGGATCGGCAGGTCAGTCGTTCAGCTCTCCGGCATACTGCCGTGCGTCCTCGCCTCCGAATCGGATGAAACGATCGACCACGTCCGCCGCACGGTACACCGCTGCCTCGGCCTGATCCCGTTCGCGGGCGGCGAACCGGCTCAAGACGAAGTCTGCGGGATCGGTTCGGCCAGGAGGTCGACCAACCCCGATCTTCAATCGCCAGAAGTCGTTGGTCTTGAGTGAGCCGATCGTCGAGCGAACGCCGTTGTTGCCGCCGTGTCCCCGGGACCACTGCACCTTGAGCTTCGCGAACGGGACATCGATGTCGTCGTGCACCACCAAGAGCCGATCCCCCTCGACACCGTAGTACCGCACCAGTGGGGCAACCGACTGGCCGGAGTGATTCATCGACGTTGTGGGAAGCGCGATGACGGCTCGATTGCCCTCGAGGTTGAGCTCGGCGATCTCGGCCCGGATGCCCTGCCGAGCACGTCGAACCGTGAGCTCGTGCTCAGTGAGGAATCGCTCCACGGCGACGGCCCCGATGTTGTGTCTCGTGCCGTCGTATCGCGACTCCGGGTTCCGGAGCCCGACGGCCAGGGCTGTGGGGAGCGGCTCGATCAGCCGTCGTCCTCGGCCGTTGACTCCTCGGCTTCGGGAGCGGCCTCATCACCTTCGACGATCTCGCCTTCCTCGAGGCCTTCGAGGAGCTCGTCGACGACCGGCTCGACCTCGGCTGCCGGCGCAACCACGGTGAGCAGCGGCTGATCGATGGCACCGAGGTAGGTGACACCGTCGATCTCGGGCAGGTCGGCGATCTTGAGGGTATCCCCGAGCGCAAGATCCTCGATGGACACCTGGATCGACGACGGGATCGCCGTCGGAAGCGCCGTGATGGTCACGCTGGCCTCGATCGTCTCGACGATGGCGCCGTCGTCGCGGACTCCGATCGGCGTTCCGAGGTATTCGACGCCAACCTCGGCTTCGATCTCGGTGTCCATCCGGACCTCGATGAAGTCGAGGTGGTCGATGGTCCCCTTCACCGGGTGGCGCTGGACTTCCCTGGCGACGGTGAGCACCTTGTCGCCTCCCTCGATGTCGAGCTCGATGATCGCGTTCAGCCCCGCCTCGGTGTGGAGGACCGTGAACAGATCGCGAGATGAAACGTGTACAGCGGTGGTGCCGACGCCGCTGCCGTACACGACCGCCGGCACGCGGCCTTCACGCCGCAGACGATTCGAGGCTCGGCTGCCCGATGTCACGCGCTGGGTGGCTGGCAGGTGTTCCTGCTGCATGTCGGGTAACTCCTGGGAAGAACGGTGAAGTCAGCCCAGGAGTGTACCGAGAAGCGCACGCAGATGACAGAGGCTGGAAGCCCGCAGTGAGTCTCAACCCGACACGAAGCTCAGCCGCACGCTTCGGGAGGCATTGTCCCGATTCGGGTCGACCAGGACGATCGACTGCCACGTGCCGAGGGCGAGCCTGCCCGCATCGACCGGGATCATGATGCTCGGGGCGATCCATGCCGGCAGCACATGGTCGGCGCCGTGGCCGGGGGACCCGTGACGATGCCGGTAGAGGGCATCGTCGGATGGGAGCAGGCGTTCGATCGACGTCAGCACATCCACATCGGACCCGGCCCCTGTCTCGAATATGGCTATTCCCGCCGTTGCGTGGGGCACATACACGTTGACCAGACCGTCACCGAGGGGCGCCACGAAAGCCGCAACCTGGGATGTCAGATCGACGACGGTCCGGTCGTGACCGGTGTCGATCCTGAGCAGCTGCGTCTTCATGTCGTCCCCAAGTCTCGCGAACGCCGATACGGGAGGATCTCGATCGTCTCTCCCGCCTCCAGTCGCGCTTGGATCGTCTGCCAGAAGTCAGGCTCGAAGAGATCGGCGTGGACCTCGTGGAAGGCATCGTGCAGATCACGTCGGAGTCCGAGGAATCGCTGCAGCTCCTCGGGGAACACATCGTTCGGCCCGACGCCGTATGCCGGAGTGTCCGCCAGGTCATCGAACGGATCGTCTGATTCAGGGAACTGCCGGAAGTGGTAGTCCGTGATCAGCCCGATCTCGTCGTAGTCGTAGAAGACCACACGTCCCCGGTTCGTCACGCCGAAGTTCTTGAGCAGCATGTCCCCGGGGAAGATGTTGGAGGCGGCGAGGTTCTTGATCGCCGTTCCGTAGTCGATGATCGCCCGGGTGGCGTCTGCGGTGTCCGCTTCGCGGACGAAGATGTCCAACGGGACCACCTTGCGTTCCATGTACACCGTGGCGATCGTCACCTGGTCGAGGTCGACCGTGACCGTGCGACTGGCATCGGCCTCGAGCTCGGCGAGCAAGTCCGGGTCGAACGAGCCGACGGGCAGGCGCAAGTCGACGAACCGCTGTGCTTCCACCAGTCGGCCCGCACGATCGTGACGGGAGACGATGCGGTAGCGCTCGGCGACCTGATCCGGCGTCACCTGCTTCTGCGGGGGGAATCGGTCGCGAATGACCTTGAACACCACGTCGAACCCGGGGAGGGCGAACACGATCATCACGAGCCCGGGCACACCGGGGGCTCGCTCGAATCGATCATCCGCTCGTGCGAGGTAGGCCATGAGCTCTCGGTAGCCCTCGGTCTTGGCCTGTTTGCGCAATCCGATCGCCGAGTAGATCTCCGAGATCTTGCGAGACGGCAGGAGTTCCCCCAGGAAGGCAACGAGGGACGAGGGCTCATCCGCGGCCACGAGGAACGCCGATCGGGTGTACGAGAAGAGGATCGCCAGGTCCTCCTCACCCACGAGCACGGCAGCCAGGCGGAGGCCGGCACGGCCATGGCGGATCGCAAGCGCAAACGGGGTCATCGCCTCCTCGGTGATGAACCGGCCGACCACGTACGCTCCCTTTCCCCGGTAGAAGACGGCGTCGACGACCTCCACAGTGCCTCGACCCTCGGGAAGGCGCGGAGCGCCCCGCTCGAGTCCGCCGGTGAGGTCGATCCAGGACGCCTGGAATCGACAATCCCTCAGCAGCGCAGCAAGCAGTCCGAACCGATCGCCGTCGTGCTCGTAGACCCTGGTGACCCGCTCCGGATCCTCGTCAGGCGCATTCGACGCAGGAGCCAGGAACTCGAGTTGAGGATCGATCCCCTTCGTGCCGAACAGTTGTCGGGCGACGGAGTTGAAGAAGGTCTCGGCGATCTCGTGGTAGGGGTCGTTCACGTGCTCGGAACGGAACATTGCGCGTGCGGCCGACCACATGTCGCGCTCGTCGGTGTCGTAGCCGGCGCTCCGGAGCGAACGCAGGGTCTCATCGATCGCCTCGCCGTAGGAATCGCGCCGTTCGAGCAGGTCGCGCTGGAGGGAGAGCCAATCGCGGGATTCGAACCGAGCGTGCGCTCGCTGGGTTGCGGATCGGAATCTCCGACGGAAGCTCTGGAATCCAATGGCCACGAGCGCGGAGATCTGCTCGGGTGTGACCGCGACTGCAGTGGCACGGGCGGTGCTCAGGTGTTCTCACCCTTGAAGATCTCGGACACCGACTGATCGTTGAAGATCGCCTCGATGGTGCCGGCGACGAGTGGCGCGACGGAGAGCACGGTGAGGTTCTGAAGCGCCTGGGCATCGGGCCGAATCGGCAGGGTGTTGGTGATGACGATCTCATCGAACGGCGACGACCGGAGGCGCTCGACTGCCGGTCCCGACAGGACGCCGTGTGTCGCGACCAGGGACACCGACAGGGCCCCTCGATCCATGATGAGATCGGCCGACGCGACGGCGGTGCCGGCGGTGTCGACGATGTCGTCGACGATCACGCAGTGGCGGCCCTCGACGTCGCCAACGACCTCGGATGCTTCCACCACGTTGCGGACGTCGGTCCTGCGACGCTTGTACACGAAGGCCACCTCACCATTGAGATGCGTGGCGAAGCGAGTTGCGCGCTTGACGCCTCCCGAGTCGGGAGACACGAACGTGATCGGGCCTGCGATCTTGTGGGACAGGTATTCCTCGAAGATGGGCAGGGCCGTCAACGAATCGAAGGGCTTGTCGATGAACCCCTGGACCTGGCCGGTGTGGAGATCGACGGCAGCGATGCGGTCGGCCCCAGCAACCATGAACAGATCGCCGATCATCCGTGCGGTGATCGGCTCTCGCGGCCTGCCCTTCTTGTCCTGTCGTGCATAGCCGTAGAAAGGCATCACGGCGGTGATCCGCTTCGCCGATGCCCGCTTGAGCGCATCGATCATGATGAGCTGTTCCATGATGTGCTCGTTCACGGGGTCGCTGTGGCTCTGGATGACGAAGCAGTCCGAGCCGCGCACGGACTCGGTGAACCGGACGTACGTCTCGGTGTTGGCGAACTGCGAGATCTCGACACCGCCGAGTTCGACATCGAGGAGCTTCCCGACCTCCTCGGCGAGCTCGCGATTCGCCGTGCCGGAGAACAGCATGAGGCGTTTCAGCCCGGGCCGCTCCATCACTTCGCATCCCCTTCTGCGCGTCTCCGACGTCGGTCGGCGTACCCATCTACATTCTTCTGCGCAGATCGCTCGACCGCAAGTGCGCCGCTGGGAACGTCGTCCGTGATGACGCTTCCGGCGCCGGTGAAGGCGTCGTCCCCGACCACGATGGGAGCGACGAGCATGGTGTCTGCCCCGATCCTGACGTTGTCTCCGATCACGGTGCGGTGCTTCTTGTACCCGTCATAGTTGACCGTGATGGTGCCGGCTCCGATGTTGGAACGGGTACCGACGGTGGTGTCGCCGACGTAGCTGAGATGCGGGATCTTGGACCCCTCGCCGATCGTCGATCCCTTCACCTCGACGAAGGCTCCCACCTTGGCGGACGGGCCGATCTCGGAACCCGGTCGGAGGTGGGTGAAGGGGCCGACGATGGCGCCGGCACCCACCGATGCAGACACGGCAACGGTGTTCCGCACGGTGGCCTCCCGATCGACCACGGTGTCCCGCAGATCCACGCCAGGTCCGATCTCCGCACCCTCACCGATGGTCGTCGCGCCCCGGAGGTAGGTGTCGGGGTGAAGCTTGGCTCCGGGAGCGACTTCGACGCTGGCATCGACGTACACGCGACTGGGATCCGCCATCCAGACGCCGGATTCCATGAGTGAGCGATTGACGCGCTCACGGACGATGGCCGCCACATCGGCGAGTTGGGCCTGGGAGTTGATGCCGATGCCTTCGACGGCGTCGGTCGCCACGGCGCTCACCATCAGCCCTTCGGCGGTGAACACCCGAATCACGTCGGTCAGGTAGTACTCACCCTGATCGTTGTCCGGGGTGATCTTGCCCAGGGCATCATCGAGCTTCTGCCCGTCGAAGACGTACACCGACGTGTTCACCTCGCTGATCCGCCTCTGCTCGTCCGTTGCGTCACGATGCTCCACGATCGCGGTGACCCGCTCGCCGTCGCGGACGATGCGGCCGTACCCGGCCGGGTCCTCGAGCTCCACGGTGAGCACGGACGCCACGGCGCCGCTCTCGCGATGTCGATCGATCAGTGACATGAGCGTCGACGTTGCGATGAGGGGCATGTCCGCCGGGATCACGAGCACGCTGTCGGGCGTCGATGGCATTGCGTCGAGCCCCACCTGTACGGCATGGCCCGTCCCGTTCTGGGGCTCCTGTACCGCCGCCGATGTCCCCTCGGGGCAGGTCTCTCTCACCCGATCGGCTTCGTGACCCACCACGATGACGGTCTCATCCGGTGCCAACGGTTCCACGGCGGCCAGGGTCCACTCGAGGAGGGAACGGCCGGCCAGCTCATGGAGGACCTTCGCCCGCTCCGACTTCATCCGGGTTCCCTTGCCTGCCGCCAGGACGACAGCTGCCATCGTCATGCGCTCACCACTCTCGCTTCGCGGGCTGGGGGGACAGGACTCGAACCCGTTCTTGATGGACCAAAACCACCTGTGCTGCCAATTACACCACCCCCCACTGCGGGTCGTGCGGCGCGCGAGTGTAGGACGGTGCTGCTGGATCCCGAGAGGGCGTCAGGCATCGATCGGCTCCCATCCGACCGCCGTGGGATCCACTGCTTCACTCGTCCGGTTCGGGATGTCGACACTGGCTGCTGCGCCTTCGGCTTCGTCGCGCGTGGAGAAGAATGCGAAGAACGCCGAACCTGACCCCGTCATCGCCACCGTCGTCCCGAATCGTGTTGCGAGGTCGCGTCGCCAGTCGCCGATGCGCTCGTCGAGGGCGAGGGCGGCGGGATACAGGTCGTTGCGCAGTGGCGGGCCACCTCGGAGCTGGGGCGGAAGGTCACCCTCGGGGATCTCGGGCCCACTCGGACCACCGAGGTCGTCCCAGGATCGGTACACCTCCGGAGTCGCCATCGAGAACGGCGGGACCACGACCGCCAGCGAGAAGCCGGCCAACGCATCGAGGGGAACGAGGCGCTCACCCTTTCCCTCGACCCTGCAGGTGCCGCCGACGAGGCTGAATGGCACATCGGCGCCGATCGATTCGGCGATGCCGCTCGTCTGATCGTCATCGATCCCAAACCGCGCCGCTGCGAGGCCGAGAGAAGCTGCCGCGTCGGCCGAGCCGCCGCCCAGTCCGGCGCCAGCTGGGATTCGCTTGGTGATCCTGAGCTCGGCTGGCTGCATCACCCGAGCTGTCCGGCGGGCCGCTGCAAAGGCCTTCCATGCCAGGTTCGTCTCATCGGCCGGTGCCTCGTCGTTGGACACGGTCACGGTGTCATCGTGCGACGGCACGATCTCGATGTCGTCGGCAAGGGACACCGACTGCGAGATTCCTCGGATCGGGTGGTAGCCGTCGGCCATCGGCGGGAACACGACCAGTGCCAGATTCACCTTCGCGTAGGCCAGTGCCTTCATCGTGTGCGCTCCTGTGCCGCGATGGCAAGGTAGTCGTCGGGCGCCAGATCCTCCGCACGCTTCGTCGGGTCGACGCCGGCAGCGGTCAGCACGACCACCGCGTCTTCGTACCGAGGTGCAAGCGACCTTCGCACCATCTTCCTCCGCTGTCCGAAGGCCTGCTCGGCGATCTCGATCGCAGCCTCGGCCGAGGGGGAAGGCTCGACACGATCCAACACCACCACGGCAGACTCGACGGCGGGCGGAGGCTCGAAGGCGCCAGGCGGGACCGAGAGCGCGACTCGTCCCCGGGCGTGGAGATGCACGATCACCGACGGCACGCCGTAGATCTTGGACCCAGGACCGGAGAGGAATCGATCGGCGACCTCGCGCTGGAGCATCACCACGAACCGATCGATGCAGGGGGCACCTCGCAATGCGTCGAGGACGATGCCCGTCCCGACGTTGTACGGCAGGTTCGCAACGAGGACCCATCCCTCCCCGTCGAGCTCACGGCACCAATCGACGGAGGTGGCATCGGCGATCCGGATGTCCACATCGAGACCGGTGAGTGACTCCTCGAGCAGGGGGATGAGGTGGCGATCAAGCTCGTAGCTGACGACCTCGTCCGCCGTGGCGGCGAGGCGAGCCGTGAGCGAGCCGGTCCCCGCTCCCACCTCGACGACCTTGCGCTCAGCGACATCGGCCAGATCCACGATGCGGTCGATGATCGTCGGCTCGGCGAGGAAGTTCTGCCCGAAGGTCTGGTTCGGACGGTGCCCGTGCCGCGCGAGGAGCGCGCGGATCTCCCCGCGATGCTGGGCTCGATCAGCCATCGGGGATGGCGAACACTCGGCGGGCATGTGCACTCGTTCGAGCGGCGACCTCATCGACGCCGAGACCCCACACGTCGGCCAACGCCGCCCCGGTCTCCGTCACGAATGCAGGCTCGTTCGCGCCGGGGCGCCGAGACTCGGGCGTGAGGTACGGGGCGTCGGTCTCCACCATCGTGCGATCCGGCGGCGCCACGGCGGCCGCCCGTCGCAGGGTGTCGGCCGTCGGGTAGGTCAATGGGCCGGCGAAGGAGAACGTCACGCCGAGATCGTCGAACCGTTTCGTCCAGCGAGGCCCGCCCGTCCAGCAATGCATGATGGCCCGGTACCCCAATCCCGCGGCCTCGACGAGCTCGTGAACGTCTGCGAACGCATCTCGACAATGGATCACGATGGGCTTGTCGAGTTCGGCAGCCAGATCGAGCTGAGCACGGAAGGCTTCGACCTGATCGCTGCGAGGAGCCAGCTCGCGGTACCAATCGAGGCCGCACTCGCCGACGCCTGCGGATTCGACGGCAAGCGACTCGATCGCATCTGCGACCTCGCCCCATTGGCCGGCCTCGTGCGGATGGAGGCCCGCCGTCCACGACACCCGGTGGGGATGGGCCTCGGCGATGGTCCTGGCATGTTGCGACGTCGGTACGTCGATCCCGGGGCAGACGATCCAGTCCACTCCTGCCGTCACCGCCCGATCGATCACCGCACCAGCATCGTCCTCGAGCAGGAACAGGTGCCCGTGGGTGTCGATCCAGCGCGGCTGGGTCACTCTTCGTCCAGATCGATCTCGACCTTGGCGAACAGCGGGCCGAGGGCTCCCAGCGTCGTGCCGCTCTGCAGGTCGGGGACCTGCCATGTCGGGCCATCCTCCGGAACGTCGACGCCGAGCGCCTCGAGCACCTTGCGCGAGGAGCCCGGGAGGTAGGGAGCCAACGCGACCGCCGTTGCGGCGACGGACTGCAGTGCGACCCACAAGGTCGTCGCCGTCCGCTCGCGGTCCGTCTTGGCCGTCTTCCACGGCTCCATCTCGTTGAGGTAGGCGTTGGTCTCTTGCGCCCCTTGCATCGCTCGGGCGATCGCCGACCTCAGGCGAACGGCCATGAGCTCGGAACGGACGTCGTCGAGCATGGCCATCCTGCCGTCCAGGGCTCGTTCATCCGAAGGTCCCAGATCGCCGGGTTCGGGGATGACGCCGTCGAAATAGCGGCCGGTCATCGACACGACCCGGTTGACCAGGTTCCCCCACGTGGCCACGAGCTCCTCATTGATGGCTCGGACGACTTCGTCGTCCGACAGGTCCGCGTCGCTCGTCTCCGGAAGCGACTGTGCGATCGCGTACCGCAGCCCGTCGGTGTCGAAGTGGTCGAGATACCAGCTGAGCGGCCTCCCCACGCCACGCGACTTGGATGCCTTGGCGCCACCGAACGTCAGAAACTGATTCGCCGGCACGTCCGTCGGCAAGTTCAGCCCACCGTGTCCCATGATCAGCGCCGGCCAGTAGATCGCATGGAACGGCACGTTGTCCTTGCCGAGGAAGTAGTACGACTCGGCATCGGGGTTCTCCCACCATGCGCGCCATGCGTCGGGGGTTCCCCGCCGCTCGGCCCACTCCTGGGGTGCCGACAGGTATCCCATCACGGCCTCCCACCAGACGTAGATCGACTTGCCGGGACCGAGGTCGTCGACCGGCAGGGGGATCCCCCAATCCAGATCGCGGGTGAACGAGCGGTCCTGGAGACCGTCCCTCACCATCCCGATGGCGAAGTTCTGGACGTGCGGCCGCCACCCCTCGCGCGACTCGAGCCACTCGAGCAGAGGTTCCTCGAACTCGGAGAGCCGCCAGTAGTAGTGCTCCGTTTCGCGCAGCACCGGCGGTGTCCGTGAGAACTTGGACAACGGGTTGACGAGGTCGGTCGGGTCGAGGGTGCGCCCGCAGTTGTCACACTGGTCTCCGCGTGCCTCGTGGTAGCCACAGTGTGGGCACGTACCCTCGACGTAGCGGTCCGGCAGGAACCGGCCCTCCTGCTCGTCGTAGAACTGCAACGTGGATTTCGGGTACAGGTAGCCGTTCTCGAGCAGCGTGAGGAAGAACTCCTGGGCGACGCGGGTGTGGATCTCGGTGCCGGTGGTCGTGTAGAGATCCCATTGGATGTCGAGGGCATCCCATGCCTCGACGAACTCGTCGTGGTACTTGGCTGCGACCGCTTCGGGCGCCACTCCGAGCTCATCGGCCTTGACGGTGATCGGTGTGCCGTGCACATCGGATCCGGAGACCATGATCACGTCATCGCCGATCGACCGCCGGAATCGGGCGTAGATGTCTGCGGGCAGATTCGCCCCCGCCAGGTGCCCGAGATGCAGGGGTCCCTGTGCGTAGGGCCAGGCGACGGCGACGAGCACTTTCCGAGGGGAATCATCGGTCATGAGCCGATGGTACCGGCACCACCGGATCGTCCCTCTCCGACGCCGTGTCGAGTCGTTTCCAGCACCTGGAGCTACCATCCCGAGGCCAGAATCGAAGCCCTGAACGGAGGCACATCCTTGGACACGCTCATGGTCAGGAAGATCGACGACCTTGGGAGGGTCGTCGTTCCGGCGGAGACCCGCCGCCTGTTCAACATCCATGAGGGGGACGAGTTGGCAATCACGGTGGAGAACGGTGGGATCGTTCTCCGCAAGCTCGAGGCGTCATGCGTTTTCTGCGGAAGCGATGACGGCGTCGAGAGCTTCCAGGGTCGAGGCCTCTGCCTCGAGTGCCGGACGCGGATCGCAACGATCTAGGGACGTCCAGTCACCACCCGCTGGTACAACTCACGGCGGCTGACGCCGTGCTCGGAGGCTGCTTCGCGCACGGCGTCGGACGTCGAAACACCGTTGGCGATCAACGCGGCGGCCGCCTCGACGGCGCGACCCATGTCCGGAACCTTCGGGGGAGCCCCCTCGATCACCACGACGAACTCTCCACGCGCCCGCTCGTCGCTGAAGGTCGTTGCCGCATCGGCGATGGTGCCTCGCCACACCTCCTCGTGCACCTTGGTCAGCTCCCGCGCCACCACCACGGCCCGGTCCGGGCCACACGGCTCTGCGAGGTCGGCGAGATCCGTCTCGACGCGTGACGGCGCAGCGAAGATCACGGTCGTCCGCAGTTCACTCGCAATCCGCTGGAGGGCCTCACTGCGATCTACACCCTTGCGGGGGAGGAATCCCTCGAACACGAACCGATCGCCGTCGAAACCCGACACGGCAATGGCAGCCGAGACAGCGCTCGGCCCGGGGATCACCGTCACCTCTGCGCCCACCGAGGCCGCGAGCCGCACGGCGGCGGCACCGGGGTCGCTCACCCCGGGCATGCCTGCGTCCGACACGAGAGCAACCACGGCTCCCGACGTGAGCAGATCACTCAGCTCTGCGAGCCGGCGCCGCTCATTGCCGGCAAAGAAACTGCGCATGGGCGTGTCCGCTCCGACGTCGGCCAGCAAGGTCGCTGTGCGTCGCGTGTCCTCGGCGAAGACGACATCGGCTTCTCGCAAGGTGTCGGCCAACCGAGAGCTGACATCTCCGAGGTTCCCGATCGGGGTGGCGCACATGACGAGACGGCCCGGCATGTCACGATGATGGCACGAGCCGGAGCCGAGCACCCACCGAGGGGAGTGCGCACGGCTCCCGGGTCTCGAGGATCCATTGCGCACGTCGGTCTCGAAAGACCGTTCG
>JASJCF010000001.1 GCA_030066265.1 Acidimicrobiia bacterium | reverse complement strand
AATCGGTTGGGATCGTCGATGGGGTCGTGTACGTCAACGATTCAAAGGCGACGAACCCGCACGCCACGATGGCTGCCGCAGAGGCCTACGACTCGGTGGTGCTGTTGGTGGGCGGTCGCAACAAGGGCGTGGACCTCACGCCGCTGGCAACCCTCGACGTCAAATCCCTGATCGCCTTCGGTGAGGCCGCTGCGGAGATCGCTGCGGCGAGCACGAAGACGGTACCCGTCGCCGGCACGCTCGAGGAGGCCGTCGGCCAGGCCGCTGCAGTCGCCGAGTCGGGCGACACGGTGCTGCTGTCGCCGGGGTGTGCGAGCTTCGACGAGTTCCGGTCGTACGAGGAGCGCGGCGATGCCTTTCGGTCGATCGTCGCAGCGATGGGGGAGGCGCGGCCATGACCGACACCGCACAGCGGCGGACAGCGGCGGTCCGGGTGCGAACCGGCGTGCGCGGTCGCTCCGCAGCGAGCAAGCGATCCGTGTTCCTGCTCGTCATCGTCGCCATGCTGCTCACCATCGGTCTGGGGGCGATGCTGTCGGCCTCGTCGGTGGTGTCGATCCGAGCGAGTAGCGACCAGTTCCAGCTGTTCACGCGTCAGGTCATGTGGGTCGGGCTCGGCATGGCGGCCCTTGTCGTCGCCGCGTTCATCCCGTACCGCCTCTGGCAGCGGTTCGCACTTGCGCTGTACCTCGCCACGATGATCGGCCTCGTGGTCACCCTCGTCGTCGGCGACACGCGGGGCGGTGCAACGCGATGGATCGAGGTCGGGCCGATCACCCTCCAAGTCGCTGAGTTTGCGAAGTTCTCGACCCTGGCGCTGCTTGCGGCGGCCCTCACGAAGAAGGATGCGCTCCTGGGGGATCTGAGACACGTGTTCATCCCGCTCGCAGCGGTCCTCGGCATCCCGTCCCTGCTGCTCCTGGCCCAGCCGGACTTCGGCAACCTGCTGCTCATCGTGGTACCCGCCTTCGTGATGCTCGCCGCCTCCACCGTTCCGCTCCGATTCGTCTTCGGCCTCGGTGCGGTCGGTGCGCTGACGATGACGGCCCTCGCCATGTCGGCCGACTATCGCAAGGCCCGTCTCCTCGGGTTCCTCGATCCCTTCTCCAACGCCCAGGGATCCGGTCTCCAGGCCGTGCAGTCGATGGTCGCGCTCGGCACCGGGGGATTCTTCGGCGTGGGCCTCGGGCAGAGCCGGGCGCGCTGGAGCTGGCTCCCGAACGCACACACCGACTTCATCTTCGCCATCATCGGCGAGGAGACGGGCTTCGCCGGGGCGATGATCGTGGTCACCTTGTTCGCCCTCCTCGCCGCCGTCGGCGTCTCGATCGCATTCCGTGCACGCGACGGGTTCGGGCGCCTCCTCGCCATCGGGATCGTCAGCTGGCTGTCGATCCAGGCGCTCGTGAACATCGGCGGCGTCGTCGCCGTGCTCCCGATCACCGGCGTTCCGCTGCCGTTCATCTCCAACGGCGGCAACGCCATGCTCGTCAACCTGTTCGCCGTCGGCGTGCTGCTGAACATCGCCAGGACCGCCCCCGGGTCCGAGGAGACAGGTTGAGGTCCGGATCGTGAGGGTCGGTTTCGCCGCCGCCGGCACGGGCGGCCACATCTTCCCTGCGCTCGCCGTGGCCGACGAGCTCGTCGCCCGCGGTCACGACCACGAGCAGATGGTCTTCTTCGGGGGAGACCGCATGGAGGCCACCGTCGTGCCCGAAGCCGGGTATCCCTTCGTCGGCGTGGACATCCATGGCATCCGTCGCAGTCTCTCGTTGGACAATCTCACGCTGCCGCAGAAGGTCAAGAAGGCGAGAGACGAGATCCTCGACGTCGCCACCAGCCGAGGTCTCGAGGTCATGGTCGTGTTCGGGGGGTACGTCTCGGGCCCCGCCGCCCTGGCGGCGAGCAAGGCCCGGATTCCCGTGGTCATCCACGAGGCCAACGCAGTGCCAGGCATGGCAAATCGGCTGATTGCGCGGCGGGCCGACTCGATCTACGTCGCGTTCTCGCATTCGCTTGACAAGCTCCCCTCGGCGACGGTCGTGGGAAGCCCGCTCCGATCGGAGTTCTCCCACTTCGACCGCAACGAGCTGCGGAGCGAGGCGCGTCGCCGATATGAGCTCGATCCCGACGCCACCGTGCTCGCCGTCTTCGGCGGGAGCCAAGGAGCTGCGTTCCTCAACGAGGTTGCCTCGCTCCTGGCCCAGCGCACCGATCGCACGTACCAGATCCTCCACGTGACGGGAGCAGCGCATCACGACGCGCTCGCCCGGTCCGCGGTGTCCGTCGATGGGTGGGTTACCGTTCCCTTCGAGACGTCCATGAGCGATCTCTACGCAGCGTCCGACGTCGTGCTCACCCGGGGGGGAGCCATGACCGTTTCCGAGATCGAGGCAACCAGGACCCCGGCGGTCATCGTGCCGTTGCCCGCCGGGCGCGGCTATCAGGCACGCAACGCATCGGATCTGGTGCGCAGTGGCGGGGGCGTGGTCGTGGACCAGACCGACGCCCTGACGGTCGCAGACGCGGTGCACGGATTGGCGATCGATCGTGCCCGCCTCGAGACGATGGCCGACGCCGAACCCGTCGTCGACCACACCCGGGCGGCGTCGGTGATCGCCGACCGGATCGAGGAGTTGGCCCGTGCGTGACCCGAACTCCGTGCCCCATCGCGTCCACCTCGTCGGAGCCGGCGGATCGGGCATGTCCGGTCTCGCCAAGATCCTCAGCCAGCTGGGCCACACCGTGTCGGGATCCGATGTGAAGCCCGGCCGCATGCTCGATGCGCTCGCCGACGTCGGGGTCACCACCTGGGTCGGGCATCACCCCGAGCGGCTCGAGGGTGTCGAGCTCGTCGTCGCCTCATCGGCGGTGCCCGATCGCGATGCAGAGCTCGCAGCTGCCCGAGCAGCCGGTATTCCGGTGTGGATACGACCACAGCTCCTCCTGGCTCTGACGGCGGCGAATGCCGCCATCGGCTTGGCGGGGACGCACGGGAAGACGACGTCATCCGCGCTCGCTGTCGCCGCGCTCCGGGGGACCGGCCACGACCCCTCGTTCCTCGTCGGCGGCCAACTCGTCGGGATGAACACCGGCGCACACGTCGGCGCGGATCCCACATTCGTGCTCGAGGCCGATGAGGCATTCGGCACCTTCCGGCATCTGGAGCTCGCTTCCGTGCTCGTGACGAACATCGAGGCCGACCACCTGGATCACTACGGAACGCTCGCAGCGCTCGAGGATGCGTTCGCCCAGGTCGTCGACCGAGTCGATGGTCCTCGCGTCGGTTGCATCGACGACCCCGGCGTCCGCCGCCTCGCCCAGCGAACTCCGATCACGACGTACGGCTTCTCGCCCGACGCGGACTGGCGCATCACCGAGATCGAACATGCCGACGGAGGGGTCCGATTCGTTCTCACAGGAGGCGGCGAGCCCGTCGCCGTGACGCTTCCCAAACCGGGTACCCACCTCGCCGCGAACGCCGCCGGTGTGCTCGCCACCCTTGCCTTGTCGGGCTTCGATCTCGCGCGGTGCGCCGAGGCTTTGAGCGGCTTCGCCGGCGTCCGTCGGCGCTACGAGATCCGCGCAGAAGTCCGCGGCGTGACGATCGTCGACGACTACGCACATCATCCGACCGAGGTCGCCGCCACCATCGAAGCGGCTGCGACGACCAATTCGGGGCGGGTGATCGCCGTGTTCCAACCCCATCGCTACACGCGGACCGCAGACCTGGGCCCCGAATTCGGTGCCCCGCTCGCCCTCGCAGACGACGTCATCGTGACGGATGTGTACTCGGCGGGAGAGGATCCGATCATCGGCGTTTCCGGGAGGATCGTCGCACAGTCCGTCGACGCCGCCGGAACCCCTGCGCGATACGTACCTCGGCTGGCGGATGTCTCCCAGGAGATCGTCGGCATCGCCTCGCCGGGGGATGTCGTGCTGCTCCTCGGTGCCGGTGACATCACCTCGATCGCCGGCGAGGTGGCGGGAGCCATCGATCTCCGATGACCGTCGAACACCACTCCCTCGAGCGCGATGTCGATCTGGCCCCGATGACCACATACAAGGTCGGCGGTCGTGCTCGCTGGTTCGCCGAGCCGGACGGCCTCGAGGACCTTCGATCCCTCCTGGAGGCGACTCCCCCCGAGATGCCGGTCTTCGTCCTCGGACGCGGGAGCAACGTGGTGATCTCGGACAGCGGCTTCGACGGATTGGTGATCCGACTCGGACGTGGCTTCTCCGCCATCGACGTCCGGCCCGACGGCATGATCGTCGCCGGGGCCGGGGTGTCATTGCCGATCTTGGCGAGAACCGCCGCTGCCGCCGGTCGGTCCGGCTTGGAGTTCTACATCGGCATCCCTGGCTCGGTGGGGGGTGCGATCCGCATGAACGCAGGTGGCCACGGTTCCGATACCGCAGCCGTGCTCGAGTGGGCGCTCATCTTCGATCTCGGGACACGCGAAGTCAGCAGGCGCAATCCCGCCGACCTCGCTCTGAGCTACCGGCACAGCAATCTCACCGACACCGATGTCGTGCTCCAGGCCACCTACACCACGGGCGAGATCGATCCCGAGGACGCCGAGTCCGTGCTCCGTGAGATCACCCGCTGGCGCAAGGAGCACCAACCGGGAGGCACGCTCAACGCCGGCAGCGTGTTCAAGAACCCTGAGCATGATGCCGCAGGCGCGATCATCGATCGGCTCGGGCTGAAGGGCTACCGGATCGGCCCGGTCGCCGTCTCGGACGTCCACGCCAACTGGATGGTTGCCACCAAGGATGCGACGGCTTCGGATATCTTCGCGTTCGTGCACCGCATCCAAGCCATCGTCGCATCCGAGACCGGAATCGTGTTGGAGCCGGAGATCCGCTTCGTGGGATCGTTCGATCACGGGGACACCGGGGAGAGCCCATCGTGACGATGATGGACGAACGCGTGGCAGCCCGAAGGAAGGGTGTGTCCGAGGATCGTGCCCGGCGCAGGCTCCGATGGGTGCTCGGGACGATCCTGGTGCTCCTGGTGGCGGTCGCCGCCTACTGGCTCGTTCGGAGCCCGATCTTGTCGATCACGGAGGTCGACGTGGCCGGCGCCGTCGAATCGGATCCCCAGGGCGCCGTCGATGAGCTCGGGATGGGCAGAGGTGTGCCGACCATCGACGTTCGCGCCGGCACGATCGAAGCGGCCATCGAGCGTGACCCGTGGGTGGCTGACGCAACGGTGCGGGTCTCGTGGCCGGGTTCCCTCTCGATCGTGGTGGTGGAGCACGTGCCCGTGGCCGCAGTGGAATCGGGCGACGGCCTGGTGCTCGTCTCCGCAGACGGTTCAGCGATCGAATCGGCCGACGCCGATACCGGGCTGCCCACCATTGCGCTCGACGCATCGCCCATCGTCATCGGAGAGACCACCGAAGACGCCCTGATGCTGGGTGCCCTTTCCTTCATCGACGCCATGTCCCTCGATCGTCGATCGGGGACCACCGTGACCGAACGTGACGGCGGCCTCATCGCGCTCGTGGACGGCCACGAGGTTCGGCTCGGCCGTCCCGACGAGATGGCGATGAAGGCCGTCGTGCTCGAGGAGTTGCTCGACCGCGGCCTGGAATCGGGCGCCGCGATCGATCTCATCGCACCCATGCGGCCGGCGGTGCGGAACCCTGAACCTCAGGTAGAGGCTGAGGAATAGGTCCAGCATTCGGCTCAACCCGAGGGCTAAGGTTGGGTCGTCCGCGGAGGGATGGTTTCGATGACGATGGAGACAACGACACGGTCGCCCAGCACCTACCTCGCCGTGATCAAGGTCGTCGGCGTGGGTGGCGGTGGCGTGAACGCCGTCAACCGGATGATCGATCTCGGCGTCGGCGGGGTCGAGTTCATCGCCGTCAACACCGATGCCCAGGCACTCTTGATGTCCGATGCCGACGTCAAGCTCGACATCGGCCGTGATTCGACCCGCGGGCTCGGCGCCGGGGCCAATCCGGAGGTCGGTCGCGAGGCCGCCGAGGATCATCGGGACGAGATCGAGGATGCGCTCGGCGGCTCGGACATGGTCTTCATCACGGCCGGCGAGGGCGGAGGCACCGGTACCGGAGCAGCTCCGGTGGTCGCCGAGGTCGCACGATCATTGGGTGCGCTCACCGTTGGCGTCGTCACTCGGCCGTTCGGGTTCGAAGGTCGACGTCGATCGGTTCAGGCGGAACAGGGAATCCAGTCCCTCAAGGCGGCGGTGGACACCCTGATCATCATCCCGAATGAGCGGTTGCTGGAGATCGCCGATCCCGCCACGGTCGTCACCGATGCATTCCGCATGGCTGACGAGGTTCTGACATCCGGCGTACGCGGCATCACCGAGCTCATCACCACGCCGGGTCTCATCAACGTCGACTTCGCAGATGTGAAGACCGTCATGTCGGACGCCGGCTCGGCGGTCATGGGCATCGGGACCGCAACCGGAGACAGCCGGGCCCAGCAATCCGCCGAGAAGGCGATCTCGAGTCCGCTCCTCGAGACGTCGATGGAGGGCGCCCGAGGCGTGCTGCTGTCCATCGCCGGTCCTCGCGACATGACGCTGCACGAGGTGAACACGGCCGCAAGCCTCATCGCCGAGCACTCCGACGCCGACGCCAACATCATCTTCGGCTCGATCATCGACGAGACGCTGGGCGACGAGATGCGGGTCACCGTCATCGCCGCCGGATTCGACCGCGACCGTCGCGGCAGCTTCACGGCATCGCCGTCGACCGACCAGCCTCGCCGCCGGCCGTCGATCCTCGACGACGAAACGGGAGACGAAGGCGACGGCACCGACGAGATGGACATCCCCGGCTTCGTCCAGGGATGAGACCCTCCGAGGGGATCCTCGGGGTTGCCTTCGGGACACGCGCGGATGGCGATGCAAGGTCGAACGCCGCCGTGCGCAAACGGATCGCCGACGAGCTGGGAGTGAGTCCTGAGTGGGCGACGGTGACGCAGGTCCACGGTGATCATGTCGCCATTGTCGAAGCCCCCGGTCATCACGGTGAGGCCGATGCCCTGCTGACGGCGCGTACCGACATCCCACTCGTCGTCGCCACGGCCGACTGCCTGCCTGTCGCCGTGGCGGGCCGTCGCACGATCGGCCTTGCACACGCCGGGTGGCGAGGTGTGGCGGCTGGTGTCGTCCCGGCGCTCGTGGAAGCCATGCGAACGCTCGGCGACGAGCCACTCGCAGCCGAGATCGGCCCGTTCATCGGACCGTGCTGCTACGAGGTCGGCCCCGAGGTGGTCGAAGCCGTCGGGGGATTCATCGGCGAGACCCGATGGCGGACGACGAGCGTCGATCTCGGTGCGGCGGTCTCGGCCCAGCTGACGGGACTCGCGGTCACGGTCGCCGGGGCCTGCACCTACGAAGACCGTCGATACGCTTCGTACCGGCGAGATCGCACGACAGACCGGCAGGTGACCGTCGCATGGCTCCCCTAGGGATCACGAGGGTGCGCAACCGCATGGAGGAGGCCTGTGCCCGTGCGGGGGTCGACCCGTCGGATGTGACCCTCGTGGTGGTGTCGAAAGGGCGAAGCACCGAAGAGGTGATGGCGGTGTATCGCTCGGGTGAGCGCGTGTTCGGCGAGAACCGCGAGCAGGGCCTGCGCAATCGAATCGACGCCGATCTGCCCGACGACATCTCGTGGCACTTCGTCGGTCACCTTCAGGGTCGCAAGGTGCCCTACGTGGCCCAGCACGTCGACCTCCTCGAGTCCATGGATCGGCTGTCGCTCGCCGAGCGCTGGGTGCAGAGGACCGACACTCCGGTGCTCGCTCAGTTCAATGTCGGGTCGGAGCCGCAGAAGTCGGGCTTCGCCCCGCATGACGCGGATCACGTACTCGGGGATCTGCTCGATCGCGGCGTGAACGTAATCGGCGTCATGGCGATTCCGCCGCTCGGCGAGGTGCCCGAGGACTCGCGCCGATGGTTCTCCGACGTGCGCTCGATCTACGACCGCTGGCGGGAGCAGCACGCCGAAATCCGGGTGTGCTCGATGGGCATGACGAACGACTTCGAGGTCGCAATCGAGGAAGGTGCAACGATGGTTCGCATCGGACGGGCTATCTTTGCCTCTGACGACTGACCGAGGACCAGCAGCGACCGAAGGCGGACAGCCGCTAGAGGAATCCCCATGGCATCACTGTGGAACAAGACCCTTTTCTACCTGGGGCTCGTCGACGAAGAGGAGCAGGCTCCTGAGGCCGTCGAGGGGCTTCCCGGAGACGTTGCGACGATGCCGGCACAGACGGCGCCCCCGGCAGCGACGTCGTCCGTCGCCGCCGTTCGCCCCCCGGGATCCGGCGTTTCGGGAAGGAGGGTGGAGCCACCACCCTCGACGCGGCGTCAGATCTCCGGTGATCGGGAGCACGCCGAAGCCGGCGTCTACGTCCACCCGACGGCCACTGCGCCCTCGTACGACGCCATGACCCGCCGTTCCGAGCCCCAGTCCCAGATCATCGTCGCCCGGAACTTCTCGGATGCCCAGGTCTTGGCCGACGCCATCCGCAGTGGTCGCGCCGTGGTCTTGGACCTGCGAAGCACGGAACCCGCCATGGTGAGGCGGATCGTCGATTTCGCCTCCGGGCTCACCTACGCGCTCGACGGCAAGATGGCCAAGACGGCGCAGGGCGTGATCCTCGTTTCGCCGTCCGGCGTGACCCTCGGTGTCGCCGAACAGGAGCGGTTGGCGAGTTTGGGATTGTACGAGGCGACGTCCTGACGTGAGCCTCATCCGCACGCTCCTCCAACTGGTGTCCTTGGCGCTGCTCGTGTGGATCGTGCTCTCGTACATCGTGGTCTTCGGCCGAGTGGCCTTCGATCATCCCCTGCGGAAGGCCTACGAGTTCCTCTCACGCATGATCGAGCCGTTGCTGCGACCGATCCGGGCGGTGATCCCGCCGGTGCGGGTCGGCGGGGCATCCCTCGATCTGTCGCCCCTGATCCTGATCATGGGCATCTACATCCTGCTCGCGGTCCTGCCCGGCTGACGCCAGGTTCGCCCGGTTGAGACCGGGTTCGCCTGGATAGCGCCAGGTTCGCCCGGGTGCGCGGTCAGACGTCGAGCGCGATCGTGGCGCGCATGGCACCCTCGATCAGGTCGTACTCCTGTCCCTCGAGATCGACGCTGCGCACGATGGAGGAGGCAAGCACCTCCCCGGCGATGAACGAGCCGTGGGCTTCGAACGCCTCGATCACGTCCGAGTCCTGCGAATCCCACCGGATCACGATGCGATCGACCACGTCCAGCCCGGCGCCGCGGCGAGCAGTCTGGAGCCGATTGACGATCTCGCGGGCCAGCCCTTCGATGCGCAGCTCATCGTCGATGGTCGTGTCGAGGGCGACGGACAACGAGCCGTCGGTCGCGACCACCGTGCCCTCACGCGGCGCTCGCGTCACGACGATGTCATCCTCGGCGAGCGTGAACCCGTCGGTTTGCATCGTGCCTCCGTCGAGGATGGCGGCGATGTCATCATGGCTGAGCCCGGTGACGATCTGCGAGACGGCACCCATCTGCTTGCCGTAGCGAGGTCCCAGAGTCTTGTAGTTCGGTTTGGCCGCGAGATCGACGAGACCGGCCTCGTCGGCATGGACCTCGACGTCGTGCACGTTGAGCTCCTCGGCGATGAGGCTTCGGTGACCCTCGACGGCCTTCTGCTCGGCGCTGTCCCGGGTCACCACCGTCACGGTGCGAAGCGGCCTGCGAACCCTGAGGTCGTGACGCTTCCTGAGACCCCTGCCGAGGTTCACCACGGTCCGCACCGTGGTCATGGCCATCTCGAGCTCCTCGTCGATCGATTCCTCGTCGGCCTCCGGATAGTCGATGTGGTGCACGCTCTCGGGTGCATTGGAATCCACGGCACGAACGAGGCCCTGATAGATCTCCTCGGTCACGAAGGGGAGCACGGGCGCAGCCACTGCCGCGAACGTCGTGAGCACGTCGTACAGCGTTGCGAACGCTGCGAGCTTGTCGACGTCGTCATCGACCCCGCGGTGAGCCCAGAAGCGACGTCGACTCCGGCGGATGTACCAATTCGTCAGATACTCGACGAACCCGATGATGGGCGGGATGACGGCGAAGAGCCGATACGCCTGCATCTCGCGATTGACGTCGGATACGAGACTCTGCAACACGGACACGATCCATCGATCGATCTCCGGTCGCTCCTCGAGGGGTGGCGCAGCAGCGAGGTCCTCCGCAGTGATCCCGTCGGCAGCCGCGTACGTGGTGAAGAACGAGTACGAGTTCCACAGGGGGAGCAGAACTGTGCGGACCACCTCGCGCACGCCATGCTCGGAGAACCGGAGCGGTTCGCCACGCACCACCGGTGAGTTGATGAGGTAGGCCCGCAGCGCATCGGCTCCGAATTGGTCGATCACATGCCCCGGATCCGGGTAGTTCTTGAGCGACTTGGACATCTTGCGCCCGTCTTCGGCGAGGATCATGCCCGTGACGACGCAGTTCTCGAACGGTGCTTCATCTCGCACGGCAGTGGCCAGCACCAACAGCGTGTAGAACCAGCCTCGCGTCTGATCGAGGCCCTCGGCGATGAAGTCGGCCGGGTACCGCTGCTCGAAGCGATCAGCGTTCTCGAACGGGTAGTGAATCTGGGCGAACGGCATCGAGCCGCTCTCGAACCAACAGTCGAGCACCTCAGGGATGCGGCGCATGGTGCCTGCGCACTCCGCGCATTCCCAGGTGACCTCGTCGACGAACTGCTTGTGGAGGTCGTCCAGCCACACCCCCGACGCCTCCTGGAGCTGCGCACGGGACGAGATCGCCACTTGGTGCCCGGCCTGGTCGCATTCCCACACGGGGATGGCAGATCCCCAGTAGCGGTTGCGGCTGATCGCCCAGTCTCGTGCTCCTTCCAGCCACTTCCCGAATCGATTGGCGCCGATCGCCTCGGGCACCCACCGGATCCCCTCGTTGATCTCGACCATGCGATCACGGAAGCGCTCGACGGCGACGAACCAGGTCGGGATCGCCTTGTAGATCAGTGGCGTCTCCGTTCGCCAACAGAACGGGTACGAATGGTTGATGGTCGATCGCCGGAAGAGGGCACCGGAATGCTTGAGGAGATCGATGAGGGCTGCGTCGGCGTCCTTGACGTTCAGTCCTGCGACCTCGGGGACCTCGTCCGTGAAGCGCGCCTCGGCGTCGACGGGATCGACGAGCATCCGCATGCCGGCCTCTTGGAGCGCGATGAAGTCGGCCTCGCCGTAGGCCGGGGCCATGTGGACGAGGCCCGTGCCTTCATCGGTCGTCACATCCGCCGAAGCGATCACCGTGAACGCACCCTGCTCGGCGAGGTCCTCGAAGTACGGGAAGGGGGGCTCGTACCGAGCTCCGATCAGGTCGGAGCCCACCGCTGTCTGGACGACATTGCCGTCTCCGTCGGGGAAGATCTCCTCGACGAGGGCCTCGGCGACCCAGAACGACGCGCCGTCATGCTCGACGAGTGCATAGGTGAGATCGGGGCCGACGGCGATTGCGAGGTTTCCGGGGATGGTCCAGGGCGTCGTCGTCCAGAAGAGGAGGCGGTCGCCTCTCCTGACGCGGCCTGCAGCTTCGGTCACCTCCACCCACACGGTGATCGCCGGGTCGTCCACGTCGCGGTAGTCGAGATTGGCTTCGAAGTTCGACAGGGGGGTGGTCGCCCCGTACGAGTAGGGGAGGACCTTGAAGTCGCGATAGACGAGGTCCTTCTCCCAGAGCTGTCCGAACACCCACCACACGCTCTCCATGAACTCGACGTCCATCGTCTTGTAGTCGTCTTCGAAGTCGACCCATCGCCCGATCCGTCTCGTGATGTCGTACCAGTCCTCGGTCGTGTGGTTCACCATCGTGCGACATGCGTCGTTGAACACGTCGACGCCGAGCTCGAGGATCTCGCGCGGCCCCGAGACGCCGAGCTGCTTCTCGACCTCCATCTCCACGGGCAGCCCGTGGGTGTCCCAGCCGAATCGACGCTCGACGCGATGGCCGCGCATCGTCCAGTAGCGAGGGACGATGTCTTTCACGACACCCTGGAGGATGTGTCCGTAGTGCGGAGACCCGGTCGCAAACGGCGGCCCGTCGTAGAAGGTGTACTCGGTGTCCGGGCTGCGCATGGCAACCGATCGGGGGAACGCGTCGATCGAATCCCAGAAGGCGAGGATCCGCCCGTCGAGTGCAGGGAAGTCGGCGTGTGCGTCGACTCGGGGGAAGGTGGTCTCGGTTGTCACGGTGGTCGTCCTCGTCTCGTCACCTCTCGGTGCCGGGACGGGGGGCCCGCGGTACCACCCGGCTTGCCGGCGTCAGCCGGCCGCTTCGTTGCGTCCGTGCGGGGACGAGTCGGTGGGTTCTACACCGTCGGGTTCGCCACCGTCGGGTTCTTCCCACAGCTCAGAGGTGATGTCCCGACGGAACCGACATCGACCTCGCACCATCGTCGATTCGCTGGTGCCGGTGGGCCGTCGGGCACGTCCTCGTCAGCGCGTCGGCTGAGGTTACCGCCTATCGTCGCTTCCATGGCGCACCCGATCCGAGCGAGCGACCAGGGCGTCCTCGTGGATGTGCTCGTGGTGCCGAACGCCTCGCGGAGCGAAGTCGTGGGACTGCTCGGTGATCGGGTCAAGGTGAAGGTGGCCTCACCTCCCCACAAGGGAATGGCGAACCAGGCGGTCATCGACACGGTTCGGGAGGCGACCGGGGTGAAGCGAATCACCGTGGTTGCGGGTCGGACCACGCGGTTCAAGACCCTGCAGCTGGCGGATGCCTCGCTCCCGGCGGTCGAGGAGGCTCTGTCCGCGCGCTCGTGATTCGCCCAAGAAGCCCGGTCCGGCCCGCAGGCTGCTACATTCCCGTCGCCACGAGGAGGAGTGATGGCCAGGGAACTTGCACCGTCCACGCTCGAGAGGCTGCGTCGTAAGCTCGAAGAAGAACGCATCCGGCTCGAAACCATCATCGACGAGCACGAACGCGAGCGTGAGGAGAGCAAGCTCGCCGAGGCATCGGCCGATCGCAGCGCCGATCCCGACAACGTCGACGGCGGGGCCATCGAAGTCGAGATGGAGATGGATCTGGCGATGATCCAGAACGCACGGGACCTCCTCGAACGTGTGAAGCATGCCCAGGATCGCATGGAGAAGGGGCAGTACGGCATATGCGAAGTGACGGGGGAGCCGATCCCGGTGGCGCGGCTGGAAGCCCTGCCGTACGCGACGACGACCGTGGAAGCAGCGAATCGCATCTGAGCAACCGCGTCGTCGCCTTCATGGTGGCGGGGGTCGTCGTTCTCATCGATCAGCTCACGAAGTGGTGGGCGCTCAACGCCCTCGACGAAGGGCCGATCGTCATCATCGAGGACTTCTTTCAGTTCCGGCTGACGTTCAACACCGGGGCGTCGTTCTCCATGCTCACCGGGGCGGGACCGCTGATCGCCATTGTCGTGTTCGGTGTCATCGGCCTCATCATCTTCGTGCTCGGCGATGCGAGCCGGAGGATCGAGGCCGTTTCGCTCGGGCTCGTTCTCGGCGGTGCGATCGGCAACCTGATCGATCGACTCTTCCGGGGGAGCGGCCTCCTCGATGGAGCGGTCGTCGACTTCATCGACTTCTCGTTCTTCGCAACGTTCAACGTGGCTGACGCCGCCGTCACCATCGGCGTGATGTTGCTGCTGGTGTCGACCTTCGTGTTCCGCCGTGGCAGAAGGGGCTGAGCACCGCCTGATCGTGCCGGAGGACCTCGACGGCGAGCGAACCGACCGAGCGATTTCGGCCCTCCTGGACGTGTCGAGGTCTGTGGCGCGCGACATCGTGGATGCCGGCGACGTCCTGGTCGACGGTGCCCCGGTCAAAGGCTCGACCCGCGTCGGAAGCGGGAGCGAGATCCTGGTCCGTCATGAGCCGCGGGCCCCGTCGATGCAGCCGGACGACGACGTGCCGTTCGCCGTCGTGTTCGAGGATGATCACCTGATCGTGGTGGACAAGCCGGTCGGTGTCGTGGTCCATCCGACATCCGAGCGGTCGGCGGGCACCCTGGTCCACGGGCTGCTCTCGTCGTATCCCGAGGTCGAGGGTGTCGGCGACGCCGGACGGTGGGGGATCGTGCATCGGCTCGATCGAGACACGTCCGGATTGTTGCTGGTCGCGCGCACCGACGAGGCGCACCGCTTGCTGCGTGGCGCTCTGTCGGAACGGCTGGTCGAGCGTCGCTACCTGGCACTGGTCGACGGTGCGATGACCAGCACGACGGGCACCATCGAAGCACCGATCGGGCGAGACCCCGCCAATCCGACACGGATGCGATTGGACGCTGGAGGCCGGTTCGCGCGAACGCACTATCGGCGTGTCGCCGGATGGGATATCCCCGCGGTGACATTGGCATCGGTGAGGCTCGACACGGGGAGAACCCATCAGATCCGCGTGCACATGCGGTCGATCCACCATCCGATCATCGGCGACCGGGCCTATGGCAAGACCGGCGGGGCAGCGGACCCTGGACGTCCATGGCTCCATGCCCGCCAGCTGCGATTCCACCACCCGGTCACGGGAGGGCCGGTCGATCTGACGGCCCCGCTTCCGCGAGATCTCGGCGATAGTCTTGCGGCGTTGGGTGACCCGGTCACGGGTCACGTGGTCGACGTCGACGGGAGAGCATTGTGACCGTTCACTACGAACGCCTGTCCAATCTCGACGGATCGTTCCTCGCCCTCGAGTCCCGAACGACGCACATGCACGTCGGCGCCGTGGCGCTCTTCGGTCCGGGTCCCGCCACGTCCGGAGACGGCGTCGACATCGAGACGATTCGCCGCTTGATCGAGTCCCGGCTCGAGTCCATCCCTCGCTATCGGCAGCGGCTGGCGACCGTCCCGCTCGAGGGCTCACCGGTGTGGGTCGACGACGATCACTTCCATCTGGACTACCACGTCCGGCACACTGCGCTGCCGCACCCCGGCAGTCAAGACCAGCTGAAGGCCCTCGTGGGCCGGCTCATGTCCCAACAGCTCGACCGGACGCGCCCGCTGTGGGAGCTGTGGGTGGTCGAAGGGCTTGCGGACGGCGGGTTCGCCATCGTCACGAAGATCCACCATTGCATGATCGATGGCATGTCTGGCATCGACCTCATGGCCGTCATCCTCGACTTCACGCCGGATCTCGCAATCGACGATCCGCAACCGTGGTCGGCGCGGCCTGCGCCCAACGGCACCGAGCTGGCCGTCCGGGAGGTGTCCAGGGCGATCTCCGGGCTCATCGGGCGAGTCGGGAATGCCTCTGCCATCGTGCAAGACATCGAGGACATCCGGGACGATTGGTATCACAAGCTGCAGGCGGTGGGCGCCTCCCTTGCGTCGGGGTGGCTCACCCAGACCGGTCGGACGCCGCTCAACGGCGATATCGGTCCCTCGCGCTGGTTCGACTGGACCGAGTTCCCGCTCGACGAGGTGAAGGCGATCAAGAACGCCCACGAAGCCACGGTCAACGACGCCATGATCGCCGTGGTCTCCGGCGCAGTGCGACGGTACCTCCTCACCGAGGGCGGCATGTCCGAGGAGGAGCTCGACGACGTCGAGTTCCGGATCATGGCACCGGTGTCCGTTCGCACCGAGGACGAGAAAGGCACGCTCGGCAACAAGGTGGCCATGTGGCTGATGACCCTGCCCGTGGCCGAGCCTGAGCCGGCCAGGCGCATCCAGATCGTCAAGGACGAGACGAAGGCACTCAAGGAGACCGATCAGGCACTCGGCGCCTCGACGCTCGTGCAAGTCTCGACCGGTGCCCCGGCGACACTCGTGTCGTTGGCCGCGCGCCTTGCGAGCGGAGTGATTCGCCCCTTCAACATGACCGTGACGAACGTCCCTGGTCCCCAGTTCCCGATGTACCTGGCGGGGAGCCCGATGTTGGCGACGTACCCGTTGGTCCCCCTCTGGGAGAGCCACGGTGTCGGGATTGCGATGTTCTCCCTCAACGGCGCGATCGACATCGGCATCAACATGGACCGGACCCTCATCGAGGACTCGGCGGCGATGCGTCATGCGCTCCAGTACGCCTTCACCGAGATGAAGGATGCGGAGCCGCTCCCGCCAGAGGCCTATGCGATCCCCGAGGATGCCGCACCGGTCGAGGATGCTGCACCCGTCAAGAAGGCACCGCCCATGGGCACCCGGTGAGGGGAACCCTGTGACGCAGGCCCGGCGATGCCGGGTCAGTTGAAGAACACGGCAGCGGTTGCGTAGATGTCCTCGGGCACACCCCGGATCGATTCCGTGGCGATCTTCATGGGGACGGCGACGATCTCGTTCCCCTGCACCGCCGCCATGACGTTCGTCATGCCGTCGTTCGCGAAGTCGAGCGCTGCGACGCCGAGCCGTGTCGCCAGCACCCGGTCTGACGCAACCGGTGTCCCACCGCGCTGGATGTGGCCGAGAACCGAGACCCGCGTCTCGAATTGCGTCAGGTCCTCGATGGCATCGGCGATCTGGAATGAGACACCGCCGAGCCGATCGAAACCGAACGCATCCTTCTTCATGACGGGCGGTTCGTAGCCCTTGGGAGGCTTGACGCCCTCGGCAACGACGATGATCGAATAGCTGTGGCCGGCCCGATGCCGCTTCCTGATCGTCTGTGCGATCGCATCCAGGTCGTACGGGTACTCAGGGATGAGCACGGCGTCTGCCCCGCCGGAGATGCCGGCGTACGTGGCGATCCAGCCCTTCGTGCGGCCCATCACCTCGACGACGATCACCCGGTTGTGAGCTTCCGCAGTGGTCGTCAACCGATCGATGGCATCGGAGGCGATCTGCACGGCTGTTGCGAAGCCGAAGGTCACATCGGTGCCGGCGATGTCGTTGTCGATGGTCTTCGGCACGCCGATGACCGGCAGGCCCTCCTCGGCGAGCTTCATGGCGGATCGCAACGTGCCGTCCCCTCCGATGACGATCAGGCTCTCGATGCCATTTCGACTGAGGGTCCGATTGCACGACGTCAGGCCATCGCCGTGGACATAGGGATCCATCCGTGAGGTGCCGAGGATGGTCCCACCCCTCCCGAGAATGCCTCGAACGTCGTCACGCTCGAGCTGCATCGTGCGATCCTTCATGAGCCCTTCCCACCCGTTGCGGATGCCCACGACTTCGACGCCGACCTGCTCGGCGCGTGCCACGACGCCGCGGATCACCGCATTGAGACCCGGGCAGTCACCGCCCGCAGTGAGCACTCCGACAACGCTCACGATTCCTCCTCGCACCGGAACTCGGCCACAGCACGGCACGCCGTCGCCGGACGCCTAACCTTAGGTGGTCGCCGACTCCCCGGAGTCCCCGTTCCGCAGGGCCTACGACCGTACCGGGCGGGTCTGGCGGAAGCCCTCGTGACATGCTTACATGCGTGTGATTCGACGACGGATTTCCGGTTGGCCGACAGCTTCGCTCACCTCCATGTCCACACCGAGTTCTCGATGCTCGACGGTGCGGCGCGCGTCGACGACCTGGTCCGTGCCGTCCGGGCCGACGGGCAACCAGCCGTTGCCATCACGGACCACGGTGTGCTCTACGGCGTGGTCGACTTCTACAAGGCGGCCGTCGACGTCGGCGTCAAGCCGATCATCGGCATCGAGGCGTACCTGACGCCCGGTAGCCGGTTCGACCGACCTCCGCGCCGGGACGATGTCCGCTACCACATGACGATCCTGGCCGAAAACGAGACCGGGTATCGGAACCTGATGAAGCTCGCGTCGCTCGCCTACTCGGAGGGCTTCTACTACAAGCCACGGATGGACGCCGAGCTCCTGGCACAGCACGCCGACGGGCTCATCGCCACGACCGGATGTCTCGGTGGCCATGTCCCGCAGCTCCTCGGGGTCGACGAGGCGGCAGACGACGATCAGCATGGGACGGAGCGAGATGTCGACGCTGCGATTGCGGCTGCCGGCATGTACCAGGACATCTTCGGCAAGCAGAACTTCTTCGTGGAGCTCCAGGATCACGGCATCCCCGCCCAGCAGAGGATCATGGGGGATCTCCTCGACATCGCCAGGCGGATCGACGCTCCGCTCCTCGCGGCAAACGACTCGCACTACACGCGAGCCGACGAGGCCGAAGCACATGACGCCCTGCTGTGCATCCAAACCGGCTCCATCAAGTCAGAGGAGCAGCGGTTCAAGTTCCACTCCCAGGAGTTCTACATCAAGTCAGCCGCCCAGATGCGCGCACTGTTTCCGCACGACCAGTTCCCGGCTGCATGCGACAACACACTGTGGATCGCCGAGCGTGCCGACCTGACGATCGACTTCGGTCAGATCCTCCTTCCCCAGTTCCCGGTGCCCGAGGGCCACGACGAGGATTCCTATCTCCGCCATCTCGTGACCGAGGGAGCCCATCGCAGGTACGGAGCGCTCGACGGCGACGTCCAGGAACGCATCGACTACGAGTTGCGCGTGATCTCCGAGATGGGCTTCTCGGCGTACTTCCTCATCGTGTGGGACCTCATCGCATACGCAGCGAGCCAGAGGATCCGCACCGGGCCGGGCCGCGGATCAGCGGCAGGGTCGATCGTCGCCTACTCCCTCGGGATCACCGACCTCGATCCCCTCGAGTACGGCCTGATCTTCGAGCGGTTCCTGAACCCTGGACGCAAGGAGATGCCCGACATCGACATGGACTTCGATGAGCGGTATCGGGCGGACGTGATCCGGTATTGCGCCGAGAAGTACGGCTCCGACCACGTTGCCCAGATCATCACCTTCTCCACGATCAAGGGCAAACAGGCGATCCGCGATGCGGCGAGAGTCCTGGACTATCCGTACTCGGCGGGAGACCAGCTCGCGAAAGCCATGCCTCCGGCGATCCTGGGAAAGGACGCGACGATCGACCAGTGCCTGACGCCGCCCGGTGCAGACGCATCGAGTGCCGATCGCGACCACTACGCCGCGGCATCGGGCCTTCGGGAGCTGCTCGACTCGATGGACGGCGCACGGGAGATCATCGAGACCGCACGCGGTCTCGAAGGGCTCCGGAGGCAGGACTCGATCCACGCCGCCGCGGTGGTGATCTCCCCGGAGCCGCTGACGAACATCGTGCCCACACAACGCAAGGGTGACGAGGCCGAGGTCGTGACCCAATACGAGATGCACGGGGTCGAGGCCCTCGGGCTCCTGAAGATGGACTTCCTCGGCCTGCGCAACCTGGCAACCATCGAACGGGCGCTCGAGCTGATCGAGCGCAACACGGGGTCTCGCCCCGACATCGACGGGATACCGCTCGACGACCCTGCGGTGTTCACCATGCTCCGAAAGGGCGACTCGATGGGCGTCTTCCAGTTCGAGGGCGGCCCCATGCGGGCGCTGATGCGCAACCTCGGACCGGACCGCTTCGAGCACCTGATCGCTCTCAATGCGTTGTATCGACCGGGCCCGCTCGGTGCGGGCATGCACCTCGAATACGCAGACCGCAAGAACGGCAAGGCGCCGGTCGAGTATCCGCATCCCGACCTGGAGCCCGTGCTCGCGGACTCCTACGGGATCATGGTGTTCCAGGAGCAGGTGATGCAGACCGCCGAGCGGATCGCGGGCTTCTCCATGGCGGACGCGGACAGCCTGCGCAAGGCCATGGGCAAGAAGATCCCTTCGGTCATGCGCGAGCAAGAGGCGAAGTTCGTCGCAGGCTGCCTCGAGAGCGGGTACGACGAGGAGCTCGCAAAGGACCTCTTCGGGTTCATCGAGCACTTCGCGGGTTACGGCTTCAACAAGAGCCATTCGGCTGCGTATGCGCTCGTCGCGTACCAGACGGCATGGCTGAAGGCTCACTATCCCGCTGAGTACATGGCGGCGCTGCTCACCGCGGTCAAACGCGACAAGGACAAGACGGCCCAATACCTGCACGAGTGCCGCATGATGGGCATTCCCGTCCTCGTGCCGGGAGTCAACGTCTCGGACCGGGATTTCTCGGCGGCCGACGGCCAGATCGTGTTCGGGCTCTCGGCGGTGCGCAACGTGGGGGAGGCGGTCACCGACCTGATCGTCGCCGAACGCGAGAAGAACGGGTCCTTCGTCGACTTCTTCGACTTCATCGATCGTGTGGACGTCCAGGTCCTGAACAAACGAACGATCGAGTCGATGATCAAGGCTGGCGCGTTCGACGCCCTCGGGTATTCCCGGCGAGGCCTGCTCGAGGAGTCGTACCGAGTGGTCGATGTCACGCTGGAGCGCCGCCGCGCAGAGGAGGCCGGCCAGTACAGCCTGTTCGGGGGCGCCGACGACTCGCTATCCGCCGAACGCACCGAGGTGCCGACCCATGAGTGGGACAAGAAGGTGCGTCTCGGGTTCGAGAAGGAGATGCTCGGCCTCTACATCTCGGACCACCCATTGCTCGGTGTCGAAGGCGTGCTGGACCAGCTGACCGACACGAGCGTCCCCGGGCTGTGGGACCGTGAGGACCGGTCGCAGGCCACCATCGCCGGCGTGATCGGCGCAGTGAATCGACGGTACACCCGGGCCGGCGATCCCATGGTGTACTTCTCGTTGGAGGACCTCCAGGGAAGCGTGGAGGCTGTTGCCTTCCCCAAGACCGTTGCTGAGTTCGGGCCGATGATCCGTGAGGACGCCGTCGTCGTGATGCGAGGCCGCGTCGATCACCGAGGCGATGACGTGAAGTTCATCGCACAGTCCATCTCGGAGCCAGAGCTGTCGGTCGACCGGTCGGTCCGCGTCCGGGTGTCGGCGTCGCGCATGTCGCCTGCCGTGGTCGCCAAGCTCAAAGATGTGCTGATGAACCACCCGGGCACCGCTCCCGTCTACATCCACATGCAGGGCGACGCCGGGGAGAAGGTGTTGCGGGTCGGAGCGGAGCATCGAGTGGATCCGCGCTCGGCCCTGTTCGCCGAGCTCCAAGAGCTCCTCGGCCCCAGCTCGGTGTTCTGAGAGAGCTTTCAGCTATCAGCTGTCAGCTTTCAGCCAGGGCCACAGACAGGAGCCAAGGAGCCAAGGAGCCAAGGAGCCAAGGAGCCAAGGAGCCAAGGAGCCTCTCAGCTTCTCCGCTTCTCAGCTCCTGGGCTTCTCGGCTGAGCCAAGGGCATCCAACTCGTCGATCAGCTTCGTTGCCGATACGAGGTCCTCGAGGTCGTCGAGGGTCGTCGGTGGCGGGGTGACCCACGCGACCGGGTGCACCTCGACGCCGTAGCGGACGGAGATCTCGTCTGCGGCGTCCTCCTGGCGGCGGGCTTCGCCCGCCCAGGCGCGCAGGTTCGCCTTGGCGAGCGCACGGAGCGCCGGATCGTCGATGCCGCGGATGGGCCGTTCCGCATCCGTCACCCACGCACGGGGCAGGGTCCGATTGAAGATGATCCCGTCGGGGTGGATCTCGATGCCCCCGAGCTCGCGGAAGAAGCGCCGGGTCTCGTGGACCGGTGTCGGGTCGGCCGTCGTGGCAACGATGGTGTGTGCTGCCCGCAGGTATCGCTCGATCGTGCGAGAGCGGTTCGAGAGCGCGTCGTACATGGTGCGAAGGTCGATGAGGAAGTCAGCGACATCGGACAGCATCGGACCGCCGAGCACGGTATCGGCGATCCGCAAGACGGGACGCGCCGTGAATCGATAGAGGATGTTCCTCCCCGGCATGTTGGAACCGGTGAGCCACTTGAGGAGCTTCCCCGACACGAGGTCGCCCGTGGTGGCCGGAGCGCGGAAGAAGTCGATGCCGCCGCCCGACGGCGGCGTGTCGACCACGATCATGTCATACGAGCGCGATTCGATGTACTCGGCCATCCGCTCACCGGCGGCATAGGCCTGGGCAGCGGGGAAGCGGTCTGCGATCGCCCGGAAGTAGGGGTTGACCAGCAGCCGATCGCCCACCTCCGGCTCCGCATATCGGTGGATGATCGCCTCCCACGAAGCCGAGACGTCGAGCATGGCAGCCCACAGGCCGGTTCGGTCAGAGACGGGCTGTGGCTCATCACCGAGGTCGCGTATGCCGAGTGCATCTGCGAGACGCTTCGCCGGGTCGATGGTGAGCACGAGCGTCTTGTGGCCGCGCTGGGCGAGCGCGCTGGCGAGGGCCGCAGACAGGGTGGTCTTGCCCACACCGCCTGCACCCGTCACGATGATGGTCGGAGTCACGCTGCACCACCGGCCCGCTCGTCCATCCGGTCACCGAGGGCATCGGCGAGCTGCTCGGCGACCTCTCCGGGGGTGAGGACCCCCCGCAGGTAGGGCAGTCGGACGCTCCACTCGATCGCATCCGACCACGTCCGCTGCTCGCCCTCGAGCGCAACCTGCATCGTGGCCGCATCGCTCACCGATCCCGCGGGTAGCTGGGCCAGATCGGATGCCGAGAGGCCGCTCTCGTCCAGCATGCGGTTCATGACCACGGTTGGGGGTGGGCACAGCGTCTCGTCCGAGAAGACGTCGAGCGACTCGGCGGTCTCACGCACCGGCAGCTCCGCAGGGTTCGCCACGATCACCACCGATGTGATGCCGGGATCGAGCAGGGTGGCCTCCAACCGCTCCGACTGTGCCTTCACATTGCCCGATGGGACGATCGTCGAGATGGTCGTCGGTGCCCGCAGATAGGACTGGAACTGGCCGAGCGACGGAGCGTCCACGACCACGGCATCCCACTCGCCGCGCCATTGCTCGTACACGGGCTTGCCGATGCTGATGATCTCCCGGACGCCCGGTGCGGTGTCGGCGAGCACCGCCAACGCCCCGGCGAGCTGTCGCGTCGGAGCCCCTTGTGGGACGCGGAGCTGGAGCTTCAGATACTCGTCGAGGGCATGGGCCCGGTCCATCGAGATGGCGTGAAGTCCCGGCCTCACCTCGACCGGACGATACGGGAGCTCAGGCGACCGGAGGTGGGCGCCGAGTCCGAGACTCTGACCCATGTCGATGGCCAGGATGCGCTGTCCCGACCGCGCGCGCGAGATGGCCAGCGCCGCGGCTACGGCGGACTTTCCGGTGCCGCCTTTGCCGGATATGAAGATCAGTTCCGTGCTGGCCATCGGTTCGAGGCTAGTTCTGGAGTCCTCCCATGCCGCCTACGCTGCGAGGGCGCGCCTGGGATCGACCCATGCCCGAGAGCTTCGGGCCGTGCGTGCATGGACCTGGTAGCGCACCGGGACGAGGAAACGGACGAATCTGGAGGCACCGTGGCTCAACTCGACATGGACGAATTCCTGGCTCGCTTCGCAGATCGGGCGACTGCTGTGAAAGAGCGCGGGGTCCCGCCGCTCGAGGGCGAGGCACGCCGTGCGTTCGTCGAATCGGCTGAGAAGGACTACCTCGACTATTCGTTGATCGCCTCGGCTTCGTGGTCGGTCGAAGACGGACAACTCGTCCTCCGGATTCCGATCTCGGGCTGAAGCGTCCGTGATGGGCCCGACGGTCACTCCACAGGGTCTGCCACACCTGCTGCGGCTCGCTTGGCAGCCGCCCGCCGCTCGGATTCGATGCGTGCGAGTTCGTAGTCCTCGTGATCCACGTAAGTCATGGCGTCGGCGATCCGCCGGTGACCGGCCACATCGCGAATCTGGTCGTGCATGATCTGACAGATGCGCCGATAGTCGGGATGTCCGCCTTGCTGGGTTCGGAGCTCGAGCATGTGGAAGGCCTCGCGGGCGTTCATCCTCATGGAGAACCGGATGTTGTTCGCAAACGGCACGACATACTGCGCAACGTGCGGCCCAACAGCCTGCTCGATGGTCGCGTGGAGCTCACCCATCCTGGCGATGGCACCGTCCCACACACCGAGCGCATCGATGTCGGCCACCGAATCGGGTGTCACATGCCCGTGACGGGGTGAGAGCAGCTGCCACTCGATCGTGAGCATGCGGTGACGCTGCAAGTCCCGGAAGATCCCGTAGTCGCAGAGGACATCGAACCGATAGGACGTCTCCTCCATGGCTCGCCCCGGTTTGTGGCGCCGGTTGGTGCGGTTCCCGACGTAGGCGTCGAAGACGGCGTCGATCTCGTCCTCCGACATCGCAGCGACCGCCGATCGCAGCTGTTCGTCCGGCACATCCGACACTGCGTAGAGCGCTTCGGCTGCGACCGCACGCTCGCCATCCGGGTCGAAGTCGACGAGGGTCACGGCCGGCGCAGGTTGGGGTTCCAGCCCCAATCCCGTTGCGATGCGGGAAACGGCTTCCACGTTGTCAGCCAAGTACTTCGCCCACACGCCTCCTCGATCGGGGACATCCACTCGCCTCATGAAGGACGGAATGACCGCACGGAGCTCACGGAGCATCTCGTTGCCGAACCAGCGAACCTCCTCGAGTGGGTGGGCCGCCATGCGAAGCAGGAGGGCCTCGTATGCCTGGCCTGAGCCGAAGATCCCGACGTTGGAGAGCGTCGAGGCGGGGAGCAAGCCACGGGCGTCGTCGCAGGCCTTTGCCCGGATCGTGGATCGCCACACGAAGGCGGAGTCGCCTTCCTGACGCGGATAGAGAGCCTCGTAGTAGGCAACCAGCCGACGCACGAGATCGCTGTACGTGTCGAAGAGCGCATCCATCTGGGCGACGTACGAGCGACGCAGTCCCGCGGCATCGAGTTCTGCGGGGATCTGGTATCGGTACCGCCCTCCCAGGTGCTGGTCATAGAAGATGTAGCGAGTCGACTGCTCGAGGTACGAGGCGAGCCGGCCCCACTCGAGCACCTTGGTGAGGATGTTCGATGCTTGCTCGACGGCGAGATGCGCCCCGCCGAGCTGAGCGACCGAGTCGTCTCCGTACTGGGTGAACACGCGGTCGTACAGGGCTTGGGCTCGTTCGAGACCCACGGGTCCGCTCGGATCGTCAACGGCTGCGATGTGTGCGATCCCGACATCGGGATCGGTTGCGAACTCGTCGAGAAACAGTCGCCTGATCGACTTCTCCGACCGGGAGTAGCGGGCGAACAGAGCCCCTTTGACGACTTCGGGGAGCCCCCGGATCGCGAAGACCGGCCGGTCGAGGTTCGTGAAGTAGGGCGCGAGGACGGCTTCTTCGTCCTGGGTGAAGGACTCGACGTGGAAGGGTGGTTGAGCGAGTGGCGTCACGGCTGGGTGGAGGAATCGTCTCGTCGGCACCGTACCGGAGGCACCGTTCCCGAGGCACCGTACCGGAGGCATTGTCCCTCGGCAATTTCCGCCGGTCGGTACGCTCGGCGCATGCCGTTCGTGAGGTTCCTGCTGGGTCTGCTGGTCGCCCTCGGCGTCCTGTTGCTCGCCCTCCCCGCAGTCGTGCTCGCCGATCTCGTGTCCGGGGGCACGGGCCTGGGCATGTGCCCCAACGGACTCGGCACGTGCGAGACCTCTGTCTTCACCATTGCGGAGCTGGTCTTCATCCTGGGCATGGCCGCCATCGTGGTCGGCGGCGGCATCGCCTGGTGCGTTCGATGGCTGCGACGGTCAGCGCAGCGGTCAGTGAGCCTCTGACAGCACTTCGGCCTGCTGGAGATCCGTCGCCTCGGGCGGAGCGAACACCAGCACGATGTACGTCCCGGCGATGATGAGCGCCGCTCCCACCCAACCGCGCACCGTGAGCCGTTCGCCCAACAACGCCGCAGCCGTGATGACGGCGAACAGGGGCTCGAGCGCGAGGACGATCGCAGTTCGTGAGGGGCCCACGATCGTCTGAGCCCACACTTGGACGAGGAACGCCCCGCAGGTGACGACGAGAGCCGTCACGGCGATCGTGACCCAGGTGGAGCGCGGAGGCAGGCCCGTCGATTCGAACATCACCGACAGCACCAGCGAGGCGATCGCCGTGACGAGCAGCTGGACCGCCGTGAAGGCGACGATGTGGTCGCGGTGGCGAGGAGCGAGGCGGGAGAGGGCGACGATGTGGCCGGCGAAGGCGATGGCGCACACCAGTGTCCACCCGTCACCGGAGCTCAGAGACAGCGTCTCCGTGAGGGTGAGGAGGGCGAGCCCGACCACGCTGGTCAGAGCTCCGAGGAGCGTCGACATCGCCGGTGCCATCCTCGAGAACGCCGCGGCGAGCAGGGGTGTGAAGACGACGTAGAGGCCGGTGATGAGCCCCGAGTTGGTGGCCGAGGTCTGCTCGAGCCCGATCGTCTGGGCCGCATACCCGGCGAACAGCAGGGAGCCTGCGATGCATCCGTCGATCCACACCGAGCGATGTCTCGGCCATGCCACGACGAGCAGCACCACCGCTGCGAGGAGGAACCGCCACCCCACAAACGACAGCGGAGGGATGGCCGTGAGGGCGTCCTTGACGGCCACGAACGTCATGCCGAACAGCGCCGCAGCCACGGCCAGCAGCACGAGAGCGAGGGTCCTCCGTTGCACGGTGCGAGCCTACGGCGGGCCCGGGTCCCCGCCGAGCCGGTACGCTCGCCGCCATGGAGCCTGACGATCAGACGACGCCGGACCACCTCTCGCTGGCGGACCGGATGCCGGACTACCTGACGGTGTTCGGGGTCGGCCTTGCTGCGTGCGTCGGTGTCGGCTTCGTGATCTTCATCATCTCCGACGTCGCGCTTGCCTCCTCCATCGGGTACACGATCATCCTCTACGGGGTGGTGTTCCTGCTCGCCGGGGGAGCGAGCGGAGGGGGATACACCAACCTCGGTATCGGGGCTGCCGGGGCTCTCTTCGGCACGCGACGCGCCGATGAGGCCGAGGACGACGTTGCGACGACGGGCGGCTTCCGCGATCCCGTCACGGCCCAGGAGCGGCTCCGCCGAGGTCTCAGACCCGAGGCGAACCCTCGCGCGTTCTGGCAGGTCCTCGGAGGAGCGGCTTACATCGCCATAGGCATCGTGGTGATCGCGATCGGCTCGTAGACCGCCGCAAGTCGGACGTTTGCCGGCCTGCCGGTACCATCGCCGGCGATGCCGCCCGATGCCCCATCTCCGACCACCGAGGAGAAGCGCAATGCCGGCGTCATCCTTCGTCGGCTTCATCGCCGGTATCCCGAGATGGGCACGGCGCTCGACTACGCCGACGCATGGCAGTTGCTCGTCGTCACGGTCATGTCGGCTCAGACCACCGACGAGAACGTCAATGCAGTCGCGCCGCAGCTCTTCGAACGGTACCCAACGCCTCACGACCTCGCCGTCGCAGACCCGGAGGACGTCGAGAAGATCATCTACTCCACGGGCTTCTTCCGGCAGAAGACGAAGAGCATCATCGCCCTGTCCGCCGATCTGGTGGCGAACCACGGTGGCGATGTGCCTGCCGACATCGGTGCGCTCACGGAGCTGCGTGGCGTCGGTCGCAAGACGGCGTCGGTGGTGCTCGCCGAGATCTGGGACCTGCCGGCCATCGCCGTCGACACGCATGTGAAGCGGGTCACGCATCGGCTGGGATTGACCACGAGCGACGATCCGGTCGCCGTCGAACGGGAGCTGATGGCGCTCTACCCGAAGCGATCGTGGTCGGGGATCTCCATGCGGTTCATCCAGTTCGGCCGGGACGTGTGCGACGCTCGGCGCCCCCGGTGTTGGGAGTGTCCGATGCGAGACCGCTGCCCGTACGAGCCGAAGTCGGAACCGCCGCCTTGAGTTCGATTCGCTCGTCGTTCCGACGCAACCCGCGCGATGCGCAGATCGCTGCGTTGTCGATCCCTGCGCTCGGAACACTCGCCCTGGATCCGCTGGTGTCGATCGTCGACACCGCATGGGTGGGCAGGCTCGGCACCGAATCGCTCGCAGCCCTGGCCGTGGCATCCGCGGTCTTTGCAGCCGTCTTCTCGATCTTCAACTTCGTCCACTCTGCGATCACGCCGCTGGTGGCAGGCGAAGTCGGGCGCAACGAGATCGACCGAGCAGGCTCCATCTCGAAGGGAGCGCTGCTCGTTGCCGGAGCCGTCGGCCTCGGAGTGGGAGTTGTGGCCATCGCGGCGTCGCCATCGATCGTCGATGCGTTCGGCGCAGAGCCAGCGGTGGCGGCCGAGGCCACCACCTACCTCCGAATCCGATTCCTGGCCCTGCCGGCGATGTTGGTCGCCATGGTGGGTCATGGAGTGTTCCGGGGTCACTCGGACACGCGAACACCCTTGTACGTCGTCATCGGCTTGACGGTGGTCAACCTCGTTCTCGATCCGGTGTTGATCTTCGGCTTCGATCTCGGGGTCGCCGGCGCGGCGTGGGCGACGGTCGTGGCACAGGTCTTCGCAGCTGGGGCCTTCCTGGTGCTGATGTTCGGCCCGAAGCGCCGTCGCCTGGGCATCACACGGGGTTGGCAGCGGTTGGAGTCGCTCGGCATCGGTCGCATCCTGGCGGCCGGCTGGCCGATGATGATCCGAAGTGCGGCTCTGCTGGCTGCCCTCACGGCGGTCACGGTGGCCGCCACCCGGGTTGGTACCGTTCCGGTGGCAGCACATCAGCTGGCGCTCCAGGTGTGGCTGTTCCTGTCGTTCGTGCTCGACTCGTACGCCATCGCCGCTCAGGCGATGGTTGGCACCGATCTCGGGCGCGGGGACCCCGTGGCGGCCAGGGATGTCTCGAACCGCCTGCTCGCCCTGGGACTGATGACCGGTGTGGCCCTCTCGGGCATGCTGTTGGTCACTGCGCCCTTGGTCCCTGTCGTCTTCGGTGCCGACGCCGACGTCTCGGCCGCATTGCGGTCGATCTACGGCTTCGTGATCGTGCTCCAGCCGCTGACCGCCCTCGTCTACGTGTGGGATGGCATCGGCGTCGGAGCGAGTGCATTCCGGTTCCTCGCCGTGTCGATGGTCGCTGCGCTCGCTGCCACCTTGATCTGTCTGGCCCTGTTCGGCGACACGCTCGTCGGGGTGTGGCTGGCCGTGACGGTCCTGACCGTCAGCCGCCTGGCTGCGTTCCTGTGGTGGTACGGCGTTGGGCCTTTGGGGCGCGGACGAGATCCATCCCGCGTGTCTCAGGAAGCCGGAGGATGAGCACCACGGCGACGATCAACCCCGCACCGAGGGTCGCGACGGTCAACGAGAGGCCGATGCGATCGATCAGGAGGGCACCGACGCCGAAGCCGAAGATGCTCCCCAAGATGGCCGCATTGGTGATCCACGCATTCGCCGTCGCCCGGACCCGTGTGGGGAACAGCTCGGACCGCTGCGCTCCGAAGGATGGGGTCAACATCGTGGCGCCGAGCGTTGCGAGGAAGATCGAAGCCGCCAGGAACCAACCCGAATCGAGCAGGTAGAAGCCGACGCCCCCGACCAGACCGATGACGATGGCGGCGACCGTGGTGGGTCGTCGGCCCACGGTGTCGGCGAGCCGTCCGCCGACCAGGAGCCCGATCGCGCCGAGACCCGAGAACACGATCAGGAGGAACCGCGCGGCCCCCGTGTCCCAATCGAGGTCGTTGATGAGTCGCTCCAGGACGAAGTCGAATGCCGGCGACGAGAAGGCGGCGATGAAGAACGAGGTGACCGCCAGCGGCCAGAAGTGCTTCGAGAGGCCCATGCGGAGGGCCTTGACGAAGGGGATGCGGGGGGCGGGGACGAACGCACGGCTTTCGGGCAGGAACCGAGACAGGAGGGGCACCGCCAGCAAGCCGAGTGCCGCCAACCCGAAGAGCACCCGCCAGGCATTCTCGTTCGATTCCGCAAGCGGGAGAAGGACCAGACCGGTCCCCACGCCGAGCGAGCCGGCGAGGCCGAAGATCCCGAGCGCAAGGCCTCGAATCGACGGTTGGACCTCTTCGGCGACCATGACGAGCATCAACGCGGCCAACGCGACCACGCTCACGCGCACGAGGGACTGCGTTGCGGTGTAGGCGACGGCCGACGGCAACAGCGCCGTTCCGAGACTCGCGATCAACATCAACACGTAGGCAGCCAGGATGGGCCTCCGGCGCCCATTCGTGTCTGCCGGAATGGCGAACAGCACGCCCAACAGGGAGACGGCCCGCACCGCTGCGAACACCCCGCTCATCTGGCCCTCGGTGAGCTCGAGCGCCGTGCGGGCGAACGGCAGCGTGTGGGGCATCTGGCTGCCCGCGTAGCCGGCGACGAAGCCGATGATCGACGCCAGGAACAAGATGCGGCGGTCTTGGGCATTGAACATGCCGGTGCTGGGTGTCGAGTTGATCAGTGACATCCGGGCCCTGGGTCGAAGCGCCGGGGAGGGTAGCGGTCAACGACCGTCACCTCGTGGCTATCGCCCGCTCCGGCGATGTGCGACTGCGGTCCTCGGTTCACCGGTGTGAACAAGGCGTGAACGAGGAACACGGGCCCGCCCGATACCGTTGGGGTGTTCAGACGACGACGAGGAACCCGTGGAAGTCTCATTGATCGCAGCTCTCTTCGCCGGTGCGGCTTCCTTCGTGTCGCCCTGTGTGCTCCCGCTGCTCCCTGGCTACGTGTCGCTGATGTCGGGATACGACATGGCGGAGTTGGCCGAGGGCGATGTGTCGATGACGCGGGTCGTGGGACGAACCGGTCTGTTCATCGTCGGCTTCTCCATCGTCTTCATCGCACTCGGCGCCACGGCGACATCCATCTCGAGTCTGCTCAACCAGAGCATCTTCACCACGATCGCTGGTTGGGTGATCGTTGCGATGGGTTTGTTCATCGCGATCACCGCGGTGTGGACACCGAGCTGGCTGCTGCCGATGATGAAGGACCGTCGGATCGAGTCGTCGGGCGCACGCCGCCTCGGCCTCTTCGGTCCTCCGGTCATGGGGGCCGCGTTCGCCTTCGGCTGGACACCGTGCATCGGGCCGTTCCTCGCCTCAGCCCTGCTGCTCGGCGCCAACGAGGAAACGGTCGGTGAGGGCATGCTCGTGCTCGCCTTCTATGCGATCGGACTCGGGATCCCGTTCCTGCTCACGTCGCTGCTCCTGGCGAAGGCGTTCTCAGCCTTCAACTGGGTCAAGCGCTACCTGACCCAGATCACGGTCGCCTCGGGTGTGCTCCTGGCCTTCTTCGGCGTGCTCCTCATCACCGGCCAGATCACGACGCTGTCTGCGTGGTTCTCGGATCTGCTCATCCGATTGGGCCTCGAGGACCTTGCGGATGTCTAGCGACATCCGAGCGACGTCTCGCGACATCCGAGCGACGTCTCGCGACATCCGAGCGACGTCTCGCGACATCCGAGCGACGCCCCGCTGCTATTCCAGAGCCTCGATGAGCATTCGGGTCAGTTCCGGAGTGCCGTCGGGTCGACCGGTGTCCCGGGCCATGTACGAGCAGGTACCCGACGTGATCACACCGCCATCCTCGATCACTCCCGTGCCGGCGTAGATCCCGCCGCCCTCGTCTTCGACGATCCAGTCCGGAATCGGGGCACCGAGCGCATACTGGCGGTTGTGAAGGGTTCCGGCTTCCGCCAGCGTGTACACCGATCCGTACTGAGCCGCAACGGGCAGGCCCATGTCTCCAGCAGTCCGCACGATCTCGACGGTCTGTTCGTTGCGCTCGTAGCCGGCTGCCATGCAGGGGAGCAGCACACCGTCGTAGTCACCCACGACCACGTCATCGAGCGAGAGGTCCGCCTCGAGCGTCATCGTTCGGCCCTCGAGCGCCTGCCCACTCGGCAGCGCCACATCAGCCTCGACTCCGGCGGCATCGAGCATCTCGAGCATCACGCCGACCTCGTTCTCGAGCATGTAGTCCATGTCGACCGAGTCGACCCGCGGTATCACGAGCACGCGATGTGCGCCCGGACTGTCCGAGCATCCTGCCAATGTCGTTGCCAGCAGACTCGCAACAGCGAGGACCAGCAACGGGGTATTCCGGAGATGCTTCATGGACCCACCTCCAGCGGTGGCCTTCGTCCAGTATCTCTCCAGCACCGTCGACGCGCCATCGAGAGCTCGTGCGCCGACGGCAGGCAGCCCCATCGACTGCGTGAGTTGCGGCGATACTCGGCCCACCGGGTCCTGATACCGAAGCTGGATGGCCCGATCTCCTGGCGACGGGCTCCTGGCTACGGGTGAGGCGCGTCGCGGTCTAGCCTCGCCGGGCATGCACTTCTCCCTCACCCGAGACGAGTTTCGTGATCTCGCCGAGCAGCAGGCAACGGTCATCCCCGTCAGTGTCGAATTGGTGGCGGATCGCCTGACGCCGGTCGGCATCTACGACCGGCTCGTCGGGCACGACGACGGGTTCCTGCTCGAGTCCGTCGAGGGTGGCGAGCGGTGGGCTCGGTGGTCGTTCGTCGGTTGGCGACCTGCGTTCACCGTCACATCACATGATGGAGCCGTGACGACCGACGTCGAATGGGTCGACGTGCCCACCGGCGATCCCCTGTCGGTGCTCGAGGACCTGACGGATCGGTTCTCCATCCCGGACGACCGGGCGCTCCGGTTTCCGGGCCCGGTGCCGCCCCTGCACTCGGGTGCGGTGGGATTCCTCGCCTACGACGCTGTCCGGTATGTCGAGCACCTGCCGAACCGTCCGCCGGACGACCGGGAGCTCCCGGAGATGGTGTGGCAGTTCGTCGGAGGCCTCGCCGCCTTCGATCGTCTCCGCGACAGCGTGACGCTCATCTGGAACGCCTTCGTCGGCGATGACCCGGACGCCGACTACGACGCCGCGGTGCGGGCCCTCACGAGTGCCCGCGACGGGTTGTCACATCCCATTGCCGAGCCCGTTGCGGAGCGACCCCCTGAAGACGCCGCCCCGGTGGGCGCGCAGGCGTCGATGACCCAAGCGGCGTTCGAGTCCGCAGTGACGACCGCCGTCGACCACATCGTCGCAGGCGATGCATTCCAGATCGTGCCCTCGCTGCGATGGGAGGCAGACCACGGATCCGACCCGTTCTCCATCTACCGGGCCTTGCGCATGGTGAACCCGTCGCCGTACATGTTCCTCGTGCGATCCGGTGACCTCGCGATCGTCGGCTCCTCACCCGAGCTGATGTCGCGGGTGCGAGATGGGCGAGCGTATTCGAGACCGATCGCCGGCACCCGTCCCCGAGGTTCGACGGAGAGAGAGGATCGCGAGCTCGAGGATGAGCTCCTCGCAGACCCGAAGGAGCGGGCAGAGCACGTCATGCTCATCGACCTCGCACGGAACGATCTCGGTCGCGTGTGCCGATTCGGCACGGTCTCGGTGGACGATCTCATGGTGATCGAGCGGTACTCGCACGTGATGCACATCGTTTCCGGGGTCAGCGGAGAGCTGCGGGACGGGGTGGGCCCGGTCGACGTCCTTCGTGCCACCTTCCCGCATGGAACGGTCTCAGGAGCCCCGAAGGTGCGTGCGATGGAGATCATCGACGAGCTGGAACCCACCGCCCGGGGTCCGTACGCCGGTGCGGTCGGGTACATCGACTTCTCGGGGAACCTCGACACAGCCATCGCCCTCCGGACATGCATCATCGAGGGTGACACCGCTTGGGTGCAGGCTGGAGCGGGCATCGTGGTCGACTCCCGTCCCGAAGCCGAGTACCGCGAGTGTGTGAACAAGGCGGCCGCGGTCCTCACGGCGATTTCGCTTGCACGAGACCTCGATCGCACCACCGAGGCCGACGATCGCAGCCCGCCTGTGTGACCTCAGCCCGCCTGTGTGATCTCAGCTCGCTGCCACGATCCCTTCACATTCCTCTTACATCGTGTCGATACCGTCATCACGACGGTGCTCGAGGAGCGGATGTGCGCCAGGGAACGGTCCTCCTGATCGAAGACGACGACGACATCGCCGGAATGCTCCGGCTGCACGTCGAGAATGAGGGGTTCGCCCTCGTGCACGCTCCCGACGGCGAACAGGGCCTCGAAGCGCTCCGCACACGACCCCCGCGAGCAGTCCTGCTCGACCTCGGCCTCCCGGGTATGGACGGATTCGCCGTCGCCAAGGCGATCCGGGAGGCGTCGGACATTCCCATCCTCATGATCACGGCGCGAGACTCGGAGACAGACACCATCATCGGCCTCGAGGTCGGAGCCGATGACTACATCACCAAGCCGTTCTCGCCCCGCGAGGTGATGGCGCGGGTGCACGCCGTCCTTCGCCGCGCCGAGGACCGGCCGAAGGCGCCTTCGACGGTCACCATCGACGGGCATGTGGTGGATGCCGGCCGGCGCCAGGTCCTCACGCCGGATGGCATCGTCGTGCGCCCCACCGCCAGGGAGTTCGATCTCCTGTGGTACCTCTCGGACAACGCCGGCCTCGCCCTGTCGCGTGCCCAGATCCTCGAAGCCGTGTGGGGGTACGACTACTTCGGTGAGACCCGGACGGTCGACGTGCACATCCGCCAGCTTCGCAAGAAGCTCCCCGAGTTCCCGATCGCCACGGTGTGGGGTGTCGGGTATCGCGTCGACGCATCGTGACGCGTCGCATCCTCCTCGCGACCGGGGTGGTCGTGGCGATCACCCTGCTGGTCGGCGTCGGCACGGCGCTCGCCGTGCGAGCGAGGGTGCAATCCTCTGCCGAGGTCGAGCTTGCGCGCCAAGCCAGGGTGACGGCTGAGCTCATCGACGAGGATCTCTCCGACGTGCGTTTCCGGCGCGGCGGGGATGTAGCTGCGCAACTGGCCCGCTATCGGAACACGCTGGAACGAAGCCTCGAGCGTGCCCGCATCCTCGGCGGCCACGACGTGGTCGAGGCGATCCTGACCGTGCGGGGCAACGATGTCCCGATCAGCGAGCCCCTCGTCGTGCTCCCGAGCGTCCCGGCCAGCGCACGACCAGGCGACGTCGCGACCGTTGACGTCGAGGGAACGCCGATGGCTGTGGTCGTCGAACGTGTCGACCTCCCCACGGGTGCCCTCACCGTGGCCATCGGACGGACGCAGCAGCTGTTCCCCTCTCGGGTCGTGATCTGGTCCTTGCTGCTCGCCCTGGGGGTCGGTGCGACCCTCACGCTCGCTCTGGGCGCCTGGCTGTCACGCTCGCTGTCCCTCCGACTTGCTTCGATCGGTGATGCCGCAGAGCGGATCGGCGAGGGCGACCTGTCGGCCAGGGCCGCACGGGAGGGCGACGACGAGATCGGCAAGGTGGCCGAGGCATTCAACGACATGGCGGAGGACCTCGAGTCGACCCGCGAGCGCGAGCGCCAGTTCCTCATGGCGGTCGGGCACGATCTGCGCACGCCGCTGACCACGATCCGCGGCTACGCGGAGGCGCTCGACGCCGGTGATGTGAGCACCGACAAGATGCCCGAGGTCGCCGCTGCCCTGCACCGACAGACCGATCAGCTGTCTCGGCTGATCGAGGACGTCACGCTCCTCGCCCGCCTGGAGGCGAGTGAGTTCACGCTTCGCCCGGAGATCGTCGAGCTGTCGGGTCTCGTCGCCGAGATCGCCGAGAGCTATCGGCACCGATCGACGGCTGCGTCGATCGAGATCACGACCGTCACCGACGGCACCGGTGTCGTGCACGTCGATCCCGACCGATTGCGTCAGGTGATCGGGAATCTCATGGACAACGCCCTGCGCTACACGCCGGATGGCGGCACGATCACCGTGACGGTGGGCGATGGGGACGTCCCCGAGGTCTCCGTCGCCAACACCGGAGCCGGGATTCGGACGTCCGACATTCCCTACGTCTTCGATCGTCTGTACGTCGCCGATCGCTATCGCGCAGAGCGCCCGTCCGGCTCGGGTCTGGGGCTGGCGATCGTGAAGGAGCTCGTCGACGCCATGGGTGGCACGGTGACGTGCACGTCGTCGAGCCGGCTGGGAACGGTGTTCACCATCCGCCTCCAGCCGGCTGAGCCGGCATAGCATGCCGGGATGCTGAGCGAGATCCTCATCTCCGCCGACCGGCGTGCGGTGGAAGCCGAAGCCCACCGAGAGGTGAGCATTCGCCGAGCCCGGGCCGCAGGCCCCGCCAAGAGCCTTCGCAGAGCCCTCTCCGATGCAGGCCTGGCGGTGATCGCCGAGATCAAGCGCCGGTCACCGTCGGCAGGAGTGATCGACGCAGCCATCGACCCGGTGGCGCAAGCAAGGGCGTACGAGGGGGGTGGTGCTGCGGCCATCTCGGTGCTCACCGAGCCCGACTTCTTCGGTGGGAGCCTCGCCGACCTCACTGCGGTGAGCGAGAGCGTCGACGTTCCGGTCCTTCGCAAGGATTTCACTCGGAATGAAGCCCAGATATGGGAAGCGCGAGCCGCAGGCGCTGACGCCGTCCTGCTGATCGTCGCCGCCCTCGACGATGCATCGCTGGTGTCCTTGATCGCCGCATCCGCAGACGTCGGCGTCGAGGCGATCGTGGAAGCCCATACCGTCGAGGAAGTGGATCGGGCCGTAGCGGCAGGCGCTGAGATCCTCGGTGTCAACAACCGCGACCTCACGACGTTCGTGACGGACCTCGCAACGGCCGAGGAGGCGGCGGCTTCCATCCCCGACCACCTCGTCTCCGTGGCCGAGTCCGGGGTGTCGACCGTCGAGGGAGCCGCTCGGATGCGGGCTGCGGGCTACGACGCCATCCTCGTCGGCGAGGCGCTCGTTCGCCACGAGGACCCCGCTCGGTTCGTGGACGAGTTGCGCACTGCATCATGACGTGGGTGAAGATCTGCGGCATCACGTCGCGCGAAGCGCTCGATGCGGCTCACGAAGCCGGTGCGGATGCGGTCGGATTCGTGATCGCACCCCGATCTCCCCGTGCGCAGCCCCTGGAGGCGATCGCCGACATGGTGGCGCACGCATCTCTCCCTTCGTACCTCGTCAGCGTCGATGCCTCACCGGATGATCTCGCCGATGCCGTTCACCAGACGGGTGCGACGGGGATCCAACCCCACGGAGCCCACGCAGTCGCGGCTGCTCGCCGTGCTCTGGACTCGTCGTGGGAGGTCTTGCTCCCGGTTCCGATGGGTCCATCGGGCGCGGCACGCAATCCGCACGAGGTGCCCACCGGTGCCATCCCCCTCCTCGACACGGCCTCTCCCTCGCATGGGGGCACCGGAACCGTGTTTCGCTGGGAACTGATCGATCGCCGGTTCGCTCCCTTCGTCCTCGCCGGTGGTCTCGGCGTCGACAACGTCCGCCGAGCGATCGCCGAGGTCGCACCCTTCGGCGTGGATGCGTCGAGCCGGCTCGAGACCGCACCGGGCGTCAAGGACCCCGATACCATCCGGGCGTTCATCGAGGAGGCGAAATCGGCATGAAGCTCGAGCGACCGGACGCACGGGGGCGCTACGGCACGTTCGGCGGCATGTACGCGCCCGAGACGCTCATGCCGGCGCTCTTCGAGCTCGAGACGGCCTTCACCGAGGCATGGTCGGACGATGACTTCCATGCCGAGCTCGACCACCTGTTGCGGACGTTCGTGGGGAGGCCGACGCCGGTGTTCCGGGCGGCCCGGCTCTCCGACCGGCTCGGCGTCGATCTGTGGTTCAAGCGTGAGGATCTCGCACACACGGGCGCCCACAAGATCAACAACACGGTCGGCCAGGGCCTCCTGGCCAAACGCATGGGCAAACCGCGCGTGATCGCCGAGACCGGGGCCGGTCAACACGGCGTCGCAACCGCCACGGCGTGCGCCCTCTTCGGCCTCGAGTGCGAGGTGTACATGGGGGAGAAGGACATCGAACGCCAGGCACTCAACGTCTACCGCATGCAGATGCTCGGCACGAAGGTGATCCCGGTGACGTCGGGTGCCGGGACGCTCAAGGATGCTGTGTCCGAGGCTATGCGCGACTGGGTGTCTTCGGTCGAGACCACCCACTACATCATCGGGTCCGTGGTCGGCCCGCATCCGTTCCCGTGGATCGTGCGCGAGTTGCAGAAGGTGATCGGGGAGGAGCTGCAACAGCAGATGCCCGCGGACGGCATTCCGGCTCCCGAGGTGATCGTTGCCTCCGTTGGCGGCGGCTCGAACGCGATGGGCATCTTCTATCCGTACGCAGCGGACGGTGGTGTCGAGCTGGTCGGCGTCGAAGCGGGGGGCCTGGGCCTGGCATCCGGCAAGCACGGAGCGTCGCTGGGTGTCGGATCTCCGGGTGTCATCCACGGGTCGATGACCTACATGCTGCAGGACGACTTCGGCCAGGTGCTGGAAGCACACTCGGTCTCTGCGGGATTGGACTATCCGGGGGTCGGCCCCGAACACGCCTACTTCAAGGACGAGGACCTCGTTCGCTACGAGTCGGTGAGCGACGACGAAGCCATGGAAGCCTTTCATCTCATGGCCCAGACCGAAGGGATCATCCCCGCGCTCGAGTCTGCCCACGCCCTGGCGTGGATCGTGAACGAAGCCGACCAACTCCGTGGCCGAACGGTGGTGCTCAATCTCTCAGGCCGGGGCGACAAGGACGTCCAGCAGGTCGCTGCCCTGTATGACTGAGCCCGCTCCAACTGAGCCCGATCCGACCGACTCGAGGACCGAAACGGGCCACGAGCGCATCCGGCGGCTCTTCGCCGACGCCGAGTCCGACGGCCGGGCCGTCCTCCTGCCGTATCTCACTGCCGGGCTTCCATCCGTCGAGGAGTCTCCGAGCCTCTTCTCCGCAATGGCGGACGCCGGCGCCGACGGCTTCGAGGTGGGCATCCCCTACGCCGATCCACTCATGGATGGCCCGGTGATCATGGAAGCCGGGGAACGAGCGCTCGAAGCAGGCGTCACCGTCGATCGCGCCCTCGACGTGGTCCGGTCGGTCGTCGACACCACCGGCAAGCCGGTCCTGGTCATGACGTACGTGAACCCCGTTCTGCGGCGAGGCATCGGTGGGTTCTTCTCCCGGGTCGCCGCATCCGGAGCGTCCGGGGTGATCGTTGCGGATCTCCCCGCCGACGAGGCTGCGCCGTTTGCGCGTGCGGCTGGCGAGCATGGCCTGGGCCTCGTGCTGTTCGTGGCGCCGACCACCGACGACGATCGGCTCGAGCACGTGGTCGCTTCCGATCCGGTGTTCGTCTATGCCATCGCCGAGATCGGGGTGACGGGGGAGCGTGACGACGCCTCCGTGAACATCGAAGCGCTGGCAGAGCGGATTCGGAGTCGCTCAGACCTTCCCATCGTCTTCGGTGTCGGCATCTCCACACCCGGACACGCCTCGATCGCTGCGAGTCATGGCGACGGGGTCATCGTGGGAACGGCGGTCGTACGGCGCGTGCTGGAGGCTGACTCCGCAGTCGAGGCGGCGAACGACCTCTCGACGTTCGTCGCCGAGCTGCGAGCGGCGACCGACGTCAGTCGGGTGGCCCGCCGCTGACCGTCGCGTGCCGACGCAGGCGGCAGTGACTAGCTCGCGCTGGTAGGGCCTGGAATGGCCCGTGACGCTGAGTAGTTGCAGTGCTACACTGAGTACCCCGGACCTGAGGAGATCGCGTGGTGCTCACAACACGACGGGGCGCGAACCGACGCGAGCGCGGAGCAGCCATGGTGGAGATGGCCATGGTGCTGCCCCTGCTCGTGCTGCTGGTGTTCGGGATCGTCGAGTACGGGTTCCTCTTCAAGGAGAAGCTCACGATCGCATCGGCGGCGAATTCCGCTGCACGAACGGGTGCGACGATGGGTACCCGAGAAGAGGCCGACTTCCGCATCCTGCGTGCCCTCGAGGCTGGCCTCTACGACCAGGTCGACGCTTCCGTGCTGATCAGCGTCGACATCTTCCACGCCGACGAGATCACCGGCGCCAAGAGCGCCTTCGACGTCAACACCTATCTGTTCACCAACGTCCTTCCCTGTCGGTGGAACCCATGTCCAGATCCGTCGCAGCCAGGCGGGCCCATCTTCGGCGGTCCGTGGACACCAGACGTGCGCGACACCGAGCTCGACCCATCCGGAGGTGGTGTCGATGTCCTCGGCGTCGAGGTCACGTACCACCATGACGCCATCACCGGCCTCATTCCCGGTGTGGATCGAGATCTGACCGAGCGCGCCCTGGTGCGTCTCGAGCCGGATGTCTTCGGATCGGGGCCCTGATGATGAGCCCTCGAGCACTGCGCGAGCGAGCGGTCGGGGCGGTCAAGCGGCGGCTCGGACTCGGTGAGTCGGGAGCCGTCCTCATCCTCACAGCGTTCCTGCTGACCGTCTTCATGGGGATGGCCGCATTCGCCGTCGACTTCGGATGGCTCTACCTCAACGGCATCAACATCCAGCATGGAGCGGACGCCGCTGCCCTCGCAGGCGTGGTGTACGAGCCAGACGACCAGGCTGAGGCCTATGCCCAGGCGATCGCCGCCGCTGGCGAGAACGGATACGACAATTCCGACCCGGGGACCTCGGTCATTCCGATCGACTATGCAGATGACCCCACGGCCGTGGCCAATGCCAATCAGCTGCGAGTGACCGTGCGGCACGCCGTTCCGACCTTCTTCATGAAGGTGTTCGGCCTCGATGCGATCACGATCGGGCGCACGGCGGTGGCCGAGTACGTGCTCCCGCTCCCACTCGGGAGCCCGGATCCGCGCTTCGGAAACGACCCGGCCTCCGGTCACTCGCCGGAGTTCTGGGGCAACATCCACGGGTACTACACGGGCCGTGGCATGGGCGATCTGTATTCGTCGCAGTGCGTGTCATGGCAGTCTGGAAGCGGCTGCACCCGGAACCCCGTCGCTAGGCCCACGGTCTACAACCCTGCCGATCCGGCTGCGACGACCGGCGGCTACCTCTACGGCATCGAGGTCCCCGCCGGAGCGACCAATCTGTCGGTGGAGATCTTCGACGGGCCCTTCACCCGGGGTGGCGGCGACCTGATCCTCGTCGGCGACAACCCGCAGGGCTCGAGCCCCGGACCGACAACGGTCTTCATCCTCTACGGCCCGGATGCCACGCCCGCTTCCACGACGGATTCGAACGAGGTGTTGTGCGTGGTGACCTTCCCACCGAGGGACCCCTACATGCCAGGGGCGACCCAAGCAACGACGTGGGCCGACGTGGACGCCTTCCTCCCCGGCGGCGTGGACTCCCTGTGGGATGAGATGTGTCCGGCATCGGTGCTCGACCGGGGCGAGGGGATCTATCCCCTCCGCGTCATCACGCTCGACGACGGCGAACGCGGACTCAACCGATGGTCCCTTCGCACCAGCGCCTCCGGCGCCACGCCTCGGGTGTACGGGCTCGGGTCGATGTCCATCTACTCCAACGTCGACGGTGCCACCGGCAACACGATCTTCTACCTCGCCGAGGTGGAGGAGATCCATGCCGGCAAGGACCTCGTGATCGGGCTGTGGGACCCGGGTGATGCCAGCGGCAACCACTCACTGCGGATCCGCGACCCGCACGGCAATCTGCCCTCCTGCACGTGGACGTCGACGAACCCGTCGTATCCCGGTGGCACGCTCGCTGCGTGCGACATCCCGACGAGCTCGTCACGGTTCAACGACCACGGTGTCGAGATCCGTGTCCAGCTGCCTCCCGGCTACACCTGCGGGCTCGACTGCTGGTGGACGATCGACTACAACTACCCGGGCCAGACGAACGACACCACCACCTGGGAGGCCCGGATCGAGGGCAACCCGGTGAAGCTCGTCGAGTAGCCGGGCACATCCGTCCGGTTTCGATCGCAGCCCCATCGGGCCCGGTCCCATCGACACAAAGGCAGCCACCCTGCCCGCTCTCGCGAGATTGCCAGGGCGCGGACCCGGCGGCAACGGCGGCCCGGATCGGACGCCGTGACCATCCCGACAATGGCGCTTCAGAAGCAGGGGGCCGCTGCCGATATCGAACCGAGCAACGGGTTGCGTGACAGCGCTGGTACCGGGAGTGGGACTCGAACCCACACGGGCTTGCGCCCAGCGGATTTTGAGTCCGCCGCGTCTTCCATTCCGCCATCCCGGCAGGGGTGGTCAGGTTAGGCCGGCGGCCAAGATTCCCGTCATGCTCCGTATGAGTACGCAACGAGGGTGCGAGGACGAGCAGGTAGATGGTGCGACCGGTACAGCCACTCACAGTGATGGTTACGCTACGTGGCGAAGCGGTTCGTGTCCGCGCGGGGTTGCAGGAGCGAGGGGCGCAATGCACATGATCACTCGAAGGAAAGAGCGCGAGCAGGGCGCGGCCCTCGTCGAGATGGCGATGGTGCTCCCGTTGCTCGTGTTGCTCGTGTTCGGCATCGTCGAGTTCGGGCTGGCCTTCAACAAGCGGCTGACGGTCGGCAACGCCTCCCAGAGCGCAGCCAGGGTCGGCTCTGCGATCGCCAACAACGAATACGCCGACATCTCGCTGCTCGAATCGCTCGAGCAGGGCCTCATCGCCCTTCCCAACGCGGGCCAGGACGTCGTCAAGACCGTGCACGTCTACGAGGCGAACTCTGCGGGCAACCCGGTCGGCGGTTGTCCGTCCACGACGTGCAACGTCTACACGTACTCGTACAACCCGTCCGGCTGCAACTGGACGCCGTGTCCAGATCCGGATCCACCGGTGAACTTCGACGTCAGCACGCTGAGCTGGAGCCCGGAGGATCGCTCTGCCACGGTGGGGAGCCTGGATGTGCTCGGCGTGCGGGTCTTCTTCTCCCACACGTGGATCACCGGCGGTTTCCCCCTCGGCGACGTCACCTGCTCGGGCGGCACCACCGACTGCTGGCAGGACACGGCGATCATGCGTCTCGAGCCCCAGCAGCTCGGCGTTTCGGGGCCCTGAGGACCGATGATGAAGCGTCTGCGAACCTGGACCGCAACCCGTATGGAGCGAGGCGAGCGCGGGGCCGTGCTCATCCTCGTTGCCGCCTCCCTCACCGTGCTCATGGGAATGGCTGCGCTGGCCATCGACTACGGATGGCTCTTCTACAGCCAGCTCAACGCCCGAAAGGCCGCGGAAGCAGCGGCACTCGCCGGTGTCGTGCACATGCCCCTGCCCAACTGCGGCCTCCCGAACACCGGCACCGAGCCGCACAGCACCGCACTGGACGTCGCGAGCCGCAACGGATACTCCGGATCGAGCGGCGCCGCCGTGACTCCGGCGATCGGCGGCACGTGCGCCCAGCTCGAGGTCTCGATCCAAGACACGATCCCGACCTTCTTCCTCGGCGTCTTCGGGATCGACTCCCTCACCTTCACCGAGTCAGCGACCGCTGAGCAGCTCCCGGCGCTGAAGCTGGGCAGCGATGAGCCGTATCTTGGCGAGGACCCGACCGTCGGTGGCCGCAACCGGAACTTCTTCGTGGCCATCTCCGGCGAGGACCGCACGAAGGGCCAGGGCGATGCCGTGGCCGCCCAGAAGTACGACGGGTACTCCGGCAACAACGTCGAGTACGAGGTTCCGTCCTACTACTACGCATTCGAGGTTCCCGAGGGCAGCTCGCTGATCGGCAGCACCGTCTACGTGCAGGTCTTCGATCCCCAGGCCTACGACCAGGGCGGTCGAGGGGGCACCGGGCCAGGTTTGACCAACGACTGGGTCTACGCCGACAACTCGAACACAAATACGCACGGCTGGCGATCCAAGACCCGATTCAAGGTCTACCAACCCGATGCGACGCCGAACCAGTGGACCGACAACAACGTTCAGGTGAGCGGGTGCAACGACACCTTCCGTGGCGCATCCGACTATTACAGCCAGGCGCACTCCAGCTTCGACCCGGCATTGGTCGACACCTGGGTCAACGTCTGCACCATCAACAACGCCACGAGTGGCATCTACGTCATCGAGGTCTCGAGCGACTACGGATCGTCCGACGGCACCAACATGATCAACGGCTTCTCGATTCGCGGCTCGAGCAGCGGCGGGGCCGGTGCAGGAGGGGCGATCAGCTCGACCAGTGACCTGCAGGTCTACGGTCTCGGGACGATGTCGCTGTGGCAGTTCGACACCGGTTCGAATCCGGTGTTCAAGGTCGCACGGCTGGACGAGATCTACGCCGGCTCGAGCCTCATCATCTCGCTGTGGGACGTGTCGGACATCGGCACGAGTGCCACGATCGAGTTCGTGGGGGCCACCAGTGGCGCCAACCCGATCGACTGCCAGGTCAGGACCCTTCCGGAGA